>JBEGVK010000054.1:0-4053 GCA_041178405.1 Actinomycetota bacterium | reverse complement strand
GGGTTGAAGCCAGAGAAGGCGGCGGTGGCGGTGACCACCGGGCTGATGGAGCGACTGTCGCGCCGTGAACTGGAGGGCGTGATCGCCCACGAGGTGGGGCACATCCGAAACCGAGACACCTCGTTCATGACCCTGGTCGTGCTGACGGTCGGAGCGATCATGGTGCTCTCGACGGTGCTGGTGCGCATCGGTTACTTCGCCACCGTCGTGTTCCGCGGGGGCAACAGCCGCAGCAAGAACAGTGCCAACGGCGCCGCAGTCGCGATCGGCCTCGCCTTCCTCGCCGTAGGGGCCATCGGATTCGTGCTCGCCATTCCGGCAGCCACGTTGCTGAAGGCAGCACTCTCGCGCCGCCGCGAGGTGATGGCCGATGCCACGGCGGTGCAACTCACCCGCAACCCGACGGGCATCCGCGCCGCGCTCGAGAAACTCGAGGCCGACACCACGGTGGTGAGGGCGATGTCGACCACGACCGCCCACCTGTGGATCGAGTCACCACTGCAGCGCCAGCGGGGCGGGGGATTCATCAGCAGCATCGGCCGACTGTTCGACTCGCATCCGCCGCTTGCCGAGAGGATCGAGACGCTTCGCCGCTACGAAGGGCTCGACCCGGGCGGCCGCGGGCCGGTGGATGCCGTGCCGACGATCGCCTCGGGTGGCCAGGTGCTGCCACCGCCGACTTCATAGCGCGCTGCGTGCGGCGCCGATCGGCCGTGGGTCTGCACGATCGCCGCAGGGCTAGCGTGGCCGCACGGCCCGGAATGCGGGCAGGTGCAGGAGGAGAACACTGAGATGCCGCAGAGCGTTCGTGGAGTAGTGGCGCGCAGCAAGGGTGCGCCGGTGACGATCGAGACCATCGTGGTGCCCGATCCCGGCCCCGGCGAGGCAGTGGTGAAGGTGCAGGCCTGCGGGGTGTGCCACACCGACCTTCACTATCGCGAGGGTGGCATCAACGACGAGTTTCCGTTCCTGTTGGGGCATGAGGCGGCGGGAGTGGTGGAGGCAGTGGGTAACGGTGTCACCAATGTCGTGCCGGGCGACTTCGTGATCCTCAACTGGCGGGCGGTGTGCGGCACGTGCCGCAGCTGCCTGCGCGGGCGCCCCTGGTACTGCTTCAGCACGTTCAACGCCACGCAGAAGATGACGCTGGAAGACGGCACGGTGCTCTCGCCGGCACTCGGCATTGGGGCCTTCGTCGAGAAGACGCTCGTCGCTGCCGGCCAGTGCACCAAGGTTGACCCGGGCGTGCCTGCCGCAACCGCCGGACTGCTGGGGTGCGGCGTGATGGCCGGCATCGGGGCCGCCATCAACACCGGCAACGTCGGCCGGGGCGACTCGGTGGCGGTATTCGGCTGCGGGGGCGTGGGAGACGCGGCCATCGCCGGGGCGCTGCTGGCCGGCGCGCACACGATCGTCGCCGTCGACATCGACGATCGCAAGCTGGCACTGGCCCGGCAGTTCGGTGCCACGCACACCGTGAACTCGAGCAAGGACGACCCAGTGGAGTTCATCAAGTCGGTGACCGGCGGCAACGGAGCCGACGTCTGCATCGAGGCTGTCGGGCATCCCGCTGTCTATCGCCAGGCCTTCGAGGCCCGCGACCTCGCCGGCACCGTGGTGCTGGTGGGCGTGCCGCGGCCCGACATGACCCTCGAGCTGCCGTTCATCGAGGTGTTCGGCCGCGGCGGAGCGCTGAAGAGCAGCTGGTACGGCGACTGCCTGCCGTCGCGCGACTTCCCGATGCTGGTCGCGCTGCACCAGCAGGGTCGCCTGCCGCTCGACAAGTTCGTCAGCGAGACGATCTCGCTCGACGCGGTCGAGGAGGCTTTCCACAAGATGGAGCGCGGCGAGGTGCTGCGCTCGGTCGTGGTGCTCTAAGCCGATGGCAATCGAGCTGGTCACCACCGACGGCATCTTCGCCCTCGACGGCGGCGAATGGGAGGTGACGAACAACATCTGGCTCGTGGGCGACGACCGCGAGGTGGTTGTCATCGACGCTGCGCACGATGCGGCGGCGATCACCACCGCCGTACGCGGCCGGCGGGTACGCGCCATCGTGCTGACCCATGGGCACAATGACCACATCAACGCAGCCGTGCCGCTGCGCGAGACGGTTGATGCGCCGATCCTGCTGCACGACGACGATCGCATGCTGTGGGACGCCGTGTGGCCGGGTGAGCAGCCCGACGGATCGGTGTCGCCGGGCGACGTGGTGCGAATCGCCGGCCACGAGCTCGGCGCACTGCACACGCCCGGGCATTCTCCGGGCTGCTGCTGCTTCCACGATGCGGCATCGGGTGTGGTGTTCAGCGGCGACACGCTGTTCTGCGGGGGACCCGGTGCCACAGGCCGCAGCTACAGCGACGAGCCGACCATCCTGCGCTCGATCCGCGACCGACTGCTCTCGCTGCCCGACCACACCGTGGTGCACACGGGCCACGGCGACTCGACCACCATCGGCGCCGAACGCGGGCGGGTGCTGGCGAGGGCAGCCGAACTGGGCGTGTAGCGCGCTGTCAGCCGGCAGGAGACGAGGAGGTCATGTGCCGTTGATGGGCACCTCGACGGCGCCGACCGCGATGGCCTGGGCGATGGTCTGCTCGTCGTGCGTCATCAGGATCACCTGGTGCTGGACAGCAAACTCGGCCAGCACCTCGAACAGCCGGGGCGCCCGCGTGCTGTCGACCGACGCGGTCGGGTCGTCGAGGATGATTGGCAGCGCTGTGCCCTTCTTCGCACTGTGCGCCTCGGCGACAGCGAGTCGGATGACGAGTCGCAGTACGTCACGGGCACCGGCCGAGAGGCTCTTCTGGGCGATGGAGTCGGCACCTTGGCGAACCATGAGCTCGCCCTCGTCGGTGGAGATCGACTGCCAGTGTCCGCCAGTGATGCGCCTCGCGAGTTCGCTCGCCCGGCGTACGAGCTCGGGCTGCTGGTTCGCCTCGACCTCATCCTTCACGTCGGCGACCAACCGGTGGGCGATCCACCAGGCAGCGCCCTCGGTCGCAATATCGCGCTGATCGGCTGCTGCTTGTTCGATCGCCTGATTGATGGCGGCGAGGTCGGCACGTGATGTGGTGTCGTCGAGCTGGTGCAGCAGCGAACCACGCGATTCGAGCAAGCCGTCGAGCCGCTGGGTCAGCTCGGTGAGCGTGTCGTCGAGCTCGTTGATGCGGTAGTCAAGGAGCTGCTCGCTCGTCTCGGGATCGTCGAGAATCGATCTCGCCTGCTCGCTGGCCGTATCAAGCGACTGGTGGGCACGGGCGATCGCTGCCGTGAGGCCGGTTCGCTCCTTCAGCAGAGCGGCCATTGCGTCGACCTCAGCCTGTATCGCCGCTGCGGCGAGCCCGGGTGGAAGGTCGGGGAGGAGTTCGCCCACTGCTGCCTGCCGCTTGGTGAGCTGGTCGACCTTGGCGTCGTGTGCTCGACGGGCCCGAACGACGTCGAGCAGCCGCCGTCCGGTTGCGCCGTCGAGTTGGGCGCCTAGGTGGGCAACGCCGATCCGCTGAGCGATCGCCGCTGCCTCGCTGTCGACGGCTGCGAGCTCGGCACTCGCAGCGTCGGCCGCCGCCGTGAGGTCGTCGATCTGCCGCTGCAGCCCTGCGACGAGGCGCTCGTCGTCGACGAGGGGGTTCCGTTCGGCGCGGAGCCGTGCTGCGCGGGTGGCGGTGTCGATCTGGGGAAGGCCGTACTCGGCAAGCACCACACGTGCCCGCTGCCGGCACCGGTCGAGGTTCTCCGTGGCCTGTTGCTCGACCTCAATCGCGGCGCGGAGCGCGGCCTCGGCCACTGCGTCAGCCGTTCGGGCTTCGATGAGATCACCGGCCAGGGCGACGACATCGGCACTGGGCGTGTGGCCGCCCGTCGCTGCCGATTGCGGGCGGCGGAGAACGGCGATGGCGGCACCAGTGACGACGACAACCGCGATGACTCCCAGCCACCACTGCAGGGCAGTCGCCCCGGTGACCGCCAAGGCCGCGAGCGTGATCTGCCACCACGCGACGTTCCGTACGGCACCACCGGCACCACTCGGCAAGGGGGCCGCAGTCCCGC
>JBEGVK010000053.1:0-23161 GCA_041178405.1 Actinomycetota bacterium | reverse complement strand
CCCGTCACCACCACGACATGGTCGAATCCGGCGGCCACCACGGCCTCGAGGGCGGTGGCCCAGACGGTCGACCCGCCCAGTGGCGCCAGCAGCTTGTGCGTGGCCCCCGTGTAGCGACTGGCGCCGCCGGCGGCAAGGAGGGCGGCGACGCTGGGCACGGGGTGAGCCTAGGGAGTGGGCGCATGACGAAAATGTTGCGGAATCATTGCAGGCGCGTTGATTGTTGCAATTCGATGACGATAGGGTCGTTCTCCTATGACGACCCGCCGAACGACCCTGCTGATCGGAGCCGCCCTTCTGGCCGGCTCCGTCGTCGGCACCGGTGCCGTGACGCCGGCGTCGGCCGTGGCGCCGTCGGCGCTCGGCGCATCACTCCGACCGACCCTCGGCCTGGCGCCCGCCTCGCCGTGGACCGTGGACAGCATTCCGCTCGGGAGCGACCCCCTGGCGGCCCTGGCGGCCGACGGGCTCCGCAACTGGCAGATCTTCGCCACCACCGGCCTCGGCGACTACCTCGCCCGGTTCATCGCCGTCCGCGACGCCATTGCCGTGGAGGCCGCCCGACGTATCGAGGTCGACCCCCTGCGTCTGAAGGCGGCCTGGGCTGCGGCCGACCACCGGCACCAGGTGGTGCTGATGGCCGCCATGACCCAGCTGGGCACCCCCTATCGCAAGCGCACCAACGAGCCGGGGAAGGGTTTCGACTGCTCCGGCTTCACCAGCTTCGCCTGGTCGGCCACCGACGTGCTGCTGCCGGCGCAGAGCCGCCGCCAGATCCGCACGGTCACGCCGCTCACCCGTGACGATGCCCAGCCGGGAGACCTCGTCTACTACCCGGGCCACATCTCGCTGTACCTCGGCATCGACCACGCGATCCTCCACGCCCCCACGTACGGCGGCGAGGTCGAGTTCTCACACCTTCGCTCGAGCCGCGAGGACGACGTCGACTTCGGCGGACCGATCGGCTGACGGGCCCCGTCAGTGGATCGGGCCTGCGCCATCGCGCAGGCTCGGGACCCCGCGGCCTGTCCTGCGGGCGATGATCTCGGCGCAGATGCTGACGGCGGTCTCCTCCGGCGTGCGTGCCCCGAGATCGAGGCCGATCGGCGACATCAGCCGGGCGAGCTGCTCGGGCCGGCTGATGCCTGCCTCGGCGAGACGCTCGAGCCGCGTGGCATGCGTTCGCCTGCTGCCCATCACGCCGATGTAGCCGACGCCTGTGCTCAGTGCCCCTGCCACCGCCGGGACATCGAACTTCGGGTCGTGGGTGAGAATGCACACCGCATCACGTGAGGTCAGTGTGCTCCCGCGTCGATCGAAGAGCGGCCCCGGCCAGCTGACGACGACCTCGTCGGCCATCGGGAAGCGCCGGCGCGTGGCGAAGACCTCTCTGGCGTCGCACACGGTGACGCGGTAGCCGAGCACTTTGGCGACCTTGGCGAGTGCCGCCGTGAAGTCGACGGCTCCGAAGATCCACATCTGCGGCGGCGGCGCCCATGTCTCGACGAAGACGGTCAGCGTGGGGCTGTCGGCGAGGTCCTCCGGGGTGGTCTGCCCCTCGGGTCCGTAGCGACGAACGCCGCTGCGCCCGGCCTCGAGTTCGGCGAGCGTGTCGCGGATGACGATGCGATCGAGCTCGGCCTGCCCGAGCGATCCCTCCGTGGTCCCGTCGGGCAGGACGAGCAGCTTGCGGCCCACGCCTGGTCCGGCGATGACCGTGACGAGCGCGACCGGCTGCTCGCCGCGCAGGCACTCGCGTAGGCGCTCGTAGATGGAAGAGGGAGCGGTCACGGTGTTACCAGTCGAGCGGCTCGATGAACAGCCGGATGGTGCCGCCGCACGTGAGGCCGACCGAGAACGCCTCGTCGTCGCTGTAGCCGAACGACACAACACGCGGCTCGGCCTCGCCAGCGAGAACGGCGAGTGCCTCGCTGACGACGGCGCCTTCGACACAGCCGCCGCTCACGCTGCCTGCCACCTCACCGTGCTCGTTGACGATCATCGCCGCACCGGGGTCGCGTGGTCCGGAACCCTCGATGTCGACGACTCGCGCCAGTGCAATGCGCAGCCCTGCGCTGCGCCAGCGCTCGATGTCGTCGATGAGCTCCTTCACGATGCCTGCCTCCGGGGTGCCTCGGCGGCGATCACTGCCGCAAGTCGGTGCATGGCCGACAGGCTATGCCCCTCGACGAAGTCGTCGACGAACGGCAGGGCGGCCGCCATACCGCGAGCCAGCGGGGCGTAGCCCGGCGTCACCTTCAGGGGATTCACCCAGACCACGTGGTAGGCGACCCGTCCGAGCCGGCCCATCTGCTCGGCCAGCACCTCGGGATCACCGCGGTCCCATCCGTCGCTCAGCACGACCACGATGGCACCGCGGGCCATGCCCCGCACACCCCATTCGTCGTTGAAGGCGCGCAGGCAGTCGCCGAGCCTGGTGCCACCGCTCCAGTCCTGGACGCGCATCGCCGCCCGGGCGAGCGCGGTGTCGGGATCGCGGTCGGCGAGTTCCTTTGTCATGCGAGTGAGCCGGGTGCCAAGAGCGAAGGCCTCGACCCGCTGCCGGCCGGCGACGGCAGCGTGGACGAATCGGAGCATCGCCCGCGCATACGGCTCCATCGACCCGCTGATGTCGAGCAGCAACACGAGACGGCGTTGCCGCGGGCCCGGTTCGCGCCAGTGCCGGCGAAGCGGCTCGCCGCCGGTGCGCAGCGATGCGCGCATCGTGGCGCGCAGGTCGTTGCGCCTGCCGGTGCGTGCAGGCGCATAGCGGAACGACCGACGCGGCGGCCCGGCGAGCCGGAGGCGTCCCATCAGGTCGTGGGCGAGCCGCAACTCGTCGTCGGTGTACTCGGCGAAGTCCTTCTCGCGCAGCGACTCGACTGCCGAGAACCGCAGCGTGAGCATCGGATCTGCGGATGGCTCGCCGCCGTCGTCACTGTCGCCGCCATCGCTGTCGTCATCGACGGCGAGCGTGATGCGCTGGGGCTCGTCGGCGACGGTCTCGCCGACCGTGCGCAGCCCCTGCCAGAACACCTCGAACGCCCGGTCGTACAGGGGGATGTCCTCGGGTGTGCGTACGAGCGTCGCCCTTCCCGCCCAGTAGGCGTCGCTGCGCTCGCCGAGCTGCAGCGCCCCGAGCGCGTCGACGTAGGCAAGCACTGCGCCGAGCGGCACCTTCAGGCCGGCACCGCGAAGCACCCTGGCGAAGGTGACGGCTATCCGCTCGGCCGAGTCAGTCGTGGCGCTGGCCACGTTCGAACGCCTGCTTGACAAGGTCGGCGATGCCGTGCTGGCGGGTTCGCTCCTGGTCCTCGCGGTACTTCAGCACGGTGCCGAGTGTCGATGCCACGACCCGCTCGTCGAGGGTCGCTGTGCCGAGTGCTGCGAGCGCCTGTGCCCAGTCGATGGTCTCGGCGACGCCGGGCGGCTTGTAGAGGTGCAGTTCGCGGAGCGCTTCCACGGCGGCGGCCACCTGACGCGCAAGTTCGTCAGTCGCCTGCGGAACGCGAAGCCTGACAATGCGGACCTCGCGTTCGAAGTCGGGGTGCTCGACCCAGTGGTAGAGGCAGCGTCGCTTGAGGGCGTCGTGCACGTCGCGGGTGCGGTTGCTCGTGAGCACCACGAGGGGAGGGACCGCTGCAGCGAACTTGCCGAGCTCGGGAACCGTGATCTGATACTCGCTGAGCACCTCGAGCAGGTATGCCTCGAACTCGTCGTCGGCTCGGTCGATCTCGTCGACGAGGAGCACCGGTGGCACGGCGGCGGCAGTGTCGATGGCACGCAGCAGGGCGCGTCGCAGCAGGAATCGCTCGTGGTACAGCTGCTGTTCGAGCGCGTCGGTGGAGAGCTCACGCGACTCGCCGGTGGCCTCTGCGGCGCGGAGGTGCAGCAGCTGCTTGCTGTAGTCCCAGTCGTAGACGGCCTGGGCGGCGTCGATGCCCTCGTAGCACTGGAGCCGGATGAGCTCGCCGCCAGTCCAGCGCGAGAGCACCTTTGCCACCTCGGTCTTGCCGACGCCAGCCTCTCCCTCGAGCAGCAGCGGTCGGCGGAGGGTCATTGCGAGGAAGACCGACGTGGCGAGTCCCTCGTCGGCGATATAGCCGTGCGCGCTGAGCGCCGCCGCGACGTCGGCGGGCGAGGCGGGGGAGGTGCCGTGATCCATCGCCGAGCAGGTTAGGTCGGGTGCCATGCTGGTGCCTCATGGGTCGGGAGTCTCTGCCGCTGGACCTCCGCGTCCACGCCCCGTCAGCGGCTGCGGTCGCCGTGATCGTGGTCGAAGACGGGAAGCCTGCCGGCCGGATCCCCGCCCGCCGCCTCGACGGCGAGCAGTGGCACGCGGCCGGATCGGTAGCGGCGGGTGCCCAGTACCGGCTCGACGTCGATGGCGTCCAGCTCGTCGATCCGCATGCCCTCGACGTCGTCGTGCTCGACGACGGGCCGTGGGGTGTCATCCGAGAGCGGTGGCAGCGGCATCCGCAGCGTGCCCGGCTCCACGATCGAGCCGAGCAGCCGATCGTGTACGAGTTGCACGTGAAGGGCTTCGGCGGCGGCTACCTGGGTTGCATCGAGCGCCTCGACCACGTCGCATCGCTCGGTGTCGACGTCGTCGAACTGATGCCGGTGCATCCCTTCGACGACCGCAGCAACTACTGGGGCTACATGCCGATCGTGTGGGGAGCTGTCCATCGTCGATACGCCCGAGAGCCGCAGCGCGCCGCAGAGGAGCTTGCCGCGCTGGTGTCAGCGGCGCACTCGAGAGGTCTCGATGTGTGGGTCGATGTCGTCTTCAACCACACCGGCGAGGGTGGGAGCGAGATGCCGCCACTCAGCCTGCGTGGACTCGATCCGGCACTTCACCGGCGCCATGCCGACGGCACGCTCGTCAGCGACAGCGGCTGTGGCAACGACGTCGATCCGTCGCATCCCTACGTGCGAACGCTGGTGCTCGAGGCGCTCGACCGATACGCAGATCTCGGCATTGATGGCTTCCGATTCGACCTTGCGTCGCTGCTCACCCGAGACGGTGGCGGCCTGATCGAACTCGTGACGTCGTGGTCCGAGCAGCGCGGCATCGACCTCGTGGCTGAGCCGTGGGACCTCGGCGCGTACCAGGTGGGGAGGGGATGGCCGTGGGAGTCGTGGCGGCAGTGGAACGACCGCTTCCGCGATGACGTCCGTGGTCTCCTGCGTGGCGAGCCGGGGCTGGTACATGCTGTCCGCCGACGAGCCGAGGCGAGTCCCGACCTGTTCTCGGAGCCGGGTCCGTTCACGCCGCGGCGGACGGTGAACTTCGTGACAGCACACGACGGGCTGACGATGCACGACCTGGCCGCCGTCACAAGCGACCGCCACCGGTCATGGGACACCGGTGCCGACCTGCGCATGCAGCAGTTGAAGAACTACTTCGCAGTGCTGCTGCTGTCGGCGGGTGCGGCGATGTGGGTGATGGGTGACGAGTTCGCCCGATCGCAGGACGGCCACGACAACCCCTACGACATCGACGGTCCGCAGTCGTGGGTCGACTGGACCCGTGCAGATGAGTGGGCCGAGCTCACCGACGCGGTCAGGGTGCTCGCTGCACTGCGGCGGCGGCATCCGCTGCGAGAGGTCGAATTCCACGGCGTCGACGGCGGGATCGACGAGTCGTACCACTCGCACTCGCTCGCCTGGAGCGGGAACGGCCTGTATGTGATGGTGAACGCCTGGTGGGAGCCGCTGGACTTTGCCATCGATGTACCGGGTGACTGGGCCCCGGCGTTCTCATCGGCCACGCACGTCGAGTCGCATGACCGCGACGGGCGCCGCCGCTACCGGGTGGCGCCCCGTTCGGTGCTGGCGCTCGAAGTCAGCTGACGACCAGTCACGGCGCCACTGGGTCGAGGGCGAGCGATCGCACGGCCTCCCACACTGCCGGGGTGTCGAAGCCGAGGGCCCAGAAGGCGACGCCGCCGATCCGCTCGCGGCGGGCGATGTCGACGCGCTCGCGTGCGCCACGCGGGCCGACGAAGTGGACTCGCCGAGTCTGGACACACGACGTGACGCCGTCAGACGACTCGCGCGAGTACTCGAACCACTCGTCGCCAGTCAGCGGGTCGTAGGTCGTCGTGGCGCCGTAGCGATCGAGCAGTTGGTCGACTTCGCGAAGGTTGGGGTCGACCCGTCCCGGAGTGTCGGCGGGACATGTGCCCTCGGTGCCGACGACCCAGTTGCGGCCGTAGAGCGGAATGCCGAGCACCACCTTGGTGTCGTCGTCGACGGCTTCCTTGGCAGCGCGCACGGCACGGCTGACCCAGTCGAGCGGGGCGATCGGGCCGGGTGAGCCGACGGAGTAGTCGTAGGCCATGATGCGGATGCGATCGACGACCTCGCCCATGGCCGCATAGTCGTAGACCCAGTAGCCGCTATCGGAGGTACGTCCCGAGTCGTAGATCGGCGGCACGGCAACGGTGAGCAGGCGTCCATCAGCTCGGAGGCCGGCTCCGAGCTCACCGAGGAAGGTGATCCAGTCGACGGCGGTCGTGTCCCAGGTCGAGCGGTCGTCGCTGAAGGCAAAGCGCTCGTAGTCGATGTCGAGCCCGTCGGCGTCCCACGTCTCGGCGAGCGCCAGGAGCGTGGCGACATGACGCTGTCGCGCATCGTCGTCGGCGAGTACCGAGGCCATCCCATTGGTGGGCATCACGTCGACCACGGCGGGAATGATGAGTGCGCCCGAGCTGCGCGCCGTGTCGAGGAAGCGCTCGGCAGCATCCTCGTCGAGCGTGGCGACGAGACCGACGTCGGTTGCGCCGCGCGCCTCGAACCAGAAGGGTGACAGTTCCGTGAAGTGCGAGCCCTCGGCGTCGATCGTGGCTGCCGCACTCTCGAGCACCCAGTACGGAGCCCACCCGCTCATCGGGATCACGGGCAGCGGGGGATCGTCGCGCCGGACCACGATGGCGGCTGCAGCGGCAATGGCTATCAGCAGCGTGAGCGCCGCGAGCGGGCGCAGCCGCAACCGGCCTCGTGGGCGGAGCCCGAAGATGGCCGGATTCACGCCGTCGAGCGACGCAATCCGCCGGACACCGTCGATGTCGGGCACGTCGACGACGTTGGGCACGGCGATCGTGCGGCATCCCGCAGCAGCGGCACTGCGTGCGCCGGTCGGCGAGTCCTCGATGGCGATGCACCGGCGCGGGTCGACACCGAGGGCCGCTGCGGCTGCGAGGTACGGCTCGGGGTGGGGCTTGCCGTTCCGCACCATGTCTCCGGTGATGACGGCGTCGAACGAACCGGGCGGCAGTGATTCGACGACCGCCTCGGCGAAGCGCGTCCAGCTCATGGTGACCAGTGCGCATGGAATGCCCGCCTCGCGCAGCGCAGCAAGCAACTCGCGCGCGCCGGGACGCCATGGCACTCGTGTGCGGACTCGCTCGATGACGCCGTCGAGCAGGCGATTGATGATGTCGTCGATCGGCAGGTCGACCGAGCCCTGCTCCTGCAGGATCCTTGCGGTCTCGCGGAGGTCGAGTCCGACGACGGAATGCGCCTTGCGCTGGTCCCAGTGCCCGCCGAACTCGCGGACGAGCTCGTATTCGCACTCGATCCAGTACGGCTCGGTGTCGACGATCGTCCCGTCCATGTCCCAGAGGACGGCCGCTGGCCGCATGCGGTGTGCGGTTGTCACAGCGAGCGCGCCGCCCGCCTGCCCTCGAGCACGGCCTCCAGCAGCGTGCGAGGAGCCACGCAGTCACCGACCTGGTGATGGGCGCCGGGCACCGGAGGCGCCGGCAGCCGGAACCCGCAGTCGACGACCGCCGCGCACGCAATCGTGCGCCGCTCGCCGGTGAACCGGTCTTCAACGACGGCGCCCTCTGCGGTGATGGCACGCATGATGCTGCGTCGCTCGATCCTGACGCCCGCCTGCTGCAGGCGCACGTTGGCCGGTGCGAGGTCGCCAGACCGAGACAGTTCGTTCCCTGCGACATGGTCGGGAGTGACGAGGACCGACCTGTTGCCGAGCGATTCGGCGACGGCGACGGCGATCGGTCCGCCGATCGGATCGTGGATGACGATGGGCCCACTTGGCACCGACGCGCCACGGTGGAGGTCGACGACGTCGATGACGGGCACGGCGTCGGCGTCGATGTCGTAGGTCGGGTGGCCGCGCTGCGACCCGGTGGCCTGCACAGTGATCTCTCCGGCTATCGGCCCGCCGTGTCGGCTCGCGTGCGGGGTGCCAGTGTCGATGCACACGTTCGCGTCGCGACACTCGCGAACAAGCCAGTCGATGAAGGATCGTGCGGGACCGGCGAGGGTGGCAGCGCCGCCGAGCGAGTCTGCCTGCTCGACGAGGTGGACGCGGTGGCCGCGCCGTGCAGCGACACGGGCGGTCTCGAGACCGGCGGGGCCGCCGCCGACGACGAGGACGTCGACGATGCGCCCGGCTGGCGCATACCAGTCGGGGTCGTCGAGTTCGTGTCCGGTGCTCGGCTCGACGACGCACGTCACGATCGGGTTGCGGGCATCGCGGACCTGGCATGTCTGGTTGCAGCGGATGCAGGGCCGGACGCCGGCCACCTCGCCTCGCCGCACCTTGGCGACGAGGTCGGCATCGGCGAGTTGGGCACGTGTCATCTCGACGCCGTCGCACGTGCCGTCGGCGAGAGCACGTTCGGCCTCGTTCGGATCCACCACCGAGCCCTGGAGGAACACCGCGGCACCTGATGATGCACTGCGGAGTGCGCGCCGGACCGCAGCACAGGTGTCGCGGTTGTAGCCGGTGGTGTCGTGGAAGTCGGCACGGGTGGCGGATGCCGAGTAGATGGAGCCGCGCGTGACGACGAGGTAGTCGACTGCGCCGGCGGCGGCGAGTTCGACGGCGATCGCCTCAGCCATCTGCGGCGTGATGCCGGCCCACGGCGCGAGTTCGTCGCAGCTGAGCCGAAGCCCGACGATGCGGTCGCCTGCGCGGCTGCGGACGGCCTCGAGCACCGAGCGGGCAAACCGCAGGCGGTCGCCGCCCCATTGGTCGGCGCGCTGGTTGGTGAGCCCGCTGAGGAACTGGCGCACGAGGCTGTGCTGGCCGGCGTTGATCTCGACCCCGTCGCATCCTGCGGCTATGGCGAGCGCGGCAGCCTGAGCAAAACCGTCGACGACGGCTGCGATGTCGCTGTCGTCCATCGACTTGGGCACCTCGCGGGTGTTGACCTCGGGTACCCGGCTGGGTGCCCAGAGTTCGCGCTGCGAGTAGGCGCTGCTGCCCTGTCCGCCGGCGTGGTCGAGAGACGCGACCACCAGCGCACCATGCCGGTGGCACGCTGCCGCGATGGCCTGCCATCCGTCGCCGGCCATCGATGCGAGGGGCGCACGCTCATAGGGCCAGTCGAGGGGGTGCACGCTCGCTCCCTCGGTGACGATGATCCCGCAGCCGCCGACGGCGCGGCGCTCGTAGTACGCCACATGCCGCGGCGTGTACCTGCGCGCGTCGTCGCCGAGATTGGTGACGTGTGGCCCGAGCATCACTGCCGAGGGGGCAACGGCACCGGACCGGCCGATGGCGAGCGGCTGCACCAGTTGCATGGGAGCCGACGCTACCCGCCTATGTCGCGCCGTGAGATGCCGACAGTTCGCTGCCGCCGAGCAGCCGCTTGATGTTGCCGAGGTGCCGGAGCAGCACGAGGAGATCGATGGCGATGATGGATGCCAGCTCGGTGCCGGGCACACCGCGGATCGCCACTGCGACCGGGAAGGCGAGCATGATGCTGAGTGAGGCGAGTGACGCCGTTGACGAGGCCTTCCGCACGCCGATCCAGAGAGCGAGCATCACCAGCGAGGGGAGCGGCTGCATTGCCAGCGAGGCACCGCCCATCGTCGCCACGCCCTTGCCGCCCCTGAACCCGCGGGTGACGGGGAACATGTGGCCCAGCACCGCCGCAGCGATGGCTGCCCACCCGAGTCCCGGGTTGTCGAGCAGGCGAGACGCCAGGGCGGGTATCGCGCCTTTCAGGCCGTCGAGGACGAACACCAGCACGCCCCACCACTGGCCGAAGGTGCGGGCGATGTTCGACGCACCAGGATTGCCCGACCCGACCGCGGTGATGTCGACGCCCTTGCTGCGGGCAATCCACACAGCACTGGGGAACGTGCCGAGCGCGTAGCCGGCTGGCACGAGCAGCAGCCAGGGCAGTGCGCTCACCGATGTGCTGCCAGGCGGCTGTGATCGTGCGCTGGACGCGGTGCGATGCGCACGGGAACGCTGAGCGCTGCTGCGCCGTGCCCGGTGACGCACTCGGGATCGGGGCCGTCGAGCGGCAGTCCGGTGAAGAACTTGGCGGCCATGCAGCCGCCCTGGCAGGCATCGAACGATCCGCATGAGGCGCAGGCGCCCGCAGACTGCGGCTGGCGCAGTTCGGCGAAGAGCTCGCTGCTGCGCCACACCTCGGTGAACCCGCCCGCATCGCGCACGTTGCCGGCGCGGAAGTCGTCGTGGATGACGAAGGGGCACGCGTAGACATCGCCGATGGGGTCGATGAGGCACACAACGCGGCCGGCGCCGCACATGTTGAGGCCGGGAAGCGGATCGCCGAGCGCGTTGAGGTGGAAGAACGAGTCGCCGGTGAGGACCGAGTCGCCGTGGTCGAGCAGCCAGGCGTACACGTCACGTTGCTGCTGTGCGGTCAGGTGCAGGTCGTCCCACGCGTCGACGCCGCGTCCGCTCGGTCGCAACCTCGTGAGGCGCAACTGGGCACCGTATGAGTCGGCGAGCTGCTTGAATCGGTCGAGCTGCGACACGTTGTGGCGGGTGGCAACGACGCTGATCTTGAACGGGCCGAACCCAGCGTCGGCGAGGCGGTCCATCGCCGATCGGGCCAGCGCCCAGCTGCCGCTGCCGCGCACCGCGTCGTTGGTGGCCTCGTCGGCACCATCGACGCTGATCTGGATGTCGAGGTAGTCGAGCGAGGCAAGGCGTCGAGCCGAGGCATCGTCGATGTAGGCGCCATTGGTGCTGAACTTCACGCCGATCCCGCTGCTGACGGAGTACTCGACGATGTCGAAGAAGTCGCGTCGGAGCATCGGCTCGCCGCCGCCGATGTTGACGTAGAACACCTGGATGCTGCGAAGCTCGTCGATGACTCGGTGAGCCTCGGCAGTGGAGAGCTCGCGTGGATCGCGGCGGCCCGACGACGAGAGGCAGTGGACGCACTGAAGGTTGCAGGCGTAGGTGAGTTCCCATGTGAGGCAGATCGGAGCGTCGAGACCCGTCTTCAACTGCTCGACCAGTGATTCAGCGCTCATGGACCACCCCGGATTCGACGAGCGACGACATGGCTCGCTCGAACGACGGCCAACGCGACTCGGCGATGCCGGCAGCACGCAGGGCCGACGAGAGCGTGTCGTGCTCGGCGAGCGAACGTGTCACCGCCACCATGTCGGGATGCTTCAGGAAGACGAGACGCCGGGTGCCGTAGTGGTAGGCGAGGGCACCGAACGGCTCGGGGCGCAGGGCTACCTGCGGGTGCAGTTCGAGCGCCCGTTGGAGCAGGCCGGCGGAGGCGATGTCAGTAGACACCGCACATGCCGTCGATGGAGATCTCCTCCACTAGAAGTTCGTCCTCGACCAGCGGCGTGTCGTGCGATGGATCCTCGTGCTGGGGCGGGGCGGATGCTGCGGCATCGCCGTCGATCGACTCGTTCTCCATGCGGCGAACACTATCCCCGGTCGGGTGCACCGGCTTCGCATGGACGGCGGCCTTCCGGGGGGCAGTAGGGTTCGCCTCGACGAGCGAGGGGGAACACATGAAGACCAAGGCCGCAATCCTGTGGGAGCGCAATACGCCCTGGAGTGTCGAGGAGATCGAGCTCGACCCGCCGAAGACGGGCGAGGTGCTGGTGAAGATGCACGCCAGCGGCATGTGCCACAGTGACGAGCATCTCGTCACCGGCGACCTCGCTGGCGCGACCCCCGAGCCGCCGCTGATCGGCGGCCACGAGGGTGCCGGCGTGGTCCTCGAGGTGGGTGCCGGCGTGTTCAGCGTGAAGCCGGGCGACCACGTCGTGTTCGGATTCGTCCCGGCGTGCGGCCGCTGCCCCAGCTGTTCATCGGGCCACAGCAACCTGTGCGACATGGGAGCGCTCACCGCCACCGGAATGCAGCTCAGCGACGGCACGTCGCGGCACCATGCGCGGGGCAAGGACATCGCGCTCGGCATCGGCGGCCTTGGCACGTTTGCTCTCCATACGGTCGTCAACGAGGCGAGCTGCATCGTCATCGACAAGGACATCCCGCTCGACCGTGCGTGCCTCCTCGGCTGCGGAGTGGTGACGGGCTGGGGCTCGTCGGTCTATGCCGCCCAGGTCGAGCCCGGTGACACCGTGGCGGTTGTCGGCGTCGGCGGCATCGGCGCCAACGCAGTGCAGGGCGCCAAGCTCGCCGGTGCTCGGGTGGTCGCTGCCATCGACCCTGTCGAGTTCAAGCGCGAGAAGGCGATGGAGTTCGGCGCCACCCACACCCACGCCTCGATCGACGAAGCACTCGCTGCGCTCGGCGACACCACGTGGAACCGAGGGTTCGACAAGGTCATCATGACCTGCGGCGTCGGGAATGGCGACGTGCTCGGCCAGGCGTTCTGGCTCGGCGGCAAGCGGAGCAAGATCGTCGTCACCAACATCCACCCCACAGGCGAAGGCAGCATCGCCGTGCCGGCCGTGTTCCTCACCGTGTTCGAGAAGCAGCTCATCGGTTCGCTGTTCGGATCGGCGAATCCGCGACGTGACATCCCGAAGCTGCTCGAGCTGTACTCGCAGGGCCAGCTCGACCTCGATGGGCTCGTGACGCGCACCTACACGCTCGATGACATCAACCAGGGCTACGCCGACATGAACGCGGGCAAGAACATCCGCGGCGTGCTCGTGTACGAGCACTGACCAGCGGTTCTCCGGCCGCGATGAAGTGCCGTGCAGCGGTGCTCTGGGGCACCGACCAGCAGTGGACGATCGAGGAACTCGACGTCGACCCGCCGAAGGCTGGCGAGGTGATCGTCAAGTGGGCGGTAGCGGGAATGTGCCACAGCGACGAGCATCTCGTCACCGGCGACATGGTGCCGCCAGCCGAGATGCTCGCTGCGGCGGGGTTGCCGCCGTTCTTCCCGGCGATCGGGGGCCATGAGGGTGCAGGCGTCGTCGTCGAGGTTGGCCCCGGCGTCACGGCCGTGCAGCCAGGCGATCATGTCTCCGCCAGTTTCATCCCGTCGTGCGGCCGCTGCCGCCACTGCAGCTCGGGTCGCCAGAACCTGTGCGATGCCGGTGCCGGTGCCATGCAGAACGGCATGATCACCGACGGCACGAGTCGGCACTCGGTCCGCAGCGGGCCGGTGAAGCTGATGGCAAAGCTCGGCACCTTTGCCGAGTACACCTGCGTCGCTGAGGCGTCGGTGATCAAGGTCGATGCCGATCTGCCGCTCGAAGCAGTGGCCCTCGTCAGCTGTGGCGTGGCAACCGGTTGGGGCTCGGCGACGAAGCGGGCCGACGTGCGTCCGGGCGACACCGTGGTGGTGGTCGGTGTCGGAGGCATCGGGATCAATGCTGTGCAGGGTGCGGCGGCAGCGGGGGCGAGACGTGTGATTGCCGTCGACCCCGTCGAGTTCAAGCGTGAGAAGGCAATGGAGTTCGGTGCCACGCACGTCTTCCAGTCGATGGCCGAGGCCATGCCGGCGGTCGCTGATCTCACATGGGGGCAGATGGCCGACAAGGTCATCCTCACCCCGGGCGTGCTGCATGGCGACATGATGCAGCTCGGCACTGCGCTCGCCGGCAAGGGCGGCACCATCGTGGTCACGGCGATCGCCCCCATCACGCAGACGCAGGCGGCCGTCAACCTGTTCGAGCTGGCGATGTGGAACAAGGAGATCAAGGGGACGATCTTCGGATCGCTCAACCCGCGCCACGACATCCCTGCACTGCTCGGCCTGTACCGGGAAGGACGGCTGAAGCTCGACGAACTGGTGACTCGCCGCTACACGCTCGACCAGGTGAACGAGGGCTACCAGCACATGCGCGACGGCGTGAACATCCGCGGCGTGATCGTCCATGCCTGAGCCTCGGGGCGCCACCGGCACCGGACTCGTGCAGCGCGTGCTCGAGCGCGTGGTTGGACGCCATCGAGAGATCGAACTGCTGGTTGCGGCGCTGGCCGCCGATCGCCATGTGCTCATCGAAGGGCCGCCTGGCACCGGGAAGAGCACGCTCCTGCGCGCAGTTGCGCACGAGCTCGGACTTGGCTTCGAGTTCGTCGAGGGCAACGCTGAGCTCACGCCCGCTCGGCTCGTCGGGCACTTCGATCCGGCGCGGGTGCTGGCCGAGGGCTACTCGCCGGAGGTCTTCGTCGACGGACCGCTCGTGACAGCAATGCGCGACGGTGCACTTCTGTACGTCGAAGAGATCAACCGCGTGCCGGAGGAGACGCTCAACGTGCTCATCACGGTGATGAGCGAGCGCGAGCTGCACGTGCCGCGACTCGGCCGCATTGCGGCCGCACCGGGGTTCCGGCTGGTTGCTGCCATGAACCCATTCGACGCAATCGGCACGGCACGTATCAGCGGAGCCGTCTACGACCGCGTGTGCCGGCTCGCTGTCGACTACCAGGATGCAGACGACGAGCAGTCAATCGTCAGGCGCGAGGTCGTCGATGGCGCAGCGCTCGACAGCGGCTGGACGGCAGGCGTCGTCGAGGTGGTGCGCCGGACACGCGCCCACGCCGATGTGCGGATCGGTTCGTCGGTTCGAGGTGCGATCGACACGGCAGCGGTGTCGAGGTCGCTGGCGGCGATGCGCGGGGTGTCGCCGACTGATCTCGGCGTCGGACTCGATGCGGCCCTGGTGGCCCTCAGCGGGCGGCTGCGGCTGCGTGAGGGATGCACTCGACGGGCTGAAGACATCGTCATCGAGATCTGGCGCGAAGTCTTCCCGCAGACGCCACCGAGTGCGGCTGGGGGCGATCCGGGAAAAGTGCCGACCCCAGCCGGGGCGACCGACCCTCGCTGACACCACCGCGCCTCGTCGACGGCGACGATGCGGACGCAGAGCTTGCTCGCAGCCAGCGACGCACCACCTCGCGGCGCGAACTCTCGAGATCGCCTCGCTTCGAGCAGGTGTCGCCAGAGGTGGGCGAGCTCGATGAGTCGGCGGTCGACGAGGCGCTGCGCGAGGATCCCGACGAGATGCTGGCGATGCTCGCAGACCTCGTCGGCGCTACCGATCAGCGTCTCAGGGCGCTCGCGCGCCGACTGGCGGCGCGGCTGTTCCTCGACCTGGCGCGCACGGGCCGCACGCGCCGGGCCGGCATCGGGAGGCTCACGAGTGAGCCGTACGCTCCCGACCGCGGCGACCTCGACATCGATGCGAGCCTCGAGGCGCTTGCCGAACGCGGCGCGGGGCCGGTCGATGCCGAGCGACTGCGCGTGAGAGCATGGTCGAGGCCGGCCACGGCACTCTGCCTGCTCGTCGACCGCAGCGGCTCGATGGGCGGCGCGCCCCTCGCGTCGGCAGCGCTCGCCGCTGCCGCAGTGGCGAGTCGCTCGCCGGACGACTACAGCGTGCTCGCCTTCGGCAAGGACGTGCTCGTGCTGAAGAGCCAGGGTGTTCCGAAGGCGCCAGACCGGGTGGTCACCGACCTGCTGTCGCTGCGCGGCCACGGCACCACCGACGTAGCGGGTGCACTGCACGGTGCGGCGCTGCAACTAGCCGGGTCGCGAGCGGGCCGCAAGGTCACCGTGATGCTGAGCGACTGCCGGGCCACTGTCGACGGAGATGCCGAGTTCGCCGCCGGCCTGCTCGACGAACTGGTCGTCATCGCCCCGTCGACCGACGCCGACGAGGCAGAGGCGTTCTGCCGGCGGACGGGTGCCCGGCTCACGACCGTGTCGGGGCCGAGCGAGGTTGCGGACGCACTTGGCAGGGCACTGGAGCGCGCCTGACGCCGCAGCGTCTCAGCAGACGACGTCTTCGTTGGGGACGATGTCGCCCTTGACGTTCTCCTCGGGCCCTGAGGCGACGGTCGACGAACCGGTGACGGTATCGGTGGTGGAGTTGTTCGGCGCCGGGCCGCCGATCGGCGCTGTCCCCTGGAAGATGGCGAGGATTGCCTTCATGTTGTCGCTCTTGGTGATCGGGTCGAGCACCGACTGGCCGCCCTGGATCATGTTGGCGGCATCGATCTGGTAGGTGTTGATGCCCGCCGGGTCGATGTTCTTCAGCACGCCGGCAAAGGCGAGGATCGAGTCGATCGACAGCAGGTTGGCATCGCGCACGATGTACTTCTGCAGCGACTCGATCAGTGCTCTGGCGACTGCAGGGTCGTAGACACCCTTGTCGAGCGCTGCCATCAGTGTCCGGCGAAGGAAGTCCTGCTGGCGTGAGATGCGGGCGAGGTCGGCGCCGCGGTCTTCGTTCAGTTCGCCGTTCTCGTCGACCCACTTGAGATGGCGCGATCGCACGTAGGCGAGTGCCTCATCGCCGCTGAACGTGTGGCATCCGGGCGGCACGTCGATGCCGACGTTCCTGTCGACGATCTGGTACTGGAATGGCACGGTGACACCGCCGACGGCGTCGACAATGAGCTTGAACGCGCAGAAGTCGACCTGCAGGTAGTGGTCGACGGTGATGCCGAAGTTGTCGTAGATGGTCTGCGCAAGGAGTGACGAGTCGCCGGGCTTCGCCACGGTGTTGATGCGATTATCGGCCTTGCCTGGGATGTCGACCCAGAGGTCGCGCGGGAACGACAGCACTGCGCCCCGGTTGGTGCTGGGGTCGACGCGGATGACCATGATCGTGTCGCTGCGGCTGCCGATCGCATCTCGGGACGGGTCGGCAGCACCGGCCCATGGCGAGTCGGGGTCGACACAGGCGTTGACGTCGGATCCGGTGATGAGGAAGTTCACGGCCTCGGCGTCGACCTGCGGGAAGGTCGCCGGCACGGTGGAGGGTCCACTCGGTTCCGGACCGGTCGGCGCTGGCTGAAGGGGCACCGTGGTGCTCACGCTGAGGGCCTGGCCGGCGAGGGTGCCGTCGAGCTGGTTCTTTCCGTAGAGCAGTCCGATCGCTGCGGCGAGACAGGCGATGACCACGAGGCAGTTGACGCCCAGCACGATCCACTGCGCCGCAGTGTGGCGGCGGCGCGGACGTGTGCGCTGTAGTGAGTGATCTGCGTCGCTCATCGGGCGGGAAGGCTACCGGTCGGCCGGTCGCTAGGGTCAGCGGGGTGAGCGCCGACACGCCGACCGCCGAGCAGGTCGACTGGGTCGAGCGGCTCGACCAACTGCACCTGCTGACACCCCTGCGCGTGCTGGCCATCGTGCTGGTAGCGGCGATCGTGTCTCGCCTGCTCCGGGTCGTGGTGAGGCGCCTGCTCGACCGTGCTCTCACGGTTCCCGGTCTGGTGTCGCGTGCCGACACGCACCGCGTCGAGGCACGCCAGCAGGCACTCGCCGTCGCACTTCGGTCGGCGCTGGTCGGTGTGGTGTGGGCCATCGCAGTGGTCACGGCTGTGGGTGAGCTTGGCCTCAACATCGGCGCATTCGTCGCAACGGCGACGGTGGTCGGCGGCGCAGTGGCGTTCGGTGCGCAGCAGTTGATGCGCGATCTCATCGCCGGGTTCTTCGTGCTCGCCGAGGACCAGTACGGCGTGGGCGACGAGGTCGACCTCGGTCTTGCCGCTGGCACGGTCGAGCGAATTTCGCTGCGGTCGGTCCGCGTGCGCGACGGCCTGGGCGGGGTGTGGTACGTGCCGCACGGCGGCGTCAGTCGTGTGGGCAACCTGTCGAAGTCGCCGATGGCAGTCCTCGATCTCGAAGTTGCCCGCAGCAGCTCGCTGGCGGCGCTCGAGGATGAGGCGACCCGACTCTGCTTGGCGCTGTCGACGGATCCAGAGGCGGCTGATGCGCTCGTCGGCGAGGCGCGATCAGTCGGCCTCGTCGACATAGCCGACGATCGACTCGTGTACCGGCTCATGGTGCCCACGCGGCCCGGCGCGCACACTGCCGTACAGCGCGTCTGGCGCACGCTGGCGCTCGATGCCTTTGCGGACGGGCGGCTTCGCGCTCCCTGAGCGGGCGTCGCCGCCAGCTACAGCGCCGTGAGCGTCACGGCGCACTCGACCTGTGATGCGGCGTCGGATGCCGTCCAGCGGATCTCGTCGATCGAGCCGACGCCCTTCATGTCGTCGGCTACGCGCTGCAGCAGTTCGACGGTGGAGGAGGGTGCAGTGATCTCGAGCATCGATACTCGGTCGCGCTGCGAGCCCTTTGCCTCTGTCTTGGCGCGACGCACTGCCGCCACCACCTCGGCCAGGGGGTCGATCACCCGCTCGTCGCCGCCGAGCCTTGATGCCGTGGGCCACGGCTGCGCGTGCACCGAGCCCTCCTGCCACCAGCTCCACACCTCGTCGGCGACAAACGGCATGAACGGGGCGAAGAGCCGGTGGAGCGCGCTGAGTGCGATTCGCAGTGAGGCATGTGCTGATGCCGAGGCGGCGCCGCCATTCTCTCGATAGGCGCGTTCCTTGACCGTCTCGATGTAGTCGTCGCAGAACCACCAGAAGAATGACTCGGTGCGCTCGAGCGCCCGCGCATAGTCGAAGCCTTCGAAGGCGGTGGTTGCCTCCTCGATCAGGGAATCGAGCCGGGCGAGCATGGCGAGGTCGAGCGCTGCGGACGGCGCAGCATCGGCCGCCGGCTCGGGAAAGCCCAGCGCGAAGCGCGACGAGTTGAGGATCTTGTTGGCCAGCTTGCGGCCGGTCTTCATCTGGCCCTCGTCGAAGGCGGTGTCGACGCCGGGACGCCCGCATGCCGCCCAGTATCTGACGGCGTCGGTGCCGTATTGCTCGAGCAGGCCGATCGGTGTGACGACGTTGCCCTTGCTCTTGGACATCTTCTTGCGGTCGGGGTCGAGGATCCAGCCTGAGAGCGCTGCATGCCGCCACGGCGGGCACGAGTGCTCGTGGTGGCTGCGCACCATCGTTGCGAACAGCCAGGTGCGGATGATGTCGTGGCCCTGCGGGCGGACGTCGTACGGGAAGATCTGTTCGAAGAAGGCGTCGTCGGCCTCCTCCCATCCGCCGGCGATCTGCGGCGTGAGCGAACTGGTCGCCCATGTGTCCATCACGTCGGGATCGGCGATGAATCCTCCGGGCACATTGCGCTGCGACGGCTCATAGCCCGGTGGGCAGTCGGTGCTCGGGTCGACCGGCAGATCGGCCTCTGCGGGCACGAGCACTCGGTCGTAGTCGGGGTTTCCGTCGGCGTCGACTGCGTACCACACAGGAATCGGCACGCCGAAGAAGCGCTGGCGGCTGATGAGCCAGTCGCCGTTGAGGCCGCCGACCCAGTTGTCGTAGCGATGACGCATGTAGTCGGGGTGCCATGTGAGCTCGCTGCCGCGGGCGACGAGATCGCGGCGGAGCGCATCGTCCCTGCCGCCGTTGCGGATGTACCACTGCCTCGTGCCGACGATCTCCAGCGGCTGCGATCCGCGCTCGTAGAACTTCACGGCATGCGTGATGGCCCGTGGCTCGCCGATCATCTCGCCGGACGCTGCGAGCAGCTCGACGACTGCGGTTCGCGCCTGCTTCGGATATCGGCCGGCGAGCTTGGCGTAGTTGTCGCGGCCGGCCTCGGTGGTGATCCACTCGGGTGCCTCGCTGGCGAAGCGCCCGTCGAAGCCGATGAGGGCTCGGGTGGGAAGGCTGAGCTCTCGCCACCAGGTGACGTCGGTGACGTCGCCGAACGTGCAGATCATCGCAATGCCGGTGCCCTTGTCGGGCTCGGCGAGCGGGTGGGCGAGCACCGGCACCTCGACGCCGAAGAGCGGCGTGCGCACCGTGGTTCCGAAGAGGGGCTGGTAGCGCTCGTCCTCGGGATGGGCGACCATTGCCACGCAACTGGGGAGGAGTTCGGGTCGAGTGGTGTCGATCACCAGGTCGCCAGCGCCATCGGTTCGATGGAATGCGATCTTGTGGAATGCGCCGGGGATCTCGCGGTCTTCCATCTCGGCCTGGGCGACGGCCGTGCGCTCGTGAAAGTCCCACATGGTGGGCGCGTCCTGCTGGTACGCCTCGCCGCGTGCAAGGTTGCGAAGGAAGGCGCGCTGGCTGACGCGCCGGGCCCGCTCGCCGATGGTGGTGTAGAGCAGCGTCCAGTCGACTGACAGGCCGAGACGCCTGAACAACTCCTCGAATGCCTGCTCGTCGATGTGTGTGACCTCGCGGCACAGTTCGACGAAGTTCGGCCGGCTGACCGGCACCGCCTGGTGGTCCTTGGGCACGTCGCCGTGGTACGGGGCAGTGAAGTCGGGATCGTGCGGCAGTGAGGGATCGCAGCGAACGCCGGTGACGTTCTGGACCCTGCGCTCAGTGGCGAGGCCGTTGTCATCCCAGCCGATCGGATAGAAGACGGCCTTGCCGCGCATCCGCTGGAAGCGGGCGACGGTGTCGGTGTGCGTGTAGCTGAAGACGTGGCCGATGTGCAGCGACCCGCTGACCGTTGGGGGAGGCGTGTCGATGGCGAAGATCTCGGCGCGGCTGGCGTCTCGGTCGAACCGGTAGACGCCGTCGGACTCCCAGCGGGAAATCCACTTGGCCTCGAGCCCGTCGATGGTGGGCTTGTCAGGGATCATCGTCACAGGGGCGAAAGGCTATCGAACGACGGCGCGGCAGCGCCCCGTCCAGCGAGTGGACGGGGCGCTGATGTCGCAGTCTCGGGAGGTGTCGAGAACGGCGATTCGTCGGTGTTCGTCAGCCGAGCGTCGGGATGAGCACGCGATCGATGGCGTGGGCGATGCCGTTCGAGGCCCGCACGTTCGGCACGATGACCATCGGGTCGCGCAGCGTTGCGGCCTGATCGCGCAGGACGACTCGCTTCCACCATGTGCCGACGACGTCGACCTCGATGGTCTCGCCATTCAGCGTCGTGAGGTCGGCGCCATCGCTCGCCAGGGCAGTCGAATACGAGATTCGGGCTCCGCCGATGATGTGGTAGGTGAGGATCTCCTCGATGCCGTCAATGCCGAATGCCGTGACGAGGGCATTGAACAGCGAGCGCTCGCTCCAGATGTAGGTGCCGGTGACGGCGTAGTAGGTCGAGCGGAATGCCTGGTCGGTGGGCAGGAACACGGTGAGGTTGCTCGAGGTGCTCGATGCGGCGGCGACGAGATCGGGAAACTCGAGCACGGCCTGGGTGACGATGTCGAAGTCCGCCGAGAACCCGTCGAAGCCGTACGAGTTGTCGAGGGCACTGTCGGCGAGGAGGATCTGCGCCAGGGTGGGGTAGGTCCAGGCCTGGGCGGCGGGTGCCGGGACAGCGACCACGGCAGTGGCGGCGGCAGCGGCGGCGAGTGCTCCGAGGAGGCGACGGGTGAGGCGGGAAGTCATGGGGGGATCTCCTTTAGTGATAAATCGGATGCCCTCACGGTACCAACGGTTCGCAGAGAGTGCCGCACCGTAGGCTGACGAAATGCTCCGGCTCTTCGACTCCGCCACCCGCGAGGTCCGCGAGCTCGCGATGCGCGAGCCCGGCACGGTGAGCATCTATCTCTGCGGTCCGACCGTGTACGGCCCGCCGCACCTCGGCCACGGCCGGGCGACCCTCGTCTACGACGTGCTGCGCCGGTACCTCACGTGGTCGGGCATCCGAGTGCGCCTCGCCAGCAATATCACCGACATCGACGACAAGATCATCGACCGCGCCGCCCGCGAGGGCCGCCCATGGCAGGAGATCACCCACCGCTGCGAGACCGTCTGGTTCAGTGCAATGGAGCGCCTCGGGGTCGAGCGACCCACCGACGTGCCACACGCCACCGAGTTCGTCGAGCGCATGGTGGCGATGATCGGCGAGCTGGTCGCCGGCGGAAAGGCCTACACGACCGACGACGGCGTGTACCTCAGTGTCGAGACCGTGCCCGACTACGGACTGCTCGCCAACCAGTCGCTCGACGACCTTCTGGCAGGGGGTGGCGACCGTGAGGTCTTCGGTGCCGCCCAGAAGCGCCACCCTGCCGACTTCGCGCTGTGGAAGCTCTCGAAGCCGGGTGAGCCATCGTGGCCATCTCCATGGGGTGACGGCCGGCCCGGGTGGCACAGCGAGTGCGTCGTGATGAGCCTCGACCTTCTCGGCGACGGCTTCGACCTGCACTGCGGCGGCATGGATCTGAAGTTCCCGCATCACGAGAACGAGCGCGCTCAGGCGGTCGCACTCGGACGGCGATTCGCCAACCACTGGATGCACAACGGCTTCGTCGTCGACGCAGAGGGCGAGAAGATGTCGAAGAGCATCGGCAACGTGCACAATCTCCTCGACCTGATGGAGCACTACGACCCGCGGGCATATCGGATGGTGCTGCTCCAGTCGCACTACCGCGGGCCGGTGAGCGTGGGTCAGGACAACATCGATGCAGCGGTGAACGCGCTGTCCGGACTCGATGCGTTCGCAGCGCGGACTGCTGGAGTTCCGGCTGCCGATCCTGACGCCGCCGTGATGGCGCGCTTTCGCGATCGCATGGACGACGATCTCGACACCCCTGCGGCAACTGCGCTGCTGTTCGATACCGTCCGGCGCGCCAATGCGGCGCTTGACGCGGACGCTGCCGACGCACCGGCGCTGGTTGCTGCAGCGCACGAGATCTGCAGCGCAGTCGGCCTCGAATTGCGCGGTGCAGCCGAGGTGCCGGCCGACGCACTGGCGAAGGCGGCTGCGCTCGATGCAGCGCGTGCTGCCAGGGACTTCGCCGCAGCGGATGCGCTTCGTGCGGCGTTGCAGGCCGACGGTTGGACCGTCGAGACCGGCAAGTCGGGTACCACGCTGCGCCGATGATCCGCGGCTACTGGACGGTGTGGACCACCGTCGCACTCGATCTCGTCGGCTTTGGAATCGTCGTGCCGATTCTCGGCCTCTACGCCGAGCGCTTCGGCGCATCCGGCTTCGAGGTCGGCGCGATGTTCGCCACCTTCTCGGTCGCACAGCTGCTGTTCTCGCCGCTGCTCGGCCGCCTCAGCGACAGGATCGGCCGCAAGCCGGTCATCATCATCTCCCTCGTCGGCACCGCCGTCGGGAGCCTTGTCACTGGGCTCGCCAACTCGATGTGGCTGCTGTTCGTCGGCCGGGCCATCGACGGCGCAAGTGGGGCAAGCCTCGCG
>JBEGVK010000052.1:0-4491 GCA_041178405.1 Actinomycetota bacterium | reverse complement strand
CGCGGCTACGACATCCGATTCGCCATCGAGCCCAAGCCGAACGAGCCGCGCGGCGACATCCTGCTTCCCACCATCGGCCATGCCATTGCGTTCATCGAGCGACTCGAGCACTCGCATCTCGTCGGCCTCAATCCCGAGGTCGGCCATGAGCAGATGGCCGGGCTCAACTTCACGTCAGGCATCGCCCAGGCGATGTGGCAGGGAAAGCTGTTCCACATCGACCTCAATGGCCAGCGCGGCATCAAGTACGACCAAGACCTCGTGTTCGGCCACGGCGACCTGATCAACGCCTTCAGCCTCGTCGACCTGCTCGAGTTCGGTGGCGTCGGCGGCGCGCCGGCCTACGACGGCCCTCGCCACTTCGACTACAAACCCTCTCGCACCGAGGACATGGATGGCGTGTGGCACTCGGCAGCGGCGAACATGCGGATGTACCTGCTGCTCAAGGAGCGCGCCGGCGCATTCCGTGCCGATCCCGAGGTGCAGGAGGCGCTCGCTGCCGCACGGGTGGCAGAGCTCAGCGTTCCCACCCTGTCGGGCGGCGAGGGGTGGTCATCCATCCTCGCCGATGACTCCATCGCCCGGCTCGACGTCGATGCTGCAGGTTCGAAGGGCTACGGCTTCGTCCGGCTGCAGCAACTGGCTGTCGAGCACCTGATGGGTGCCCGGTGAGATGACCCTCGTCGCAGGGGTCGACACATCGACCCAGTCGTGCAAGGTGGTCGTCCGCGACCTCGCGACCGGGGCGCTTATCCGCCACGGCAGTGCACGGCATCCCGACGGCACCGAGGTGGAACCCGAGCACTGGGAGCACGCCCTCCATCAGGCCTTGGCCAGCGCAGGAGGCATCGACGACATTGCCGCGATCTCGATCGGCGGGCAGCAACACGGCGCTGTATGCCTCGACGAGCACGGCAACGTGGTGCGGCCGGCACTGCTGTGGAACGACACCCGTTCTGCGGCCGCAGCATCCGACCTCGTCGACGAGATCGGTGCCGACACGTGGGTGTCGGCCGTCGGCTCGGTGCCAGTTGCTGCGTTCACCATCGCCAAGCTCCGCTGGATCGCCGAACACGAGCCCGGCAACGCCAGGCGCATCGCTGCGGTGTGCCTGCCGCACGACTGGCTCACATGGCGCCTCCGCCGCTCGGACAATCTTGCCGACCTCATCACCGACCGCTCTGATGCCTCGGGAACCGGCTACTTCGATCCAGTGTCGAACGCCTATCGACGCGACCTGCTCGTGCGCGCGCTCGGCCACGACGTGCAGGTGCCGGCAGTACTCGATCCCAATGGCTCAGTGCCGTGGGGCGATCGCATCGTCGGCGCAGGTGCCGGCGACAATGCCGCAGCCGCACTGGGGGTCGATGCCGGTGACGATGTCATCGTGTCGCTCGGAACCTCCGGCACGGCGTTCACCCGCAGTGGCGTGTGTGCGCGCGACACCACCGGCGCAGTGGCGGGCTTCGCCGACGCACGAGGCGCCTTCCTTCCACTGGTGTGCACGCTCAACGCAGCGCGTGTGCTCGATGCAGCCTCTGCGCTGCTGGGTGTCGACCACGCCGGGCTCGACAACCTCGCGCTGTCCGCCCCGCCCGGTGCCGACGGGCTGGTGGTGCTGCCCTATCTCGCCGGCGAGCGGACCCCGAACCTGCCCGACGCATCCGGCAGCATCCTCGGACTCACGCTGCGCAATACCTCGCCAAGCCACGTCGCCCGGGCCGCAGTGGAGGGAATGCTGTGCGGCCTCGCCGACGCCCTCGACGCGCTCGCAGCACAGGGCGCATCGATCTCGGCAGTTCGACTGGTCGGGGGCGCTGCGGCCTCACGCGCCGTAGCGACGATCGCCCCGCAGGTGTTCGGCGTGCCCGTAGCCATACCACCCCATGGCGAGTACGTCGCAGACGGAGCGGCGCGACAGGCAGCGTGGGCTCTCACCGGATCACTGCCCGAATGGCCACTCGACGGCGACGTGGTGCAGGTCGAAGGCCGCACGACGCCGGGCCTGCGCGAGCGCTACGCCGAAGCCCGCCAGCACTGGCTGCCACGGGAACCGAACACCTAAGCGGAGCTCAGCCAGCCCTGCACCCGATCGACTCGAGCCGCAGCGACGGTGCGCCGTCGGCAATCGCCTCATCGAGATCGACCGTGGCGACCAGGCACCACTCTCGAGAGTCCTCCGGGTCGAGCAGTGTCTGCTCGATCCGCCAACTGGAGGCCTGCTCGTCGAGGTGGAAGTACGAGGCCGACCGCGCTGCTGCACCGATGCCGACCGAGTCGTGCTCGGCCCAGTACGGCTGCATCGCCGACTCGAGTGCCGACTCATCGCATCCTGCACGGGCCGCCAGTTCGGCGTGCGCACGGCGCGCCAGCAGCTCAACCCACCCGAATGCTGCGTTTCGAACCACCGTTCGCCATGACGCCGGCGGGCCTGCAACGCCCGGGTCGAGCGGCATCTGCTCGCCGTGGTCGTGTCGAGGCCGGCCGGCAAGGCTCGTCCACTCATCCAGCAGCGTCGAGTCGGTCGCCCGGATCAGCGTGCCGAGCCACTCGATGATGTCCTCGAGTCGCTCGGTGTACGCGTCGTCGGGCAGTGAACGGTCGAGGGCCCGCCACGCATCGGTGAGATAGCGCAGGACGAGTCCCTCGCTTCGGTCGAGCCGGTACCGCTGCACGAACGAGTCGAACGTGTCACCCGACTCGATCATCTCCCTCACGATCGCCTTCGGCGACGGCCCCTCGCCCACCCACGGGTGCCGCGTTCGATAGGTGTCGATGCACACCGCCAGGACCTCACGAAGGGGCTGCGGCCACGAGACATGTTCGAGCCGCTCCATCCGCTCCTCATACGGAATTCCTTCGGCCTTCATCCGTGCGACCTCGGCTGCCTTCGCCGCATTCTGCTGGGCGTACAGCACCTGCCGCGGATCGTCGAGGATCGACTCGATCACGCTGATCACGTCGAGTTCGTAGCCGGGCTCATCTTGATCAAGCGAGGCGACCACCTCGATGGCAAATGGGGCGAGCGGCATCGACAGCCGCAACGCTGCCCTGTCGTCGCCGTCCTCGACGAGCGAACCGACTTGCACGCCGACACAGCGGCCATCGGCCCCACGACGCCGTTCCGCCACGCCCGCGGCCTCGAGGCTTCGGTACAGCGCGATCGCACGCCGCTTCAACTGCCGACGTCGATCGGCGGGCTCATGGTTGGTGTCGAGCAGGCGGCGCAGTGCAATCGGCCCGTCGGGTCGGCGAAGCACGGTGGCAACCATGTCGGCAGTCACCGAGAATCGCGAGGTGAGCGGCTCGGGCTGCCCTTCGACAAGCCGGCGCATTGTCGCCTCATCGAAATGCACGAAGCCCTCAGGAGGCTTTGCCCTGGTCGCCTTGCGCTGCGCCTTGGGGTCGTCGCCCGCACGCGACAGCGCCTTGGCGTTCTCCACCACGTGCTCGGGAGCCTGCACCCACACATGTCCATCGGGGTCGAAGCCGGGTCGACCAGCACGTCCGGCCAGCTGGCGAAACTCGCGCACGGTGAACGCTCGCACCTTCGTGCCGTCGAACTTCGTGAGTGCCGTCATCAGCACGGTGCGGATGGGGATGTTCACGCCCACGCCGAGCGTGTCAGTCCCGCAGATCACCGGCAGCAGCCCGGCACCTGCCAGACGCTCGACCAGTCGCCGATACCGCGGCAGCATGCCGGCATGGTGCACGCCGACTCCGTTGCGCAGCAGTCGGTCGAGGGTGGTTCCGAATCCCTTTCGCATGCGTTCGCCGCGCATCTGCTCGGCGATCGCCTCACGCTGCGGCCTGGTGGAGACACCCAGGCTCACCAGTGCCTGAGCGCGCTCGATGGCGGCGGCCTGTGTGGAGTGGACGAGGTACACCGGCGCCAGTCCGTCTCGCACCGCGTCGAGCACGCTGTCGGAGACGCTCGTCATTCGCCACTGGTGATAGAGCGGCGTTGGGCGCTCGACTGAGGTCACCGATGCCACCGACCGCTGCGAACGGTGCTCGAGATCGCCGGTGATGGCCGCCATGTCGCCAAGGGTCGCCGAGGCCAGAAGGAACTGGCAGGCAGTCATCTCGAGCAGCGGCACCTGCCACGCCCAGCCGCGCTCGCGGTCGGCGTAGTAGTGGAACTCGTCGAGGCAGGCGAATGCGAATGAGCTGTCCGCTCCCACGGCGAGCGCATGATTCGCGAGCACCTCGGCCGTGCACACCAGCACCGGCGCATCGGCGTTGATGGCCGCATCGCCGGTCGCAAGGCCCACCATCTCGGCCCCCAGCAGATCGACGAGGTCGAAGAACTTCTCGGCCACGAGCGCCTTGATCGGCGCTGTCCACACAGCTCGGTGGCCGGCGTTGACGGCAAGTGCGATGCCGCCCATCGCCACGAGGCTCTTGCCCGATCCGGTGGGAGTCGCCAGCACGACATGGTCGCCACCGGCAAGCGAGAGCAGAGCCTCCTCCTGGTGCGGATACAGCGGG
>JBEGVK010000051.1:0-2641 GCA_041178405.1 Actinomycetota bacterium | reverse complement strand
GTCCTCGGCGTCACCGAGAGCCGCGTGTCGCAGATCCACACCAAGGCAGTGCTGCACCTGCGCGCCAGGCTGTCGGCCAGCGGCGTCGCCTGACCCCGGCGTCGCGGATCGCGACGCTCGTAGCCGCGGTGGTGGCCATCTCGCTGGGCCTCGGTGCCGATCGTGCCGCTGCAGCCTGGATCGGCGATGTGCCGTGCCTCGTGCTCCCGGTCTCTGGCGACATCGTCGAGCAGTTCGTCGAGCCGCAGTGCCCGTACTGTGCTGGCCGGCGGGGCATCGTGATCAGCTCGGCGAGGGGAGCTTCAGTGGGTGCTGCTGCGCCCGGCACGGTGTCGTTCGCCGGGGCAGTGGCCGGCACGCTGTATGTCGTGGTCGCCCACGGCGGAGGATGGCGCACCACCTACGGTGGCCTCGCATCGATCAGGGTGCGGGCCGGCGAGCGGGTCGGCGTGCTCGAGACGGTGGGTGTCAGCACCGGCCGTGTGCACCTCGGGGTGCGCCAGGGTGGCGACTATGTCGACCCACTGCCCCTGCTGGGGCGGCCGGCCGTACGGGCGAGGCTCGTACCCGCCGACGGCCGGGCAGCCAGGGCCCCGGCGGCGGACACGCGACGACGGCACTGCCCGTCGTGGCTGGTCGGGGTGCCTCGGGGTGCGGCGGGTGCCGCCCGCAGATAGCATCGCCAACGGCCTGCCGACCGGCGGGCCGAACCCATCAACACGGATCCGCCTGCCTGCGGTCGCCTCGGCGCCTTGGCAGATCCGCCGCCAACCGCAGGAGAGGAGCACCACCATGGCTGTCGTCACGATGCGCCAGATGCTGGAAGCGGGCGTGCACTTCGGGCACCAGACCCGCAAGTGGAACCCGAAGATGCGCCGATTCATCTTCGGCGAGCGCAACGGCATCTACATCATCGATCTCGACCAGACGCTCACACGCGTCGAGTCGGCCTACCACTTCGTCCGCGATCTCGCCGCCAAGGGCGGCACCGTGCTGTTCATCGGCACCAAGAAGCAGGCGCAGGACCCCGTCCGCAGCTACGCCGAGAAGTGCAACATGCCATTCGTCAACGAGCGCTGGCTCGGCGGCATGCTCACCAACTTCGAGACGATCTCCAAGCGAGTCGACAAGATGAAGGAGTACGAGCGTCAGCGCGTGTCCGGCGAGTTCGAGGCAATGCCCAAGAAGGAGGCGCTGCTGTACTCGCGTGAACTCGAGAAGCTGCAGAAGAACCTCGGCGGCATCCGCGACCTCGCCAAGCGTCCCGACGCGATCTTCGTGCTCGACACCAAGAAAGAGCACATCGCCGTCACCGAGGCGAACAAGCTCGGCATCCCGGTGATTGCTGTCGTCGACACGAACGTCGATCCCGATGTCATCCAGTTCCCGATCCCCGGCAACGACGACGCCATCCGCGCCAACGCGCTGATGTGCCACGTCATCGCAGAGGCAGTGCTCGAGGGCCGCTTCGTGGCCGGCAAGCGCGGCGGTCAGGCTGCAGCCCCGGCTCGCACCGCCGAGGACGAGGCTGCCTTCTCGGCCGCACAGGCTGATGCGCGCCGCCAGGCGGCTGCCGCCCAGGCCGAGCGCGATGCGCGACTCGCGGCGTCGAAGCCCGTCGTCGAGATCGAGTCCGACGCCGTCGCCGCCGACGAGGAGGCCTGAGCCATGGCATTCAGCGCAAAGGACGTGCAGTCCCTCCGCCAGTCGACCGGCGCCGGGATGATGGACGCCAAGAGGGCCCTCGAGGCCACCGATGGCGACATGGAGGCGGCCAAGCAGTGGCTCCGCGAGAAGGGCCTCGCTGCAAGCGCCAAGCGCGATGACCGCGAGAACACGCAGGGCGTCGTCGCCCTTCACATCGCCGGCAACGTCGGCGCCATCGTGAAGCTGAAGTGCGAGACCGACTTCGTGGCCGGCAGCGACCAATTCAAGGGCTTCGCCGATGAACTCGCCGCACTCGTCGCAGCCAAGGGTGAGGCTGCGGTCGCCGAGCGCACCGAGAAGCTCGAGGACCTGAAGATCACGCTCAAGGAGAAGATCGAACTGGGCGACGTCGTGCGCATCGAGGCCGGCTCCGGCAGCGTGCTCGACAGCTATGTGCACATGCAGGGCGGCCGTGGCGTCAACTGCGTGCTCGTCGAGATGTCCGGCGCCTCGGTCGAACTCGCCCACGACGTGGCGGTGCACATTGCCTTTGCCCGTCCGCGTTTCCTGACGCGTGCCGAGGTGCCAGCCGACGTGGTCGAGCACGAGCGGGCCACGCTCGAGACGCTCAGCCGCAACGAGGGCAAGCCCGAGGCTGCACTCCCGAAGATCGTCGAAGGCCGACTCAACGGGTTCTTCAGAGACATCGTGCTGCTCGAACAGGCCTACGCGAAGGACGACAAGCAGTCGGTGCAGCAGGTCATCGGATCGGCATCAATCGTCCGCTACGCGCAGGTCGAGATCGGCTGACGCGGATGTCCTCGCCCCGATGGAAGCGGGTTGTCTTCAAGCCATCGGGCGAAGCACTTGCCGGTGCGTCCGGCACGGGACTCGACGGCGACACCCTGATCGTCACGGCGAAGGAGATCATCGCCGCACGTGATCTCGGTGTCGACGTCGCCGTCGTGGTGGGCGGCGGCAACTTCTGGCGTGG
>JBEGVK010000050.1:0-15760 GCA_041178405.1 Actinomycetota bacterium | reverse complement strand
CACACCGGGTTCTTCGGAAGCCAGCCGTTCAGCCGTGCCAATGCCGCGCTGGCCGAGGCCGGGCTCGAGCCGGTCGACTGGTCGCTGCCCGACTGACCGCAGCGTGCTGCCAGCAGTGCTCTGCGCCGGCGGCTGCGCTGTCAGGCGGCGACGCGCTGCGACGAGATGCCGGCGACCAGCTCGAGTGACCGCAGTCGCTCGGCGCTCGTGGGCGACGACAGCGCCACCACCAGCTCGTCGGCACCGGCGTGCTCGGCGAACTGCTCGAGATAATCGGCGACAGTGCCCGGCGAGCCGACTGCCGAGTAGGTGGTCATCCGCGCAATCTGCTGGCCCTGCGGACTGGCGAGCACCCTGTCGAGCTCGTCGTCCGACAGCGACTCGGGCAGGCTGAGGAATCGCTGTGCACGCCACCGCAACGCCCGGCGGTACTGGTCGTGCGCCGCCTCGTCGGTGTCGTCGCAGATCACGTTGACGGCGGCGAACGCTCGCGGCGCAGCGAGTTCGGCCGACGGCTGGAACCTGCTGCGGTACAGCGCAACCGCATCGCGCAGGGCATCGGGGGCGAAGTGCGACGCAAAGGCGAACGGCATGCCGAGGTGCGCAGCGAGGCTGGCACCGAACAGCGACGATCCGAGGATGTAGAGCGGTACTCGGGTTCCGGCTCCGGGCACTGCTGCCACACCGGGCACACGGCTGGCGCCGTCGAGGTAGCCCTTCACCTCGAGCACGTCGTCGGGGAAGGTGTCGGACGAGGTGTGGTCACGGCGCATGGCGCGCATCGTGGCCTGGTCGCTGCCTGGCGCCCGGCCGAGGCCGAGTTCAATCCGGCCCGGGTGCAGCGTGGCGAGCGTGCCGTACTGCTCGGCAATCGACAGCGGCGAGTGGTTGGGCAGCATCACGCCGCCGGCGCCGAGCACGATGGTGCTGGTGTGCGCCGCCACGTGGGCGATCAGCACGGCGGGTGCCGACGAGGCGATCGACGACATGTTGTGGTGCTCGGCGTACCAGATGCGGGCGATGCCGAGTTCCTCGGCCCGCTGGGCGAGTGCCACGCTGGCGGCGAGCGCGTCGGCGGGTGTCTGACCGCGGCCGATCAGCGCCAGGTCGAGCAGCGACAGCGGGGGGATCATCTCGTCGGTGCCATTCGATGATGGGCTGCTCACCACAGGCCGGGGTCGATGACGGCGAGATCGGGATCGATGCGCACGCCCTGCGTGCAGCAGAACCAGTCATGGTCGACCTCGGTGAAGCCGTGGTCGTCGAGCCATGTGGACAGCGGGTGGTGCTCGGGCACGCAGAGGCTCACCTTCATCCGCGTGGGGAAATGGGCGATGAGCCGGCGGAGGACGTCGATGGCGTCGTCGGTGTGGAGCCGGGTGATGCGGACCTCGACGGGGTTCGTGAGCATCACCGAGTCGCCGCCCACGATGGCGCCGCGGCGGAAGTAGTAGTCGACGAGGTCGGGACGGTCGTGTCGCCACGCCTCGAGCCGTGACGCAGCGAGCATCGACGGCACGGTGTCGGTCTTCGAACCCCAGCCCTCCATGTAGCGGACCTTCCACTTCGAGTCCATCCGCTGACGGTGGTACACCTGCAGCGCTGCCTGCTCCTTCGAGCTCGAGGTCATGCGGTGCTGGTGGTCGCCGACCAACGCTGCGAGCAGTTCGGTGCCGGCGCGGTAGCCGCGGTTGGTCTCCTCGACGAACAGGTCGGTCACCATCAGCACGGTGCGGTCGACTGAGCGAATGGGAATCGCACCGCCGAAGGCCACCGTGCGGAAGGTGTTGGGGTCGAATCCCACCAAGAGCCGGCCTGCCTGGGCGACGTACTGCAGGTACATCGCATCGATGTCGGCGTCGCCCTCACGGGCGATGCGCAGCACCTCGGGGAGATCGGCATCGACGTATGGGCGGACCTGCCAGCGGGGCATGCGCACAGCCTGCCATCTCGTCGACTGTTTCGGCGCGCTGCCGGCACGAGTGGCGACGGCCCCCGGTGACGGCACGCGCGCCGCTGCCAGACCGACGCGTGATGCTCCGGTCACGACGCGGGCGCCCTGTGCATGGTTGACTTGGTGATTGCCCGACCCGTGCCGGATCCCCCGTTCCCGGCCGGGCCGCCTGCCGTGAACGATCCCCGACCGCCAGACCGCACCGCCGCATCGCACCGCTCGCAGCACCGTCGTACTAACGGTGGCGTCTCGCGCCGCCGTGTTGGCGTCCGACGGTTCGTCGTGCTGGCGATGCCACTGCTGCTCGCGCTCGGTGTGGCGGCGTGCCGCAGCACGCGCGACAACGCCGACTCCACGCTGCCGCCTGTCGCAACGTCGACCACGATCTCCGGCACCGCGGCTACCTCGTCGACAGCATCCACCACCACCTCGTCGACGACGACCACCACCACCGAGCCGCTTGTGTTCACCGGCGCCGCAGTGATGGTGGCCAACGCATCGAACGTGAACGGGGCTGCGCGACGGCTCACCCAAGAGCTCGCCGCACTCGGCTTCGAGATGCGCGAGCCGACGAATGGCTGGGGACCCGGCAACGAGATCGCCGTGTCCCACGTCTACTTCGTTCCGGGGAAGGGCGAGGAGGTCGCCCGTTCGATCGCCCGGCTGATGGGCCTCACCGCCGAGCGGATTCCCGTGCCGGCATGGATCACCGGCGGCTCCGAGACGCTCGGCGATGCCGGTGTGCTGATCATGCTCGGGAAGGATCTCGCCGGCACGTTCCTGAAGGACATCCAGCCGTCGGGGTGACGCGCTGCAGCGGTGTCACTCGACCATGCGTGCCGCAGGGCGCTGAGGCAGAGTGAGGCAGAGTGAGGCGACGCCAGCAGCGATAACGCGCTGGCCGTGACGATGTGCGAGGGGTGACGACATGCCTGCGATGACGACGGTGTGGGTGTTCGGCGATCAGCTCGGTCGCACGCTCGCTGCGCTCGCCGAGGCATCGCCGGCGACCCATCGCATCCTGATGGTCGAGAGCGACGGCAAGCTGGCGTCGAAGCGCTGGCATGTGCAGCGCGCCCATTTCGTACTTGCCTCGATGCAGCGGTTTGCTGCGGCCCTGCGCGATGAGGGCTTCGAGGTCGACTACCGCGTGGCGCCGTCGCTGGCGGAGGGCTTCCGCCAGCATGTCGCGGAGCACTCGCCGTCAGAGGTGATCGCCACCGAGCCGGCCTCGCGTGACGGCCTCGAGTTGCTGCAGCGGCTCGGCGTGTCGACACGGCGCACGAATCAGTTCCTGTGCCATCCCTCCGAGTTCGCCGACTGGGTGTCGGCGCGCACGCAGAAGACCTTCAAGATGGAGGACTTCTACCGCTGGCAGCGCACGCGGCTCGGCTATCTGATGGACGGCCCCGAGCCCGCTGGCGGCCGCTGGAACTTCGACGCCGAGAACCGCCAGCCTCCGCCGAAGGACGGCGTCAACCACTGGCCCGAGCCGCCTCGCTCATCGCTCGATGATGTCGATGCCGCAGTGCTGTCGCGCGTGGGGGCAGCATCGAAGGCGTGGGGCGCGCCGCCAGACGGCACGTGGGCGACCGACAGGGCCGGTGCACTCGACCGGCTCGGCCATTTCGTCGATCGGGTGCTTCCCGGGTTCGGCCCGCACGAGGATGCGATGACGAGCGCCAGCTGGCATGTCGGGCACAGCCTGCTGTCGCCGTATCTCAATGTCGGCCTGCTGACGCCGCGCGAGGTGTGCGATGCCGTCGAGGCGGCGTACCGGGCAGGGCGGGTTCCGATCGCCAGTGCCGAGGGCTTCATTCGCCAGGTGATCGGCTGGCGCGAGTATGTGTGGGGCCTCTACTGGATGTGGGGTCGCGAGTACGGGCACGAGAACGCCCTCGACGCGACGCGCCCACTGCCGCCGGCGTTCACCGGGCGTGCGCCCACGTCGATGCGCTGCCTCGATGTCACGCTGCGCGACCTGCACGATCATGGCTGGGTGCACCACATCCAGCGCCTGATGGTGCTGGGCAATCTTGCCCTGCTGGCAGGTGTGCGACCCGACGAGATGGTCGAGTGGATGTGGGCTGGGTTCGTCGACGGCGCCGAGTGGGTGATGGTGCCCAATGTCGTGGGCATGGCACTGCATGCCGATGGCGGGCGGATGGCCACCAAGCCGTATGCGGCGGGCGGTGCGTACATCGACCGAATGAGCGACTACTGCAAGGGCTGCCGCTTCGACCGCACCAAGCGCGTCGGCGACGATGCGTGTCCGTTCACCACGCTCTACTGGGACTTCCTCGCTCGGCACGCCGACCGCTTCGGCCGCAATGCTCGAGTGGTGCAGCAGGTGCGATCAGCGCAGCGACTCGCCGACCTCGATGCGGTGCGTGCCCGAGCTGCCGAGGTGCTTGCCCGGCTCGACGCCGGCACGCTGTGATCAGGCAGCGGTGACGATTCGCTCGATCCGCTCGAGCGTCTTGGTCATCGCATCCACGGCCTTCGACCGCATCGGCCGCACCGACGCCGGGTTGGCCTCCTGGCGGATGTCCCAGCTCTCGCGTACCAGCGTGCCGCCATCGCGCGGCTCGAGTTCGTAGCGCCAGATCCGCCCGCCGATGAATCGGCGCATCAGCTTGAACGGCGGCCGCGGCTGCCACGCAATGCGACGGTTCTCCTCGAACTCGACGACCTCGTTCACCATCTTGTAGGGGATGCCGAGGCGCATGTCCATGCCGAACACCGAGCCGAGGGCGAGGCGCTGTGACCCGCCTGACGGCGTGCGCACCGTGCCCGACCCGTCGATGTCGCGGTGCCTCGCCGGGTCGGCGAGCAGGTCGAAGATCTTCTCGGCCGGGGCGGGGATGAACCGCTCGACGGAGGCGACGTCGCGGTCGCCGCTCGATGCGGGGCTGTCGGAGGGAGTGGTAGCCATGGGAAGGCCCATCACAGCACGGCACTGCGTCGTCCCGCCAGTCGAGGCGGCGAGCCGGTAGGAACGGACGTGCCATGTGCCGCCACCGGCCCGGCCCGCCCGCCGAACGGCCGCCCGGTGCCGGGTATGACGCCCGCCGGACGGCCCGGTGGACAAGACTGAAGGTCGTCGGCACCCGTGCCGATACCCCCTCAACTCATGCGACGGCAGGTTCCCCGTTTCGCCGCGTTCGTCGTGGCCACCATGGTGGCAGTGTCGCTCCCTGCCACCATCGGGCCATCGCGCGCTCCGGTGGCAGAGGCCTCGAGCACCCCGTGGTACACCCCCACCCGCCCGCCGGTGTGCACTGACGAGCAGAAGCTCACGGGCAATGTCGCCGGCTGCGTGATCACCCTCGACACCGATCTCCCCGAGGAACGTGGCTGGCCGACACCGCCGTTCCCGGATCCTGTGCCGGGCGAGGTGCTGGCGTGGGTCGACCTCGCACGGGGATCGACCGGGTATGTGGTGAGCGACGTGCAGAAGGCGTTGAATGCCAACGGCGCCGACATCTCGGTCGACGGCCAGTTCGGCTCGCAGACCGAGACCGCAGTCCGATCGTTCCAGTCAGGTCGCGGCCTGCCGGTCACCGGCATCGTCAATCTCGCCACCGCCGATGCGCTCGCTGTGCAGAATCGCACGTACACGTTCCCGCCGGCCGGCTGGAACTGGCTGGGGTGGGGCTACAACGGCAGCACTGCGCTCGCAGAGTGGGAGCGGGCCCTGGCCAGCAACAAGGCCGCATTCGGCGTGGTGCGCGTCGGATCGCTGCGCACTCCTCCCGAGGCGCTGCCCCTCTTCGAGGGCTTCTTGAAGGAGATCCAGGCGCGCGGCTATGTCATCAATGGCGGCACCGGCACGTACGTCTTCCGATGCACTGCGACCACTCGCAAGGACTGTGCGGGCCTGTCGCGAGAGAGCCTCTCGAACCACGCCTACGGCCTTGCCACCGACTTCAACACTGCGGCGAATCCGCTGAAGACGTACTACTCGGTCGATGGGGTCACTGCGTGCCAGACGCCGATGCAGACCGACATCCCGCAGTGGGTGGTGCAGGTCGCCGAGAAGTGGGGCCTCTACTGGGGCGGCTACGGCTGGAGCAGCGGCTGCCAGTCGACGACGCAGTGGCGGTCGTCGGTGAGCCGCGATCCGATGCACTTCGAGTTCAACGGCACGCCCGAGCAGGCGCTGCGCATCGCCAACTTCAACGGGCCGGGTGGGGCGTGCTTCCACACTGCCAGCGACACCGGTGCCACGACGCTGATGTGCCTTGCCAAGGGCCAGCAGGTGCCGGCCGGCACGCGAGTCGTGATCGAGACGAAGAGCCCTCCCGGCGCCGGAGCGGCGATCGCCAACGTCGCCGCGATCGCGGGCGCCAACGGATTCGTCACCGCAGAGTCGTGCGGCCCGGTGTCGTTGCCGCGAAGGAACTCGACGCTCAATGTGAGGCCGGGCCAGGCCGTGGCAGCGATGACCATCGTTCCTGTCGATTCGACGGGACGGGTGTGCATGTTCGTGTCGACGGCGATGCATCTGGTGATCGACGTGCAGGGCTTCCTCGTCAACGCAGTGCAGGCCCCGCTGGGAATGCATCTCGTCAGCGTGCTGCCGCGGGCAGCGGTCGACACCCGCACAGGAGCGTTCTGCCTCGCCGACGGCACGTGCTTCGACCGCGGCCCGGTGCCGCGCGGCAGCGAGGTACTGGTCGAGACGGCCTATTCGCCGGCGGCAGCGGGCGTGTTCGCCAATCTCACGGTCAGCGGCGCATCAGCGCGCGGCTTCCAGTCGGCGAGGGATTGCGACTCGCTCGAGCCCGGCCCGCAGTCGTTCAGCAATCTCAACTTCGCAGCCACAGAGCCGCAGTCGAATCTCGCCCTGGTGCCCGTGATCGACACCGGCGCCACCGTCCAGTACTGCACGTATGCAGCGGTCTCGCTGCACCAGCTCAACGAGGTGCAGGGCTTCGTGGTGCCGCCCACTGTCGGCGGCCATCCCTTCTCGCTCCTCGCGCCGAGCCGGCTGGTCGACACCCGCCAGTGCTGGACGGATGCGGTCACTCGTGTGCAGCGGTGCAACGAGCTCATTCCCGCCGGTGGCATGGTGCGTGTCGCGGCGCCGCAGGGTTCGTGGACCCTGTTCGTCAATGTCGCCGTCACCGGCGCGACTGCACCCGGCTATGCCACGGTGCGGCCATGCTCGGCGATGGCCACGCCGCCGTCGGCGCCGACGGTGAACGCGGTAGTCGGCTCGGCAACGTCGAATACGTCGATGGTGCGGACGACCACCGAGGGAATGCTGTGCGTGTACGCGTCGACGGCGATGCACGTGGTCGTCGACCTCATCGGCAACTTCTCGTCGACGGGGTCGATGCGGATCGTCATGGGCGATCCCGTGCGGGTGGAGGACACCCGCCTTCCCGGCTGAGCGGCGTTCGGCGGATCAGGATGCCGAGGGCGGCATCGGAAGGCGCGGCGTTGCGGTCGACTGGGTCGTCTCGATCGACGATGTGCCGGTACCGGCCGGCGGCATGTTGCGCAGCGTGAGTGCGAACTCCGCCCCGCCCTGGCCGTCGATTGCGTTGCGGGCGACGACGCTGCCGCCGTGTGCCTCGGCCACCGAGCGCACGATGGCGAGGCCGAGCCCCGAGCCGGGCAGGCTGCGCGTGCCGACAGCGCGGTAGAAGCGGTCGAACAGGTGCGGGATGTCGATCGGGTCGAGGCCTGGCCCATGGTCTCGCACGGTGATGGTGCCGGTGGCAACGGTGACGTCGATGTCGCCGTCGGGAGCGAACTTGCAGGCGTTGTCGACGAGATTCTGCACGGCGCGCTCGATGGCACCCGGTCGTCCCTGCACTGCCGACTCGTCGGTGCGCACGGTGATGGTGCGGCCGGTGCGACGACGGGCACGCGCTGCAGCGCGCTCGGCGATGTCGGCGATGGCGACGTGCTGGACGGGCTCGTCATCTCGCTGCTCGGTGGCGAGTTCGACGAGTTCGTTCACGAGGTCGGTGAGCTCGCGTGTCTCGCTGTCGAGGTCGTCGAGCAGTGCGGTGCGCTGTTCGGGCGTGAGCGCATCGAGGTTGCGGCGTAGCACCGCCACGTTGGTGCGCAGGCTGGTGAGCGGCGTGCGCAGTTCGTGACCGGCGTCTTGCACGAGCTGACGCTGCGCCTGGCGGCTGCGGTGGAGTGCGTCGAGCATGCCGCTGAATGCCCTGCCGAGCCGGCCGGTCTCGTCGTCGCCGTCGACGGGCACGGGTACGTCGAGTCGGCCGGTGGTGGCGACTTCGTGGGCGGTGGCGCTGAGGTGCTCGAGGCGGCGCGTGACCTGGCGTGCCAGCAGCCAGCCGGCGGCGAGCGTGATGGCGGCAACCACGAGCACCCACATCAGCGTGCGTCGCAGGATGGCGGCGACGACGGCATTGCTCTCGTCGAGCGAACGGCTCAGCATCACGGCCCCGTCGAGGAACTGCACGGTGAGCACTCGATAGGTGGTCGAGTCGGTGCGCACGGTGCGGAAGGTGTCGGGGCGGAGGTCGGCAGCGACTTCGAGGTCGGCACGTTCGACGTCGACGATGTCGTCGCCCGAGGCGAGCACGATGGTGCCGCTGCCGTCGATGACCTGCCAGCGCACCTGCTCGAACACGGCTCGGCCGGGGCGGTCGCGGCCGGGGCGGTCGCCGCGCCCGCCGCCGCCGTCGCCGTCCATGTCGGCCATGTCGGGAGCGCGTACGAGGCGGGTGGCGGCGGCAACGAGCGAGTCGTCGACGGTGTGGCGCAGCTCGCGTGCCGTCGAGCGGTACGACACGATGCCGATTGCAGCGGTGGCGCTGGCAGCGAGTGCTGCGAGCAGCACCACGATCTTCAGCCGCAGGCTCACGATGCCCTCAGCGTGTAGCCCACGCCGCGCACGGTGTGGATCAGCTTGGTGTCGTCGGCTCCCTCGAGCTTGCGCCGCAGGTAGCTGATGTACACGGCGAGGTTCTTCGAGTCGGGTCCGAAGTCATAGCCCCAGATGCGGTCGTAGATGGTGCTGTGGTCGAGCACGATGCCCTGGTTGCGCACGAGCAATTCGAGCAGGTCGAATTCGGTCTTGCTGAGTTCTATCTCTCGGTCGCCGCGCCACGCGCGTCGGGCGGTGGTGTCGAGCCGCAGGTCGGCGATCTGCACCACCGAGGTGTCGGCGCCATCGTCGGGCCGTGCCCGCCGGAGGAGGGCTCGCAGCCGAGCGAGCAATTCATCGAGGTCGAACGGCTTGGGCAGGTAGTCGTCGGCTCCCGCGTCGAGGCCGGCCACCCGGTCGGGTGTCTCGGTGCGGGCGGTGAGCATGAGGATGGGCAGGCGGTTGCGCTCGGCGCGTAGCACCCGGCACACGGTGAGGCCGTCGACGTTGGGCATCATCACGTCGAGCACTGCGGCATCGAGCTGCTCGCTGCCGGCGAGTGACAGCGCCTGTGCACCGTCGTGGGCCTCGACGACGCTGTAGCCCTCGAGCGACAGGGCGCGGGCGAGCGACTGGCGAATTGCCCTGTCGTCGTCGGCGAGGAGGATTCGTGCGCTCATGTCGGGTGCTCGTTGGTGTTGTCGATGGGATTGTCGGCTGGCTGGTCGTTGCGGTGCTGGGGATGTCGTCGGGTGTGTGGAGGTCGGCGAGGTGTGCGGTCGGGCCGGCGTGTTCGGCGTTGCGGGCGAGATGCCTCGCCATCGTGGCAGGTCGCCGGGCATGGCGGCCGACGGCTGCACGCCCAGTGACGGCAACGAGCGGTGGCCGTGCCCGCGGGCGCAGGGCACGGCCACCGGTTCCGGGCGACGGGCTGCAGGGAGGGGGTCAGCCGATCGCCGTCGGGTTCAGTCGGGTCGACGCATCGTCGGACTGGGCATCAGGCGCCGAGATCGTCGCCGTCCATGTCGCCGCCCATGCCGTCGTGGTGGCCACGGTGGCCGTGACGCATCGGGAGCTCGGGCGTGTTGTTCACGAACTCGGTGATACGGGCGGTGGCAGCGGCGAGCTTCTCGGCGCCCTCTTCGGCGGTGTACTCGCCCTCGGCGACGTCACCGTCGATGTGCTCCTGGGCCTTGGCGACGAGTGCGGCGATCACGGCGTCACCGCTCGACCCGTTGGCAGCTGCGACCTCGGCGATGGTCTGGCCGCCCATCACTGCGGTGCGAAGTTCCTCGGGGCTGATGCCGATGGTCTCCGCAGCGAGGAGGAAGGCGCGGCGGCCGACGCCCTCACCGCGCATCGGGTGGGCGGCCCTGAGTGCGGCGATCACAGCGTCGGCCTGTGCCTGGGTGATGGTGCCGTCGTCGACGAGCGGCTGCAGCACTTCCTGCAGGCGGGCGGCGTGGTCGGCCTCCATGTCGCCGGCAGCGTCGTCGGTCTCGCCGGGCACGGTGGCAGCGGCGACGCTCTGGTCGGCGCCGGCCGTGCCCGACAGCTCGAGCACGAGCCCGGCGCCTGCGCCGGCGATGAGGCCGGCGACGAGGCCGGCGGTGATGACCTTCTTCTTGTTCCGGGTGGTTGCCATGTGGGTTCCTTTCGTCGGGCCCGGCGGGGGGTTCCGGACCGGGTGTGGGTGGCCCTTCGTGGGCGGTGCCCTCGTGGGATGTGCTCACGATGCACCACCGAGGTAAGTCGTCAACCCTTCCCTGGTGAGAGTTCGGTAAGACCGTGCAACGACGGCGAATTGGATCCTAAAGTAGCCATATGGATACTTAGGTATTCATATTTGACCCGACGGGAGGCATCGTGGACGTCGCACGCCCAATCAGCACCGTCATCCCCGGCCTCGCGGGCCCGATCCTGCACGTGCTGGCGCGCACCGAACGTCCGATCACCGGAAGTGCCATCGCTGCGCTGATCGGCCACCACGATGCGTCGCGGGCGGGCGTGAATAAAGCGCTGAAGTCGCTGATAACAGGTGGTCTTGTGCAGTGCCAGCCCGCCGGTCGCGCCAATCTCTACACACTCAACCGCCAGCACCTGGCGGCACCGGCGATCATCGCCCTCAGCGACCTCCGCAGCGCGCTGATCGAGCGCATGAGGGTGCTGGTCGAGTCGTGGTCGCTGCAGCCGGTGGCGGCATGGATGTTCGGCTCTGCAGCGCGGGGCGACGGCGATGCATCGAGCGACATCGACGTCCTGCTGGTGCGCAGCGATCGCATCGATCCCGACAACGCCACATGGGCCGCGCAGGCGGCGGCACTCGTCGAGCACATCCACCTCGTCACCGGCAACCGATGCGAACTGCTCGAGTACTCGGCCGGGGAGCTCACTGCGCTTGCTCGCCGCCGCGATCCGATCATCGACAGCCTTCGCAATGACGCCATCACCATCGTCGGACAGCCAGTCCGCGCCCTGGTCACCCTCGGGCCGTGAGCGCACTCCACGACGCACGGTCGCACCTCGCCAAGGCTGACGAGTTCATCCTTGCTGCCGAGTCAAGCCTCGATCGGGGCCTGTTCAACGCCGCCACCTCTGACGCAGTGATCGCGGGGATCAATTCCAAGGATGCGATCTGCCTGAAGCTCACCGGAGCGACCGGCAAGTCCGACAGCCACAGCAGCGCCATCGATGAGTTGTCGAGAACCGGAAAGCTTGGTCGAGACCTGGCCCCGACACTCAGTCGACTGCTCCAGCTCAAGACGAAGTCGCAGTATCAGTCAACGGCCGTTGCACAGGTTGATGCCACTCGGGCCATCGAGTGGGCTCGCCGACTGCGCGATGCCGCCGCTGACATCGTCCACTCGTGATGTCGCCAGACCACGCAGACAGCCGATGGCTCTGTGCTCGGGGGAGGTGCTGGCTGGGGCTAGGTCATCAGGTGACGACGTCGCCGCGGTCGAAGGCCTCCTGCAGTTGCAGGAGGGCGACTTCGTTCACCTCGTTGAGCGCGGGATGGATCCACACCTGGCCGACGGCCATCTCGTCCACCGTGGTGCCGAGGTGCATGCCCTGCACGAGTTGCTGCACCAGCATCGAGGCCTGGTAGCCGATCACGTGTGCACCCAGCAGTCGTCGCGTGCGCGGGTCGCCGATCAGCTTGCAGAACCCGGTGTCGTCCTCCATCGCCCAGCCGTATGCCGAGCCGCCATAGCCCTGCACCGCCACGCAGTAGGGCTCGCCGGTGGCGGCAGCCTCCTCTTCGGTGAGCCCGACTGATCCGATCTGCGGATTGCTGAACACCGCGTGCGGCGCCGGCCGATCGTCGTAACGGCGCAGGTCGTGGTGGTGCATCAGGTTGTGGCGGATCACCCTCGCCTCGCCGTTGGCCATGTGCTTGAGCTGATGCCGGCCGTTGATGTCACCGAGTGCCCACACGCCGTCGGCGCTGGTGCGGCCGTACTCGTCGACGCGCACGTTGCCCCGGTCGTCGACGTCGATGCCGCCGTGGTCGACGCGCAGGATGTCGCTGTTGGGCACGCGACCGGTGGCGATCAGCAGTGCATCGCCCTCGACGGTGCGGGTGCCGTGCGGAGTGTCGAGCTCGAGCCGCACACCGGTGCCGCCGCGGCGGGCACGCTGCACTGTGGCGCCGAGTTCGAGGTCGTAGCGCTGCGCGGCGATCTCAGTGAAGCGGGCCGAGATGTCGTGATCTTCAGCCTGCAACAGCCGACTGCTGCGGTTGATCAACGTGATCCGCGAGCCGAGCGCTCCGAACACGTGGGCGAACTCAACACCGATGAAGCCGCCGCCCACGATGACGAGGTGCTCGGGCAGCGCGCCCATCCGCATGATGGTGTCGCTGGTGTGGAACTGCACGTCGGCGAGGCCGTCGATCGCAGGGATGAACGGGCGCCCGCCCGCGGCGATCACCACCTGCTCGCCGCGCACATGCACGCCGTTCACCTCGAGGGTGCGCTCGCCGACGAAGTGGCCGGTGCCCTCGTAGACGTCGACGTTGGGCAGGCCGTGCCGGTACTGCCGGCCGCTCTCGGCAATGGGGTCGATGCGTCCGAACACCCGGTCGCGGATCGCCGGCCAGTCGGCACCGTCGAACCGGGTGCGCACGCCGAGTGCCTCGCCATGCGCAGCGTGGTGGGCCAGGTCGGCGGGCCACACCAGCATCTTGGTGGGGATGCAGCCGACGTTCAGGCAGGTGCCGCCGAATGCGCCGCGTTCGATGATGGCGATGCGCCAGTGGTCCATCTCGGGGCCGATGATCGAGTTGCCCGAGCCGGTGCCGATGATGACGAGGTCGTAGTCGTGCACGCGGTGTCCGTGCTCGACGCTGCCGTGCTGGTCGGCATGGGCGGTGCTCACGGGCCACAGTGTGCCGCCGGCGACGGCAGCCCACGCCTCCGAGCGCGCATTCCCCCGCTGTCGGCGGCCCTAACGTCAGCCGGTGATGCATCCCGCGACCAATGGTTCACCCGACGACGACGCCGTCCGCGACATGGCCGGCCGGGTGGTGGGCGATGCAGTGGTGATCGCAGACCCCTCCGATCCGTCGGTCGCGTGGCAGTTCGACCGCGACTTCATGGCGTCGCACTGGGAGTGCACGTGGGGCCGCGGCTGCCTCGGCATCCTGGCCGAGCCAGCGGCGCATCTCGGCCAGGGGTGCTGTTCAGTCGGCGCGCAGCTGGCCGACGAGACCGAGTCGATGACGGTGTCGGCGAGCGCTGCTGCCATCCCGTCTCATCTGTGGCAGTACCGAGATGCGGTCGACGAGTACGACGTGTTCACCGATGCGACCCGCACCTTCACCAAGGTGGTCGATGGAGCGTGCATCTTCTTCAACCGTCCCGGCTTTGCCGGCGATACCGGGTGTGCCCTGCACCTTGCTGCGATCGAGTTCGACGAGCGGCCGCTCGACTGGAAGCCGGCCGTGTGCTGGCAGGCGCCGATCAAGGTGATCGAGCGCACCGAGCGACGCAGCGACGGATCCCCTGTGACAGTGGTGACCGTGCGCCCGTGGCGTCGGGCCGACTGGGGCGACGGCAGCGATCCGCTTGCATGGTGCTGCACCGATCAGTCAGATCGACGGGAGTTCGACTCGTTCACCGGCGGGGTAGCGGTCGTCGAATCGCTGCGTGACGAACTGGTCGAGCTTGCCGGCGAGCAGGTGTGGGCCGAATTGCGCCGACGCCTGACGGGTGACATCACCGGGCACACATGACGCTGCCCGATCAGGCAGTGCGGTGCGGTGTTGACGCCTACGGCGCAGACGCCCACTAGGGTCATGCGACGGTGACAGGCGAAGACACCAAGCAGCGCATCCTCGAGGCGGCCATCGAGGTCATCGGCGAACAGGGCGAGGCCGCGGTGCGGGTCGTCGACGTTGCCCATCGCGCTGGCGTCACGCAGGGCATGGTCACCTACCACTTCGGTACGCGCACGAACCTAGTGATCGAGGCCCAGCGTCAGCGCTATATCGCGACGGTGCTCGACGACATCGGTATCTCGATGGCGGCGCTCGATTCGGCGGTGACGATCGACAGCCTGATGATTCTTGCCCGGCAGATGACCGACGTCATCCTGTCGCCGGAACGCAATGAAGTACGTCGGGACCGGCTAAATGCCCTTGGGTACGCGGCCGGTCATGCACTGGCGTGGGACAGGTTTCGGTCGGCAAGCACAGAGCTGCTCGACCGGTGGTCGACCTTCTTCGTGCGAATCGCGGAGCACGGCCTGCTGCGCGACGGCGTCACCCCACGTGCCGCCGCAACGATGATCACCGCCTACTCGTTCGGCCTGGTGGTGACCGAACTCGATGACAGAGCACCGTCGCGCGCCGAACTTGCCGAGGTGATCAACGGGTTCGTCCGCAGCATGCTGATCGACTGACGTCGACCGCTGCTGTCCGACGCCGGGCCCTGCACGCCGCATCTCCGTGCGGCGGCTACCACATGACTCACGCAGCAATCCTTGAAAGTTTTTCGACACTTTACTATAATTTTAGTTATGACTAGTTACGCTACCTACATCGCTGTGCCCCGCCGGCGGAGTCGTGCCAGCCTCCGCTCGAGGTCCGGCCTCGTCGTCCTCGGCCTTGCGGCCTCGACCATCGCCTTGGCGCCGTCTGGCCTGATGCCGACCGCCGACGCGGAAACGGTCACTCCACTGGAGTTGGCCTGCCCTGCCGGCAGCGAGGAAGTCGTCGTCGATGGTGGCGTGCTCCCTGCGGACGGGAGTGTCCGACCGCAGGCCGTCGGCCCGCTGTGCCAGGTGGTGTTCCTTGCGGACGGCACGTTCAGCGTTCCTGACTATCTCACCGAGGTCGACGTCGTCATCGTCGGCGGTGGTGGCGGCGGTGGCCTCGGCGGCATCTCGGATGGCACCGTCTGGGCAGGCGGCGGGGGCGGTGGCGGCATGGTCGCCGTCTTCACCGGCTTCAGGGTGGAGGGCGAGGTCGAGGTCGTCGTCGGTGCCGGTGGTGCCGGCGCCACCGACCCGTGCGACCCGTCGTGCGCGGTCTACGGCGCCGGCGGCGACAATGGCGAGTCATCCTCCTTCGGCGGGTACTCAATCGCGGGCGGCTACGGCGGCAATCCCCTGCTGGGCTGGGGTGGCAACAGCCCGATCGGGTCGCTCCCAGGAGAGCTCGACGGCAGCATCTCGGGCGGCGGCACCTTCAGCCTCCCGGCGACCATGTCGATGGGGCCTGATGGCGGCACGGTGATCTACGGCGGTGCCGGTGGTGGCGCCGGAGCCGGCGGTACCGGTACTGACGCGCAGCTCACTTCGTGCACCACGCTCGTCGACCTCGGCGAGGTGTGCTCGCAGTCGGGCGGCGACGGTGGCCCCGGCGTGCTGCCGATCGGCGGACTGTTCGACGAGGCGTACTGGTCGTACTTCGATCTCTCCTGGTCGCCGACAGTGTTCGGCACCACGAC
>JBEGVK010000049.1:0-8901 GCA_041178405.1 Actinomycetota bacterium | reverse complement strand
GTCTCGTACGCATCGGGCGTCGACGCAGCATCCTCGACGAGCCAGTAGGTGCCGAAGGGCACGTTGTAGAGGGTGCAGGTGCCGTCAGCTGCCGTGGTGCAGCTTGCGCCGGTCAGCGGCTCATCGACGTCGGGGTCGAAGCCTTCTTCATCGCTCATCGACCACACTTGGAAGTCGATGTCGGCCAGCGGATCGCCCTCATCATCGGTCTTGGCGATGTTCACCTTGCCGCAGTTGGTGATCTCGACGCCTGTGGGGGCGATGAAGTCCTTCACGGCAGCGCTGAAGCTGTCGGACGAGCGGCTCTTGAGGAACACCGAGCCGAAGGTGATGCAGCCGTCCTCGGGGAGGATGTTCGCAGCGGTGAGGTTGAGCGCTGCCTCGCCGAATGTGCGGACACCGAGTGTGCGTGGAGCCGACTGTGATCCGATCCGGATCGGGTCGACAACCGACGCAGTGTTGATGCTGCCCTCGCGCTGCCCGCTGCCGAGCGGCACGACCTTGCTCCAGCACGGATACGCCGAGGAGGCCTCGCAGTCGGCAGCGGCACTCGACCCGCTGGTGACCCACTCGCGGTAGCCGAGCACCGGCACCGTACCGCCGTTGGCGAGGTCGTAGCTGACGAGGATGTCGCCCGCTGTGCGCACCGGGGTGACTCCGTTCGAACTGAGGTCGCGGCTCTGGTTGAGTTCGAAGTCCATGTTGGTGGAGCCCGACGGATCCTGCACTCGCTCCCACGCCAGGTAGAGGTAGTTGTCGCCGTTGCTGCCGACCTCGCCCGACATGTAGGCGCGGATCAGGTCGCTCTTGTTGTTGGGGATCGAGCCGGTGGTGATGCTGGGGACCACCGTGTCCTCCTTCGTGCCGTTGCCGAAGGAGTTGTCGTTGCGGCCTGATGGCCGGTCGACCGCGCAGAGGATCTTCGTGCCGGCCCCGCACGTGGGAAAGGCGACCCCTTCCTTGGCGCCGAGGCCCTCCCAGTCATCGGTGCCGACCAGGTCGCCGTCAGCCATCTCGTAGTTGGCCGTGCTCAGCTTGGCCTGCGTCAGCTGGGTGCCGACGAAGCCGACGATGATGACTGCAGGCAGGGCGATGCCGAGCCTGCGAATGCGCTGTCCCCTGTTCATGGTGTCTCCCTCACCTGACTGGCAACCGTGACGTGCCATCGAACAAGAGTCGGTTTCGCCATTGGCTCGTCACGGACTCGGCGACCAAACTCTCGCGTCCGTGGTGTCATCGCCACTCTCTGTTACCGGAGGCAACGTATCAGTCGGTAGATCTTCCTGACAATGGGCTGATCGGTCGCTGACCGGACACAGACCTTCGGCTGAGCAGTTGCGGACTGCGGCCGGGAAGACGGCCGTGCGTACGCTGCTCCGGTGGGTGCGCCGCGACGTCGTCAGGCCGAGGGGCGCGAGTTCCTCGGGTTGGTGACCGCACTGATGGCCAGCACCGCCCTGGCGATCGACTTCGCCCTGCCCGCCTTCCCCGACATGCGCGCCGAATTCGGGATGGCCGCCGACTCGACGCAGGTCGGCTGGCTGATCACGGCCTTCTTCCTCGGAATGTCCGTCGGCCCGTGGCTGTACGGGCCGCTGTCCGACCGATTCGGCCGCCGCCCGCCGCTGTTCGCAGGACTGGTGCTCTATGCGGTGTGTGCGGTCGCGGCGTCGTTCGCCACCACGTGGGGTGCGCTGGTGCTCATCCGATTCGTGTGGGGACTCGGCAGTGCAGCAACGCGCACGCTGTGCATGGCGATGATCCGCGACCGGTTCGACGGTGACGGCATGGCGCGGGCGATGTCGATGATCATGGCGGTGTTTCTGATCGTGCCCGTGGTGGCGCCGAGCGCCAGTGCGGTGCTCATTCAGCTCACCGGATGGCGGGTGGTCTTCTGGGTGCCGGCTGGCGTGGTGCTGGCGTTGATGCTGTGGGCGCGTCGCCTGCCCGAGACTCACGCCCCCGAGCGTCGACGCCCGATGACATGGCGTGCCGTGGGCGACTCGGCGCAGCAGGTGCTGCGCAGCCGGGCTGCAATTGCGTTCACTCTCGCCAGCACCTTCCTGCTCGGCGTGCTGTTCGTGTTCATCGCCGGCCTTGAGGTGATCATCGACGACGTGTACGGCCGCGGGACGTGGTTCCCGGTGATCTTCGGCCTGATCGGAGTCATCTTCGCCCTCAGCTCGCTGAACAATGCGCGTCTCGTGCAGCACATCGGCCTGATGTCGCTCATCCGTCGGCTGGCACTCCTATCGTCAGCAGCGGCCGGCGTCTTTGCCGTCGTGACGCTGGCCACCGATGGGCGTCCGCACCTGCTGCTGTTCCTCGCGTTGCTCGCAGTGGTGTTGGGCACCGTGCAGGGCCTGATCACCAATTGCAACACGGCGGCGCTTGTCCCTCTCGCCCATGTGGCCGGCACCGGTTCTGCCGTCATCACCACGGTGTCGACAGCGGGCGGCTCGATGCTCGCCAACGCCGCGAACGCCGCATTCGACGGCACGGTGACCCCGTTCGTGCTGCTGGTGGGCGCCTATGCGGCATCGGCAACGGTGTTCGTGTTCGTTGGATCTGCTGCTGCGCCGGTGGCCGGCAGTCCGGCAGCAGTGGTGGACTGAACGCCCGGTGGTGAAGGTCAGAACACGACCGGCAGCGTGCGCGGCCCGCGCACCTGGCCGCCCGCCCACGTGACCTCGCCCGAGGGATCGAGCGAGAAGTCGGGAATCCGCGCAAGGAACTCCTGGATCGCGACGCGCAGTTCCATTCTCGCAAGATTCGAACCAGCACAGCGGTGGATGCCCGATCCGAATGCCACATGCCGGTTCGCCTCGCGGTCCAGGATCACTCGGTCGGGGTCGGCGAACTGTGCAGGATCTCGGTTGGCGGCCGGGAAGTTCATCAGCACCTTGTCGCCCTCCTTCATCGGGCAGCCGGCGTAGTCGATGTCGCTGTCCACGATGCGCGCCATGGTGACGGGGGAGTAGGCGCGCAGCAGTTCCTCGATGGCGGTGGGCATGAGCGACGGTTCGGCAACGAGGCGCCGGCGGTCGTCGTCGTGCGTTGCAAGATGCCAGAGCGCCGACCCGATTGCCGACCACGTGGTGTCGACCCCGGCGATCAGGGTGAGCGCCACCGTGCCGAGGATGTGCATGTCGGCCACGGGCTGGCCCTCGACCTCGGTGCGCAGCAGCGTGGAGATGAGGTCGTCGCCATCGCCGTGGCGGCGTGCGCCGATCTCGCCGTTGAAATACGCCACGAGCGCCTGCACCGCCGGGATTCGCCGGTCGGGGTCGTGGGCGAACTCGAGGATGTCGCGCACCCATCCGGTGAATGTGTCGCTCATTCCGTCGGGCACTCCGAGGACCAACCCGATCACGCGCACAGGTATCTGCTGCGCATAGTCGGCCGCCGCGTCGGCGTGTCCGGCATCGGCAAATCCGGCGACGAGCCGCTGGCACAGTTCGCGGGTGTACGGCTCGTACTCGGCCACTCTGGCCGGCGAGAACCACGGCAGCAGCAGTCGCCGCGTCCACGTGTGCAGCGGCGGGTCGGCGGAGATCGGTGGTAGGCCACCGGGCAGCAGGTCTTGCTGGGCAGCGCCGGTGACCGGATCGATCTGCGGGGGAATCACGGCAACCCGTCGCGAGCTGAAGTGCTCGATGTCGTGGGCGATGGCAGTGACGTGCTCGTAGGTGGTGGGCATCCAGCTGCCACCCCAGCGAGGTGTGTGGGCCACCGGGCACCGGCCTCGGAGGTCGTCCCATACTGGGAATGGGTTGGCGACGTATCCCGGGTCGAGGACGTCGTAGTCGGTTGCCCAGTCGCTGACCGGCTCGCCCATAGGTGCACCTATCTGTGATGGCCGACGCCGATGCCGGCGGGTGGCCTGGAATTGCAGAAGAGTAGTGAGGTTGCGGCGTACATGGCGAGGCGCGCCAGCCCCCCTCGCCGAACTGAGGCAGCTGACGGGAGCACCTCACTGGGCCGGTTGTCGCTATCAAGATGCACTCGCGGCGTGCCGATACTCTCGCCGCATGCGGCAGATCAGGACCCCACGCCGTCGATCGGCGGCAGCCGTGCTGGCGGCCAGCGTCCTTGGCGGCTCGATTGCCGTATCGACGGTGTCTGAGGCAGCCGCTGCGGCTATCACGGTGTCGTCCACCGTCGTCGGATCCACCCCCGGTGTGCTCGGCTACAACACGGCCCACGCCATGGCCGGCTCGAATGCCGCCGACTGGTGGAGGTACTCGGGCGCAAAGGCGGCCAGGGTGTTCCTGTCGGCATCCGATATCGAGAGCACCGACGACATTGCTGGCGTCGGCGATGGGGTCAGCACGCAGTCCGGCTTCGATTCGCGGCGTGCTGCGCTTCGAGCCAACGCGGCCAACAGCGCTGCGTCGCTCGACGGCCAGTACGTGGCGTGGTCGGCGTTCACCAACTCCTATTCGCAGGTTGCCACCGGCAACAATCGCTTTGCTGTCGCATCGTGGTTCCCGTCACTTCGCTCGATGGGTGTCGACATCCTCGTCAACATCACTGCCTCGCCATCGCGCTTTCCCCTCGCCGACACGGGCGACTTCGCAAATGCCTGGGAACTCTGGCAGCACTACTACGCCCAGTCGTTTCTCCTGTCACGTGATTACGGCGTGCGCCGCTTCAGCGTGTTCAACGAACCGAATGGCTGGAGCCCTGCCATCAGCGTCGAGAACTGGGCGCGCCGCCTGCGGATCGCCTCGGACGCGATCCAGTCGGCAGTCGCCGACATGAATGCCCGCTACGGACGAAGTGTCGATGCCGAGGTGCTCGCTCCGAACACCGCCAATGGAGCGACAAAGTACGACGACTATGCGGCGGGCGACTACTGGGGCGACCTGGCCGTTGCGCAGCGCGGGCTCGATCGGTGGGGGTCGGCGGCGCCCGCCGGTTGGGCCAACTTTGACGTGTACAACTATCAGAAGTACTCGACGAGTGCCGCCGACTACTCGAGCGACATCGACCTGCTGCGCTCGAAGATCGTCGCCGACGTCGGCCCCGCAGGCCTCCCGCTGGCGCTCACCGAGTACAACGTGCGCACCGGTGCCAACTACGACGCCCGCACGGAGACGGCCGACTCGCCATCGGACTACGCAGCACTCGGCGCTGTCAGCGTGGCGCTTGCCGAGCGCAGCGCATCACAGCTGTATCTCTTCAAGTTCGGCATGACCGAGCGCACCGGTACGTATCCGGTGGCGAAGAACGGCACGCACTACGTGCAGAACTTAACGACCGGCCTGAATGAGTACGGCGGAGCTGCAGGCACAGCTGAGGTGTACCGGCTCTTCATCAAGGCCTCTGGCGCAGCGCGGCCGCGGCTCGGGGTCACCAGCACGCTCGGCAGTTCCATCTGGGTTCAGGCGACGCGCGACCCGGCATCGGGCTCCGCATTCATCTTCATTGCCAATACCGCCACCTCGGCGGCATCGATCGACATCGACCTGTCGGCACTTGGACTCGCCGACGGGAGTGCAGTGACAGTGGAGGAGGTCAGCACCACCAGTCGTGGCGGTGTCAGCCGACTCACGTCGCTCGCGGCCGGACGCATTGCCGCTGCCGCCATGCCGGCCCAGTCCGTCTGGCTGGTCACAGCCCACAGCGGGCTCACCTCCTCTGCGCAGTCGACGGCACTCGCCGACGCAGTGCTGGGTGACGGCACCTCGCGGACGACCGTCGGCGGTGCAGCGACATCACTCCTCGCCCGTGCCGACGGCACGGCGAACGGACGCCGTGTCTCGGTGATGAAGATGGCGGTGCCGCCGACGCTGCCGGCGAACGCCCGTGTGCTGCTGTCGCTGTCGACATCGACGACGACGGGTACCACGCCCGTGCAAGCCCACGTCTACGGCATGGCCGACGACTCATGGACGGAGTCGGCGGTGACTTTTGCCGCGCTGACGACATCACTTGATCAGGGTGTCGGCAGCGGCAACCAGATTGCCCACAACGTCGTGAAGGGCCAGGGCACCGTCACCTTCATGCTGGGCCAGGTGATGGCGAACTCGACGACCGCGCAGCAGCGACTCGTCGACGTGACCGACTTCGTCCGTGCGCAGACCGATGGCACGGTGTCGTTCCTGATTGCCCAGGACCACCGCTGGGATGTGCGACTGCCTGATCTCGTCACGGGCGACACGCAGCCGGCTGGCCTGCGCATCACGTCGCGCGAAGGCGGCGGTGGCCCAGCGCTGGTGGTGCTGAGCGGCACCGCTCCGCCGCCGACGTCGACCACCACGTCGACAACATCCACCACCTCGACGACCACCACCTCGACGACATCCACGACATCGACGACGGTGCCGGCCTCGACCACCGTGGTGGCCGAGGCCGACTCACTGGTCATCGCTGCCAGTTCGGGCGACTCGACCGGCATCAAGTCCGACCGGCTGGCCTCGGGTGGCCGCAGCCTGCTGTACCGCAGCAATGCGGTGGGCGACTTCGTGACGCTGCGCCTCAGCATTCCCGCTGCCGGCTCGTACGCGGTCACCATCACCGCCAAGATGATGAACGACCGCGGCCAACTGCAGTTCGCAGTCGCTGATGCGCTCGCCGGGCCCTATGTCAACGTCGATACGCCGAAGGATGAGTATCGATCGACGATCACGTTCGGATCCATCGGAGTCTTCACGGCGAGAGCGGTGTTCACGACCGCCGGCACCAAGTTCCTCCGATTCACCGTGACCGGGCGGAACCCTGCCTCGTCGGGCTACAACCTCAGCATCGACCGCATCACGCTCGTCTCCTGACGCCGGCAGTGGCCGGGTGCTGCGCCATCTCGACCGCAGACGTGTGGGCTCGTTCCACCGACGAGTGCTGCGCGCAGTGCGTGCCGTGGATGACGTGGCTCGTGGTGCCGGGGTAGAAGTACGACTCGCGGCCGTCGTCCCAGCGGACCAGATAGTGCTTGGCGTCGCCATCGCCCATCACCGTCAGGATCTCGCCCTTGCGCGGTGGATGTCCGAGCTCCATCGAATCGACCACGATGCCATCACCGACATGTGCGTGGAGGTTCATCAGCGCCTCTCAGACCTTTGTGATCGGCACGGTGGACCGATGGGTCTCGGTGGTGCGCACCGGCAGCTTCACCTCGAGGACGCCAGCGTTGTACGTGGCCTTGACATCATCCGACGTGACACCGTCGGGGAGCGAGATCGATCGATGGAACGAGCCATACCGGAACTCAGAGCGGAAGTCGCCGTTGGTGCTCCTCGTCTCGCATTCGCGTTCGACCGCGATGTGCAGCACGCCGTCGCTGATCCAGACCTCGGCATCCTTGTCGGGATCGATGCCCGGCGCTTCGGCGCGGACGACGTAGGCGTCGTCGCGGAACTCCTCCTCGACGCGGATCGTCTCGTACTGACCGAACCAGGTCGGCACCGTGTCGAACCAGCGGCGCATGTCGAACAGGTCGGGGAGCCGCGTCGCCGGCTCGCGTAGGGCGGTGGTCGAGTGCCTCATGGTGGCCTCCGTGGGGTGAGGGGAATGGTGCTGGGCTGCCGTCAGGCAGCAATCGGGTGCCGGTCCGTGGCCGCGGAGTGTGTGGCCGCCGCGGCAGTCCGCCGGCACCACCATTGAACGCAACGCGCATCGAGCGGCCCAGTGCCGGTCGTCGTCCAGTGCGCTCCGATGGTCCAGAGTCCGCAGCGACAGCGGGCTACCAGGGGTGCAGCGACTGCAGGCCACGATGCGGATGGCAGCGGCAGCGATCCGTAACGTGGGGGCATGTCCGACCGCCACTTCAACGACGAGCATGATGCCTTCAGGGCTTCCTTTGCGTCGTTCGTCGCCAAGGAGATCACGCCTCACTACCTCGAGTGGGAGCGCAACGGCATCACGCCGCGCGAGGTGTTTGCTGCAGCCGGCCAGTACGGGTTCACGGGCATGGCGGTGCCCGAGGAGTTCGGCGGCGGGGGCAGCACCGACTTCCGCTTCAACCAGGTCATCGGTGAGGAACTGGCATTTGCCGGCATCGGTGGCACCGCCATCGGCATCACGCTGCACAACGACGTCGTCACCCCCTACTTCGTCGAGTACTGCACGCCCGAGCAACGCCAACGGTGGCTGCCCGGCATCGCGTCCGGCGAGCTCATCACGGCGATCGGCATGACCGAGCCGGGTGCGGGCTCCGATCTCGCCGGTGTGTCGACCACGGCAGTGCTCGACGGCGACGAGTACGTGCTCAACGGTGCCAAGACCTTCATCACCAACGGCATAAATGCCGACCTCGTGGTGGTCGTCTGCAAGACCGACCCAACGCAGCGGCACTCGGGCATGTCGCTGCTCGTGGTCGAGCGCGGCATGCCCGGCTTCGAGCGCGGCCGCAACCTCGAGAAGATCGGCATGCACAGCCAGGACACCGCTGAGCTGTTCTTCAACGACGTGCGCGTGCCGGTGTCGAATCGACTCGGCGACGAGGGCAAGGGCTTCCACTACCTCACGGCGAACCTTGCCCAGGAGCGACTGTCGATTGCCGTCAACGGTGCCGCCGTCGCACAGGCCGCCCTCGACGTGACCGTCGACTATGTGAAGGAACGGCGCGCTTTCGGCCAGCAGATCTCGTCGTTCCAGAACACCAAGTTCGTGCTTGCCGAGGTGAAGACCGAGGTCGACATTGCAATGTCGTACGTCAACGAGTGCGTCCGCCGACTGAATGCCGGCACGCTCACGGCAGCCGAGGCGGCGCAGGCCAAGTACTGGTGCACCGACCTTCAGAAGCGGTCGGTCGACCGCTGCCTGCAGCTGTTCGGCGGTTACGGGTACATGCTCGAGTACCCAATTGCCCGGTTCTATGCCGACGCCCGCGTGACGCCGATCTACGGCGGCACCAACGAGGTGATGAAGACCATCATCGCCAAGTCTCTCGGCCTCTGA
>JBEGVK010000048.1:0-3191 GCA_041178405.1 Actinomycetota bacterium | reverse complement strand
GCATGGTGCGCGCTGTGCGGCGGTGCACGTCGATGCTCACCCCCGAGCCGTTGCCGATGTTCACGGCGGCGCCGCGTCCGGCGAGGTGCCAGCGGTGGCGGGCGGCAACGTGCCAGCCCAGATCGGCGAGCACGGCGAAGGCATCGTCGAGGCGGTGCTCGGGAACGAGCAGGTCGGCGTCGCCGAGGGGCCGGTAGCGATGATCGACGTGTGCGTCGCCGAGCAGTCCGAGGCCCTTGATGGCGAGGGCGTCGATGCCGGCGCGCCGCCATGCGGTGACCACGGGCTCGATGGCCTCGATGATGCGAACGTTGAGGCCCCAGGCGACGGCAGCGGCCTGCGCGCATGCTATGTCGATGAGGCCGGGCAGCTGGAGTGCGGCTGCCCGCGATGAGAGCAACGGCATCAGTCGCTGCTGTGGCCCCGACTGCAGCCATGTGATGAGGAGATGAAGACGTGGGTGCGTGCCGGCGTGTGTGTCGGTGTGCGTGCCGGTATGTGTGTCGGCGCGAGGCGAACCGTCGTGGCTCGGGTCGAACGCGGTGATCCCGGTGACATTGTCAGCGAGTTGCTGCCAGGCGCGGCGAGCGTGGGCGGGGTCGCGGTGGACGGCAGCGGTGAGCAGCAGTGCGATCCGCGGATCGAGCTGATCGGTGATCCGCAATGCTGGCCGGGTCGAGTGCGGCACGGCTGGGCACGTTATTCGGCGAGGACACGTTGCGAGTCGGTTCTTCGCCGGTGCCTACGCTGTGGCGGTGGCGAGGTGGGGGATCGCCGAGGATGGCGCGGTGCTGGCGCTCCGCGGACCCGACGCGCTCGTCGACGAGGTGGTGCGGTCGCTGTCGCCGCCGGTGGGCCTCGAGTGGTGGGGCGAGCCGACGCGTGCGTCACCGGTCTGCACGATCGAGTTCGTGCCGCGTGTGCGTGACGGTGTGGCGAGCGACGTTGTGGCGCGTGACGGTGCGGCGAGTGGCGGTGCGGTAGTCGACCACGATGCCGATGGCCTGATCGGATCATCGGCGCTACCAGCGCTACCGATGCATGGCTCGGCGATCGGCGATCGTGTGGGTGTCGGGTTCGAGGTGCTGGTCGATGGCGAGCGGCGGCCGGGCGGCGACGCAGCGGCAGAGTCGGCGCTCGGGCTGTTCGCGGCCGAGCATCTGCGCGATCTGGTGGCGGTGCATGCGGCCGTGCTGATGACCGACTCGGGTGCCGTGCTGGTGGCCGGTGCGTCGCACAGCGGCAAGTCGACGCTGTGCGCCGCGGCGGTGGATGCCGGTGTCGAGGTGTGGGGTGACGAGTTCGCGCTGCTGCACCGTGACGGCGCGGTGAGCGGGTGGCCACGCCCGCTTCGCCTGCGCACGGCGTCGGGCATTGTGCGCCGGCCGCTCGATGGGTATGGCATGCACGGTGCGCACGGCGAGCACCGCACGCCCGGCGATCGCGACCGCCGGCCGTTGCCCGGCCCTGCGCGTGTGGCGCTGGTGGCTGCCCTGGCGTACTCGTCGTCGGGATGGAGTGTGACGACCTCGACGCGGGCCGAGGTGGTGGTCGACCTGCTGGCGAACGCGGTGCCGGCGGCACGTCGGCCAGCAGAGTCGTTCACTGCGGCGGTGGCGGTGTCGACCAGTGCGGCCGGAGTGCACGGCACGCGTGGCGAGGCGGCCGAGGCCGTCGGGCTTCTGGTTGACCTGGCAGCGCGACGTGAGTGACGCAGTGCCGGCGATGCGGCTCAGTTGGCGAGCGAGCCGCCGTAGATCTGCCAGGCGAGCACGCTCTTCGCGGCGAGGCTGAGCACGAGGTACACCTTCTCGCCGTAGACGTAGTCGCGCCACTTGCCGACGCCCCGGTACTGCAGCCACTGGTTGAGGCCGAAGCTGAAGAAGAAGACGAACTCGGCGACGATGATGCCGTAGACGAAGCCGGGCACGGTCTCGGCGCCGACGATGTTGACGATGAGCGCTGCCCACGGGAACAGCCCGGCGAGGGTGCCGAACCAGAACGGCATCATCGTGGTGGTGGTGCGGCCGGGCGGGTTCATCCGCTCCTGCAGCCAGCCGAAGAAGATCATCGCCGAGTTGGCACCGGCGAGGCAGAGCAGGCTGGTGATGTCGGTGATGCCGCCGTACATGGCGATGAGGATGAGCATCAGCGTGGCGCTGACCGAGTACTCGACCCAGCGGAAGCGGTTGATGCCGCTGCGCAGGCCGTCCTCGTAGCGGTCGCGCATGGCGGTGCTGGTGAGCAGGTGGTCGAGGGCGGCGAGACCGAGGAAGAGCGCGATGGCGAACGCGATGCGCACCGTGAAGAACGTGTCGGGTGCCGGGGTTCGGGTGCCGGGAGGGCCTTCGGGGAAGGTGGTGGTGACGGCGACGCCGAATGTGCCGCCGATGATGAGGATGACGACTGCCTGGGCGGCGTGGAGTGCCGTGAGGCCGAGGTTCCAGATGCGGAGGTTGGCGAGTCGTTCGGGTGTGACGCCGGTGGCGATGGGCCGGGCGTCGGTGGCGGTGCCATTCATGTGGTGCCCCTCGGTGGTGTCGGGATCGTCGGTGCCAGTCGGCGTGACGGTCGTGCAGCGGTGACCGTACCGGATCACCGGGGCCTCGGCGGCGAGCAGTCGGTCGACGGGGCCGTGCTCGCTGACCCGATCGGCGCGTGCTGCAGCGGGGCTATGGTGCAGCGTCCGAGGAGGCGACCATGAAGAGCATCGTGGTGGGAGTGACCGAGACCGAGACGTCGCAGTTGGCGGCACGCAAGGCAGCCGAGTGGGCGGCTGCCACCGGCGGCACCGTGCACTTCGTGACGGCCGTGAAGGAGGCCGAGGTGCAGGTGCTCGAGCTGGGCGGCGACTCGTGGGAGCTGAACAGTCTCGAAGAGGCCCGCGAGAAGGTGGTGCGCTTCGTCGAGGGACTGGGCCTGAAGGGGCCCCACACGGTCGACGCGCTCGAGGGCGATCCGGCCGCGGTGCTGCTGCGGGCTGCCGAGCGCCTGCAGGCCGACCTGATCGTGGTGGGCAACGTGCGCATGCAGGGCATCGGTCGAGTGCTGGGCAGCGTGGGGGCCGACGTGCTGCGCCAGGCGCCGTGCGATGTGCTCGTGGTGAAGACGGTCTGACGCTGACGCCGTGCGCTGCGCGGTGCCACGCGGCGTGCAGGCCGTGAGCGTGGTGATGGTTGCCAGGGTGATGG
>JBEGVK010000047.1:0-4609 GCA_041178405.1 Actinomycetota bacterium | reverse complement strand
GACTTGCCCGAGCCGATTCCGCCCGTGAGGCCGACGAGTTTCACGCCCAGACCGTAGTCCGACCGTCCAACTCGGCGTCCGTGCCCCAGCACCGTGAAGGGCCGGTCGGGTAGGTTTCCGTACGTGACCGACCGGGCGACGATCGAGCGGAGCTCCGCCGACGAGGGCCGCGCCGACGAGGCCGGCCTTCGCGCCGACGTGGCAGTGCCCGCACCGCTCGCTCCGGCTCCCAGCACGACCCCCCTCGCACCGGCCGCCGCCAACAGCCTGACGGCCACTCCCGAGGTCGAGCCTGCCGTGCGCAGCGCTCCCGTGTGGCCGCTGCGCGTCGCTGCCCTGGTGGGTACCTTCGCCCTCGCGCTGCAGCCGGTCGCCGACGGCGAATGGGATCTTGGCCTCCTCGTGGCGGCGGCCTGCGTCTACACGCTCGCCTCGTGGCGGGTGTCGCTTCCCACGCGCAACTCGCAGCGTGTCCGCATCGCGATCCTGGCCGAGCAGCTGATCATCTGCATCGGCGTCGTGAGCACCGGCATGTGGTCGTCGCCACTCGCCGTGCTGTTCCTCCCCACGGCACTGCTCGGAGGCTTCGCCGCAGGGGCGGGCTTCAGCGCATTCGTCAGCGGCGCTGCCGTGCTGGCCGTTACCGCCCAGCAGGCGGCCTTCGACAGTCCCGGCGACGCGATGCCGGCCGGCGTCGCTGCCGCTGCTGCGCTCGGTGCCGTCGCCGTGGCGAGTGGGCTTCTGTACCGCACACGCCAGGACGCCGAGCGCCAGCAGCAGGTGGCACTCGACCGCGTCAGCCAGTTGTCCGAGGCCAACTCGCTGCTCTTCTCGCTGCAGCGTGTCGCCCAGTCGCTTCCGACCTCGCTGAATCTCGACGAGGTGCTCGACTCGATCCTCAGCCGTCTCAGGGCGATGCTCCGCCACGATTCCATCTCGCTCTACCTCGTCGACGGCGACCGGGCGGATCTGGTCCGGTCGATCGGCTCCACTCGCGGCGACGGCTTTGCGCTCCGGTCGCTGCCGATGGGGTTGCGCGCCGCGATCGAGTCGCCTCGGCCTGTGCGCATCAACGACATGGTGCTGGGACGCGGCGCAAGTCCGGTTGCGCGGTCCGGCCTGTACGTGGCGCTGCGGGCCCGCGGGTCGCTCGTGGGGCTCGTCGCCGTCGAGTTCAACGCCGCCGGCGGCTACCGCGAACACCAGTCGGAGGTCGTGCACAGTCTCAGCGAGCCATTCGGCATCGCCATCGACAATGCCCGGATGTTCCGCAGCATCCGGACGCTGGCCGCCGACGAGGAACGGTCGAGAATCGCCCGCGACCTGCACGACCACATTGGCTCATCGCTGGCGCTGATCGGCTTCGAGATCGACAGGGCGATCTCGCTCACCGATCCCGACGACGAGGTCACGCCAGCCCTCCGCGAGCTGCGCAACCAGGTGTCGAATGCGGTGAAGGATGTGCGCAACACCCTGTTCGACCTCCGGACCGAGGTGCACCGCAACCGCGATCTCGCCTCCACCGCTGCCGGGTTCCTCGATCAGGTGGCGCAGCGCAGCGGCCTCCACACCATCAGCCGGTTCTCCATCGGCGAGCGGATGCCGATGGGCGTCGAGCGCGAGATCTGGCAGATCGCCCGTGAGGCGATCGTCAACGCCGAGCGGCACGCGTCCGCATCGACGATCGAGGTGATCGCCGACGAGACCCCATTCACCATCATCATCTCGGTCCTCGACGACGGCGTCGGCATGAGCGCCACCACGCCGCGTTCGGACAGTTACGGCATCCTCGGCATGGAAGAGCGCGCCCGACGGCTTGGCGCCACGGTCGAGGTGCTGCCGCGGGAGTCGGGAGGTACCGAGGTGCGCCTGACCGTGCCGCGCAATGCCGAGGACCCGGGCCTCGACCCGTCGCTCGATCCCTTCTCACGTCCCGTCAGCGAAGAGGCCAGCCGCTCATGACCCTGTCCGTCCTGCTCGTCGACGACCACACCATGCTGCGCCAGGGCCTTCGCCGCGCCCTCGAGGGCGAGGGGGTCTCGGTGGTCGGCGAGGCCAGCGATGGCGCCGAGGGAGTGCGGCTGGCGCTCAGCACGCGCCCCGACGTGGTGCTCATGGATGTCTCGATGCCGAACGTCGACGGAATCGCCGCCACACGCCAGCTGGTGGCGGCCGATGCGCGGATGCGGGTGGTGATGCTCACCATGCACATCGACCGCGACATCGTCGATCGGGCATTCAAGGCAGGGGCGGTCGGCTATCTCACGAAGGACTCCTCGATGTCGGAGGTCGTCGACGCAATCCGGCTTGCGGCTGACGGCGATCGGCCAATGTCGCCAGCGCTCGCCCAGGCCATGCTCGACGAGGCGCAGCGCCCACCCGAGGGCATCATCTCTGCTCGTGAGGAGGAGGTGCTGCAGCTCGTCGCCGACGGCCTCGGCACGGCCGAGATCGCCGAGCGGCTCTTCATCAGCCAGAAGACGGTGAAGAACCACCTTGCGTCGATCTACGAGAAGCTCGACGCACGCGACCGCACGCAGGCCGTGCTCATGGCGGTGCGCATGGGCATCGTCAAGCTCGACTGAGACCGGCCGGGGCCAGCCTGCTGTCCGTGCCGCAGCTGCGCTGCGTCACCGCCCAGTGGGCGAGACCTGTCAGGCGGGCTGCTCGGGAGCCTGCGGCTCCTGCTGGGGAGCCTGTGCCTCCTGCTCGGGGGTCTGAGTCTCCTGGTAGTACTCGGCCCAGGCGGCCTCGCGCTCGGCGTCGTCGCCGCCGGCAGTCCAGTTGCCGTGCTCGTCGACCTCGAAGTGCTGGCGGTACTCCTCGGCGAGCTCTCCGCCCTCGGCGGCCTGCTTGATGCTGAGGCTGATTCGGCGACGGGCGAGGTCGAGATCGATGATCTTGACCCACAGTTCCTCACCGGGCGTGACCACCTGCTCGGGAGCATCGACGTGGTGGACGCTCATCTCGCTGATGTGGACGAGGCCTTCGATGCCGTCGCCCACCTGCACGAATGCGCCGAACTGCACCAGCTTGGTGACACGGCCATAGACGAGCTGTCCGACCTCGTGAGTGGAGGCGAACTCCTGCCACGGATCCTGCTGCGTCGCCTTCAGCGACAGGCTGATGCGCTCGCGGTCGAAGTCGACGTCGAGCACCTGCACCGTGACCTTGTCGCCGACGGACACCACCGCACCCGGGTGGTCGACATGCTTCCACGAGAGCTCGCTGACGTGGATGAGGCCGTCCATGCCGCCGAGATCGACGAAGGCGCCGAAGGTGACGACGCTGCTGACGACACCCTCGCGGATCTCGCCCGGCTTGAGGTTGGTGAGGAAGCTGTCGCGGCTCTCCTTCTGAGTCTCCTCGAGGAAGGCGCGGCGGCTGAGGACGACGTTGTTGCGGTTCTTGTCGAGCTCGATGATCTTCGCCTGCACCGACTTGCCGACGTAGGGCACGAGGTCGCGGACGCGGCGCAGTTCGACGAGCGATGCGGGCAGGAAGCCGCGCAGGCCGATGTCGACGATGAGGCCGCCCTTCACCACTTCGATGACCGGACCCTCGACGATGCCGTCGGCCTCCTTGATCTTCTCGATCGTCACCCACGCGCGCTCGTACTGGGCGCGCTTCTTGCTGAGGACGAGTCGGCCTTCCTTGTCTTCCTTGGTGAGCACGAGCGCTTCGAGCGACTCACCGAGGCGAACGATCTCGCTCGGATCGACGTCGCTGCGGATGCTCAGCTCGCGAGCCGGAATGACACCCTCGCTCTTGTAGCCGATATCGAGCAGGACCTCGTCCTTGTCGACCTTGACGACGGTGCCGGTGACGAGCTGGCCGTCCTCGACGTCGACCATCTCGCCGGCAATGGCATCGGCGAACGACATTCCGAGGTCGTTCGAGGTGACGGGACGGGGGGTGTAGTTGCCCTCTTCGTCGAAGGTGCCCATGGCACCGGCGGAGAGGGCGGTAGTGGTATCGGACAAGGGAAGATCGCTTTCGGACAGGGACGTAGGGGCCAGGCGGATTCCGGGCCGGGGAAGGCTACCAGCGGCGGTCGGCGGTGACATCGGGCACCGCCGGCCGGCCCCGGGCACCGGCCCCATCGGGTGTGGGTGCCGACGCGGCAGTCCCGGTGTCGACAGGGTGGGCGGTGATCGTCGTGCGCAGCGGCCGGCCTCGGCCCGGGGACCAGCGGGCATGGGCGGCTAGGCCGCGGCCATAGCCACGTTCCCGCCACCAACGCCAGTCGTACCGTGCCCGTAGTGAGAACGGGACCTCGCCCGCCGGCGCGAGGGACGGCATCACGGCGCGGCGACGACGGCGATCACGGCGACTCGGTCGGCCTGCTCCGCCTCTTGGCGGGCGGCACCACCGGCGACGATCTCGCCGCTGCCGCCCTGCTGGGACCGCTCCTGCCCACCGGCGCCGACTGGGTGGCGCTGCACCACCTCGACCGCCAGCGAGGTGCCCTCGCGCTGGTCGGAGCCTCGCGGGTCTCGCCCGGCGTACTCGGACCGCTGAGCCTCGTGCCCATCGACGCACCGCTGCCGCTCACCGAGGCAGCCCGCCGGACCAGACCGGCCATCGCCCCGCTGGCGGATGTCGTCGA
>JBEGVK010000046.1:0-3463 GCA_041178405.1 Actinomycetota bacterium | reverse complement strand
GCCAATTACTGTCAGAAACGTGACAGCAGACGGGCAGGGCTCGGGCGGGCCTGTGCCGTCGGCGCCGGCGGATCCTGGCCCCCGCATTTCGTGGCGGGGGTTGCGCTGGGGTCGCTGGCGGCGGGGTACGAAGATCTACTTCGGCATTGCCGTGCTGGTCTTCGCCGTGCCGATCGCCTATCTGCGGTTCTGGCCGCACGACAACTCGACAGCGGTCGATGCGGGCGACGTGCTCGACGAGTTCCGCCAGAACACCTCGCCCACTACCGAGCCTTCCCTCACCACTACGTCAGTGTCGGCACCCGACTCGACCGCGGCGCCGGTGCAGGTGCCCCCTCGCCCGGCCGAGGGCGTGTACCGATACGCCACCACCGGTGACGAGTCGGTCGACATCCTCACGGGTTCGTCGCACACGTATCCGGCCGAGACCACGCTCACGGTGCGCCACACCGAGTGCGGGGCGATGCTCACGTGGACTGCGCTGAAGGAGCGCTCCGACACATGGGGCATCTGCACCACGCCCGAGGGCATCGTGTGGCAGGGCGATGGCGTGGCGGTGTGGCATCACGAGTTCTTCGGCCAGGACGAGCGCACGCCCACCTACTGCCCCGACGACGTGCTGATGCTGCCGTCTGGCTACGCCGACGATCCGATGGCGGGCATGTGGGAGCCGACGCTGATGACGTGCATCTGCGACGACCGCGACTGGCCGGCCACCTGGGAGTTGCTCGGTGTCGACGAGCGTGTCATCGACGGCGTTACGGTGCAGGCGACGCATGTGCGCCTCACCATCACCTGGCGGGCCGGCGAGTTCTACGAGGACTCGGTGATCGACTACTGGCTCGATCGCAGTGGGCTGCCGGTTGCGATGAGTTCGACCAAGGTGACGCGCACCGATTCGGGCGTGATCGGCGCGGTGACGTACCGCGAGCAGTTCACCGCCGAGCTGCTGTCGCTGACGCCGCTCACCTGACGCAACTCGCTCGTGCGGGTGCCGGCTAGTGCAACCCGCACTGCGGAGTAGGCGGTCATCGAGTTGCGGAAACAGCAGCCCAGAGGCTGAGGATTCTGTAGTGCGGATACTGCGGAAGCGGTAGTGTTCGATGTCATGAACGGCACGGTTGCCTTCGGCGGCGACTACCAGCGGCGCATTGTCGACGACGAACTCGACCAGCTCATGCCCCATCTCCCGGCACTCCTCCTCGACGGGCCGAAGGGCGTCGGGAAGACCTCCACTGCCGCACAACGATGCGCGTCGGAGCGCAGGCTCGACCAGGAGGCGACTCGAGCCGTGGTCGCCGCCGACCCGACGATCATCGCCATCGACCCAAGGCCACTGCTGCTCGACGAGTGGCACCTCGTGCGTCCGGTGTGGGACGTCGTGCGCCGTCTTGCGGATGCCGACCCCACGGGCGGGCAGTTCGTGCTCACCGGGTCGCTGCCCGACCGCCAGACACATTCCGGGGCCGGCCGAATCACATCGATCCGCATGCGCCCGCTCACCCTGCCCGAGCGCGGCGTCGACGTTCCAACGGTGTCGTTGTCGTCGCTCATCGACGGCGGCGCCGACATCGGCGGTCGCACATCGGTCGGCCTCGCCGCGTACACCGACGAGATGCTCGCGGGCGGGTTCCCGGGGATGCGGCACCTTCCTGGCAGGGCACGCAACGCCGCACTCGACAGCTACATCGCGCGCATTGTCGACCACGACCTACCGGAGGCAGGACGTGCCGTCCGCCACCCGACGACCGTGCTGGCGTGGTTGCGCGCCTACGCCGCCGCCGTCGGCACGTCGGCCTCGTGGGAGAAGATCCGCACGGCGGCGGTCACGTCGACCGACGCCAACCCGGCTAGGACCACGACGCTGCCGTACATCGAACTGCTGACGTCGTTGCGTGTCCTCGATCCGATACCGGGGTGGGTGCCGACGGGGAACCACCTTCGCAATCTCACGGCATCTCCGAAGCACTACCTCGCCGATCCGGCGCTCGCCGCGCGACTCGTGAAGCGCAGTGCCACTCAACTCCTCAGTGGCGACACGACCGACACCGTGGTCCCTAGAGACGGAGGCTTCCTCGGTGGCCTGTTCGAGTCGCTCGTGGCGTTGAGCGTGCGCGTCTTTGCGCAGCACTGCGACGCCGAGGTGCACCACCTGCGAACCGAGAGCGGCCGCCATGAGATCGACTTCATCGTCGAAGGAGCGGCCGGGATCGTGGCCATCGAGGCCAAGCTGGCCAGCGCGATCACAGACCGCGACGTGAAGCACTTGCTCTGGCTGCGCAACGCGCTTGGCGATCGGTGCGTGGACACGGTTGTGGTGCACACCGGTCCGGAGGCGTACCGCCGTCCCGACGGGGTCGCCGTGGTGCCGCTCGCGCTGCTGGGTCCGTGATCACGGACAGCGTGAGGATGTCAGCCTCAGGTTGCCGGTAGCCGGCACACGTCGGCTCTTGCGCGCACACGCCATCTGCTTGCTGCTACGGCTTGGGCACCACCACGATGGGGCAGTGCGCGTGGTGCACGCATGCGCTCGAGACCGAGCCGAGCAGCAGCCCCATGAAGCCGCCGTGGCCGCGACTGCCCACGACGAGCATCGCTGCGCCCTTGGCGGCGTCGATGAGCGCGTAGGCGGGCGATCCGACTTCGAGCTTGGTGCTCGCTTCAAGCCCGGCCTTCACCACCTCGGCGGCAGCGGTGTCGAGCGCGGTGCGTCCTGCCTGCTGCAACTGCTCGAGCACTGCGCCGCCGCCGTACGGGTCGGCGGCCGACAGCCCGACGTCGACGCCGTGCACCAGCATCACCCGCCAGTCGTGGGCGGCGGCCTCGTCGATCGCGAACCGCAGGGCTCGCTGTGCTCCCTCCGACCCGTCCACCCCTACCACCACTGTGCGATCCATGTCCGTGGCCATATGCGCTCCCTTCGATTGCTCACCCTCATTGTCGTCATCTCGCGCCCGTTGCCGCAGGGCCGAAGGTCACTCGCTGGCTCGTACCAGATGTCCGCCACATGGCCGCGGCGATGCGCGAGACGTGGTCGCGTATGTCGTTCGTCGCCGCTGCCTTCCAGCACCACGCCTCATAGCAATGCGGGGGCCACCGCGCGCAACGCCACTCGCTGAGGGCAGTAAAGCGCAACAGTGACCGCTCCGTGCGCACGCTGGCAGGCCTGGCGCCCTCGCACACTGCTCAAGTCCGACAGCAGGCCCTTAGGTACCGGTGGTGTCGGTCGGATCGATCGGCGCGCCGCCGGCGCTGGTGGGCAGCAGCTGGTGCTGCACGGCGTAGCCGATCAACTGGTCGAGGGTGAAGCAGCTGGTCTTGGCGTGGATGCGGCTCTTGAACGTGCTGGCGGTCTTCAGGCTGATGCCCAGCTCGTCGGCGATGTCGGTGACGCGCTTGCCATCAATCAGCAGGCGCAGCACCTCGGTCTCGCGTGGCGAGAGCGCGCCGGGTGGCGGCTGGC
>JBEGVK010000045.1:0-15578 GCA_041178405.1 Actinomycetota bacterium | reverse complement strand
GCAGCGAGTCGCTCCTTGAACCGGGCGATGATGGAGTCGCGTTCGGCAGGGCTGCTGCCGAACGGTACGAGGTCGTCGTCGTGGAAGGTGATGCCCCAGGCTCCGAGCTCGGCGAGCTTGTCGAGCGCGTGCAGTGGGTCGAGCGGTGGGCGGGTCGGGTCGCCGAATGGATCGCGTGCCTGCCATCCGATGGTCCACATTCCGAACGAGAACTTGTCGGCGGCGGTCGGGTGTGAGGGTGATGCCATGCCGGCCACGGTAGTGGGCGAGGCCGCCGTGCCGACAGCGGTGCTGTGAGTGGGAACTACTCGGCTGCGGTGCAGAAGCGGACGAGCTCGGCCATCGGCTCGAAGCCAATCGACGCAGCGACCGCCGCCGATGCGGTGTTGTCGAGCTGGTAACGATAGAGGGGGATGCGGCCGAGATCGAGCAGGCCGCAGGTGGTGCGGGCGACGACATGGCGACCGAGGCCGGCCCCCCGATGGGCGCTGTCGACGAGGACGGCGATGTCGCCGAACGTGCCATCCCACTCCCACGGCATCGCCGATGCGTAGGCGATGATCGAGGCAGCAGTGTTGCCATTGTCGATTCGCTCGTCGACTGCGACGGCGATGGCGACCTCGTCGAAGTCGTCGAGATCGTCGAGCCCAGCCTGTTCGAGATCGACCGGATCGATGCGGCTGGCGAACTCGCGGATCCGTTCGACGTGTTCAGCATTCTCGGGGTCGAGCGAGCGCGTGGCGAACGGTGGAGGAAGCAGCGGTGGTTCGCCCGGCATGGCGATGAGGGCCCGCATCACGGCTTCTGCCTCGTGCTGCAGGCCGGCCGCAGCCATTGCAGCGTCCAGGTCGCGACGCTCGAGCGCCCGCTGTCCACTGAGATGGCGAAGGCGGTGCTCGATGTCGGGATCGCACCAGACGATGAGGTGGGAGTCGACTCGATAGCACGAGGCGGCACCGGTACCGAGGCGATCGGCCGTCGCTGACACCGACGTGCCAGCACGCCCGAGGGTTCCCGACTGCAGGTCCGCCTGGGTCTCGAGCCCGGCGAGGAACCGCGATCGGTCCCGGGCGAAATCAACGATGTGTGGCGTCACGCGGATCGAGACGTTATCGGCGGAGGTCGATGTTGAACGGCTGCAGGCGTGGCCGTGTGGAAGCGGTCGCCCAGCGGTTGCTGAAGCGTGTTCGCTAGTCGTGCACTTCGCCTCGACAGACACGATTCCAGTCGCGCGCCGTCATCACGTTACTGAGTAGCGTGCATTGGTCCCGAGGAATCCGTACCACCTGGACCGCCACGAAGGACTCGTGGTCGAGCCCAAACTCCTGCCAGTCGTTGATCCGCACCGATCGCCACCTTCCTGCCACGAGATCGCGCGAATAGATCGGTCGAACCCACAAGTGGGTTGACGATGCGCCGATCACGAGCACGGGCCGAACCTTTCCGTTTTCCCAGGCTTGACCCCATCGGATGTGGGCGAGTCCCCGCTGGGCGATCGGCGGTCCATGTCGCTGGGGCGCGGCGTCAGGGAGGTGTGGATGCTGCAGCCGTTCGGGTTGCGGAAGGTTTATCAGTAGATCGTGAGAGTCGACGCAGGTCGATGCGTCCTCGCTGATAGGCACGTTGGTGGTGTCACGATCGCGACGCGGGCGGGGCCGCCGGCCCGTGCGAGCTGCACGTTGTGCTCGTGCGGCGGTGCGTTCACTACGACGTGCTGCCCGGCGCAGTTGGCGTTCCTGCCGTCGCTCATCTGGTACGGCGGGTGCCTGAGGGGCGACGGGCACGCTGGAGACTGCAGCCGGTAGATGCGGCGCAAACGGCACCTGCGCTGGATCAAGGGTTCGTACCTCAGGTCGTGAAGGCAATCCGATCTCGACCACCGCACTGAGGAAGAGCTTCACGTGCGATACCGAGAATTGATCTGCGACAAGGTTTCCAACCTCGATGATTCGCTCTGCTGGTGGCCTCCGTGAGTCGTCGCCGAGCAACTCGGTAAAGAGGTGCCACGTTGGTTCGATGATGGGAGCAAAGAGATCGTTGAGGAGGCCCTCGGTGAGCCCAGTCTTTGGGTCGACGAGAAGATCGTCGACGATCGACACCGCTGTGTCATCAGTGGCCGAGTGCATCGATGGAATTCTGTGCCGGTGGCCGATTCGGCTAATGGCTGAGGGCGCCAGGGCGGAGAGGAGGGCATGCCGCGATTCACTGTCCATGCGTTGGTACTCGGCCAAGGTCGGCCCGAGAATTCGCAGCCGGTGACGGGGATCCCCGATTCGCCGCTGCCCCGAGACCACCACGCTCACCGTTCTGCCTCGCATACGAATCCTCCCGAACTCGCGTCGTCCTGTGCACAGTGGAACGTTCGATGGCTCGCCCGGTGTGATGGGCTGGATCGGCGGCGGCCGGTGCAGGGCAGTGTGGGCCACGTTCAGGCGTCGAGGGGCTGTCGTCGTCGTGGCACGATGAGGACATGACCGCAGGGGGTAGGCGACTGGGCGGATGGATCGACTCGACGATCGATGCCCCTGTTCCAGGGGCCGCCGCTGGTATCGCAGGCGCCGGAGTGGTGCTCCTGCTGCTGGCGTGGTGGGTGGCCCGTCGGCGATCCCGGTTCGTCGACGTTCCCCGGTCTCGATGCGCGGCAATGTTCGTCGGCTTCAACCAACTAGAGGGCGCAGTGAAGGCGGTGGAGATGACGCCATCGCACTTCGAGCGGGTCCCCGCAGCGTGGTGGCGGGCAACGCTTGAAGTGGAGCGTCGCTATCAGCGGGTCGAGCAGACCACTGACGCAAAGGGAAACACCACCTCGCGAATCGTCACCGAAGACCGCTTCGAGGTGGAGGAGACGTGGGGGTCCGGAACGCTCATTCGAGTTGCCGACGAGACCGGTGAGGCTGCGGTTGATGTCGAGAAGGCTCGCGTTGACGTGGACGAGGCGTATGAGGTGGTGAAGGGCAACGGCGACGATGGACTGACAGGATCAGTGATAGGTGGCGGCTTGATCGGCACGGGATTGGCCGACGGGGTTCCGACCGGCCGAACCCGCGAGACCGAGTGGCGCCTGCTCGAGGGCGATCGAGTGCTCTGCGTCGGTCATGCACGGATCGACGACACCGGAACGAACGTCGTGATGTCGGGGGGCGGCGATGCTGAGTTCCTGGTGACGACGAAGTCGAAGGGGCGAGTCGCAGCCGGGCGGCGGGTGGTCCTATGGATCCTGGTGCTGCTCGGCGCTGCCACGGCTCCATCGAGTGCCGTTGTGGGAGGGCTCACCGTCGGTGGCGTGATGGTGGTCGGTGTATGCGCAGTGCTGCTGATCACCGCTGCTGGAACAGTGATGCTCTACAACCGCCTTCTTCGCGTACGGGGTTATCAGGAGCGGGCGTGGAGTCTCATCGATGTGCAGCTTTCGCGCCGGGCGGTACTCATTCCTCAGCTGACGAGCGTTGCCATTGCCTATGCCGAGCACGAACGCCTGACTCAGAGCGAAGTGGCATCGATTCGATCAACTGAAGCCTCGGGCATTCCGATCCTCGCCGAGCGGTATCCACAGCTTGCTGCCGACACCGTGTTCGCACGGTTATCTGGCGAGCTCGCCGACACCGAGACCCGAATCGCCGCCGCGCGCGAGTACTTCAACGACAGCGTGACCGTGCTCCGCGATCGCCTTCGGACCTTCCCGGGGCTGCTGCTTGTTGCGGTGGCGCGGAGCGGCAGATTCGGCTCGCGTGAACTGCTCGTGGCGGGTGCAGAGCGAGCGACCGTTCGGGTGGTGGCCGACGGCTCGGGTCTGACCACCGCATAGAGTTTGCGGCATGAGCCACGCATCGATCCCCGACGGGGTGGATCCGAAGAGTGCCGACCTGCTGCGTCGGGCCTACACGCTCGACAATCCTGTCGACGGCCAGCAGCTCTACCGCGAGTGGGCGACCTCGTACGACGCGACGATGCTCGATGGGCTCGGCTACCTGTCACCGCGTCGTGTGGTCGGACTCGCTGCCGACATGCGGAGTCTGGTGTCCGGACCGGTACTCGACATCGGGTGCGGCACTGGCCTGCTGGGTGACGAACTCGTTCGACACGGCTTCGAGGTGTTCGACGGCATCGACCTCTCGCCGGAGATGCTGGAGGTGGCGCGCCAGCGCGGTGTCTACCGGACGCTCATCGAGGCTGACCTGCTCGGGCGGCTGCCGATCGACGATGGCGTGTACGGCGGTGCGGTGTGCGCCGGCATGTTCACGAGCGGCCACGTAGGGGCTGCATGCCTCGATGAGCTGATCCGCGTGATGGCGCCCGGGGCGCTCTTCGTGTGCACGGTGCACCATGCGGTGCGAGGCGAACTCGGCTTCGACGAGGCGTTCGAACGGTTCATCGCCGACGGCACGCTGGTCGAGCACGTGCGTCGAGAGGTCGGCTTCTACGACAACACCGATGCTGATGGCTACCTCTACGCGTTCGAGGTGGGCTCGCGCCGCTGAGTGCCACCATCCGGCACGCTGCAGAGCGAGATGCGAATCAGCGCGAGCCGAGCTCGTGCTGTAGCGCCTGGAGCTCGGCGCCGCCGGCCATGAGGCTGGTGAGCTCGTCGAGCGCGATATCGGACTTGGCGAAATCGCCCATCGACCGGCCGCGATTCAGCAGCAGGAAGCGGTCGCCGACCGGGTAGGCGTGGTGCGGGTTGTGGGTGATGAAGATCACGCCGAGGCCGCGCTCGGCAGCGGCCCTGATGTAGCGGAGCACGACACCCGACTGACGCACGCCGAGCGCCGAGGTGGGCTCGTCGAGAATGAGCACCTTGGCGCCGAAATAGACGGCGCGGGCAATGGCGACCGACTGGCGTTCGCCGCCCGACAGCGTGCCGACGGGCTGGTCGATATCGCGCACGTCGATGCCCATCTTCTTCATCTCGGCCTTGGCGGTGGCCTTGGCGAACTCGTGGTCGAACCGGCCGAGGGTGCCCGGCTCGGAGCCGAGGAAGAAGTTGCGCCACACGCTCATCAGCGGTGCCATGGCCAGGTCTTGGTAGACGGTGGCGATACCTGCGGCACGGGCATCGCGTGGCGACTCGAAGCGCACCGGGGTGCCCTCGAGGATGTAGTCGCCCTTGCTCTGCTGGTGCACGCCGCTGAGGATCTTGATGAACGTGCTCTTCCCGGCGCCGTTGTCGCCGAGCACGCACGTCACCTTGCCGGCTTCGACGTGGGTGCTGACATCGTCGAGGGCGGTGACATTGCCGAAGTACTTCGAGATGCTGACCAGTTCGAGGAGATTCATCAGCGGGCCTCCTGTGCCTTCTTGCGAACCTTCTGGTTGACGAGCACGGCGAGGAACAGCACTGCGCCGAGGAAGATGTACTTGTTGTCGGTGTTCCAGCGCGCACCGGGGATGCCGGTGGCGAGCATCGCTGCGATCATGGCTCCGAACGATGCGCCGATCACCGAGCCGTAGCCGCCGGTGAGCAGGCAACCACCGACGACGGCGGCGATGATGTACTCGAACTCCTCGCCCACGCCCTGGCTGGCCGCCACTGACGTGTAGCGAAGGGCGGTCAGCAGGCCGACCAGGCAGCCGACGAGCGACACCATCATGAACAGGCCCACTTTGGTGCGGTCGACAGGCACGCCCACTGCCCGGGCGGCATCTTTGTTGCCGCCGACGGCGAAGATCCAGTTGCCCCATCGGGTGCGTGCGAGCACGTAGGCGGCGATCATCGTGACGCCGAACCACCAGACGATGCTGACTCGCATGGGCGCACCCGACCACGTCAGCCGGATCGCCACACCGAGGGCGGCGACTGCGATGCCGGCAAAGACGATGTTGCGTCCGCGGCGGTCGGCGGCCGGCTCGGGTGCACCGCGCTTCACCATCGTCGCCTCGAGCAGCGCATTGCCGAGGACGATCGCGGCGATGATGGCCATCGTCGTGAGGAAGCCAGTGCGGAAGCGTTCGCTGCCTGCATCGTGGCGGATGAGGAAGCCGTTCCACAGGACGACGACTGCGGCAATGGCGCCGATGAGAAGCTGGGCGCGGCGAGAGTGCCGTCGAGCGGCACCCTTGGCGGCGAGCAGTCCGAGGATGCCCACCGCACCGAGTCCGACCTGGACGGCGGAGCGGAAGCCCTGCTCGGTGCACAGCTGCAGGAACGTGAGCACGGCGATGAGCGTGGTGAGGCCGCCAGCGAGCGCAGCGAGCACGAGCAGCGGGTAGGTCATCGGGGAGCGGCGGGTGACGCCGACGCGGTCGCGGATGCGGCGCAGCCCGCTGTGGGCAACGAAGGCGCCGCCGCCGGCAGCGGCAAGGATGCCGATGATCACCTTCACGGCGTGCGGCGGGATGCTGAGCAGCACCCGGGTCTGCGACTTGTCGAGGAATCGGGTGATCAGCCACGCCAGCACCGTGGCGGCGATGCCGCCGGCGAACGCCTTCGTGGCGGCCGGGCACCACCACATGCCCGACATCGTCGCTGTCTCGTAGCGCCACCGGGCGAGGCCGAGCGTGGCAATGGTTGCACCGCCGAGGATGACGACGCCGAGGATGACGTTGATGCCGACACCGTCGGTGCTGTGCAGCAGCACGATGCCGACGACGGCTGCAGCGAGGCCGAGGATGAAGATGCCGAGTGCCGGCGCGTGCGCCTTCTCGCGTCGCACGAGCGACTGCTCGAGCACGCCGACGACCACCAGCGTGATGCCGATGAGGCCGCCGAGGATGAGCAGGAGGTCGCGGGCGCCGAAGGGCTCGAGCACGTGGGTGGAGGCGAACACCTTGCGGAACGGCTCGAAGTCGCGGACCTCGTCGATGTTCTCGACCAGCACCTTGTCGACCATTCGCTTCGAGAACACGAGGTTGGCGCCACGAAGCACGAAGAACGTGGCAAGGGTGACGATGAAACTTGGCAGCCCGGTCTTGTTGACGAACGTGCCGTTGAGCCATCCGATGAGCGCAGCGGCAGCGAATGCCACCGGAACGACGAGCCACATCGTGGCGCCGTCGCCCATGAACTTCTGTGCCATCAGGCCGACGAGGATGCCGGTAGTGCCGGTGATGACACCGGCAGAGAGGTCGAACTCGCCGCCGATCATCAGCAGTGCTACGGCGACCGACATGATGCCGAGCGGCGCAGCGCCATCAAGCCACGAGGCGGATGTCGCCGCCGTGGAGAACTTCTCGCTCGTTGCCCAGAAGAGCGCCCACACCATGACGGTGCCGATGAGTGCGCCGATCTCGGGCGAGATGAGCGTTCGCTGCAATGGGCCGCGGAATGTGATGCGCTCGTCGGCAGCCCCCGCTGCCCCGGCACGGGACACGTCGTCAGTCATCTGACCCCCCTTGTTCTTGATGACATTACAGAAACGGCGACGGGCCGGGGATCGCTCCCCGGCCCGTCTGCGTTGCTACCCCATCGCCGAGGCGATGGGTTACTGGCGTGTGATCAGCGGGTGCCTGCGGCAACCAGCGTCTTCACGCTCGCCACGTTGTCGGTGGTGACGAAGCCGGGGCCGGTGTAAACCGGCAGGCCGCCGCCGACAGTGTTGGCGTTGATTGCGTTGAGGTACAGGAACACGACCGACAGGTAGCCCTGCAGGTACTGCTGCTGGTCGATCGTGAAGGCGATCTCGCCAGCCTCGATCGCGTCGAGCAGGTCGGTCGACAGGTCGACGGCGCCGATCATGACGTCGCGGCCGAGTTCCTTGACCGCAGCGTTGGCAAGCACCGCACCGATCGGGCCGGTGGCGAAGATGGCGTCGATGTCGGCGTCGGCGTCGAGCGCAGCCTTGATCTCAGACTGCGACGTCGTCGGGTCGGCATCGCCCGAGGTGTTGAGCTTCACGACCTCGCCGCCGAAGGTGTCGGCAGCGCCGTCGCAGCGGGCCTCGAGGCCCACGTTCGACTGCTCCTGCATGACGCACAGCAGCTTCTTCTTGCCAGCAGCGGCGAACTTCTCGCCTGCGCCCTGGCCGGCCACGAACTCGTCCTGGCCGACGTGGGTGATGGCGCCGAGCTCCTTGAACAGATCGGAGCCCGAGTTCATCGTGATGACCGGGATGCCGGCAGCGACAGCAGCCTTCACCGAGGCCTCGAGGGCGCCCGGATCGGCGAGCGACACGGCGATGGCGTCGACGCCCGCGGCAACCGCGTCGTCGATCATCTTCGCCTGGGCCGCGCCGTCGTTGTTGGCGCCCTGGTACTGCACGGTGATGCCGAGGTCCTTGCCGGCCTGCTCGGCGCCCTTCTGGGCAACCGACCAGAACACGCCGCCGTCGCCGTGCGTGATGATGGCGATGGTGACGTCCTCGCCCTCGGTCACGTCGACGCTGTCGCCGGTCGTGCTTGTCGTGTCCTCGCTGTCACCGCACGCGGTGGCGAACAGTGCGAGTGCTGCCAGCGGTGCCAGCAGAATCCGACTCTTCTTCATGTACTCCCCCTTGGGTTGTGGATGGGTACCGGTTGCCCGGTGGTTCGCTGACCGCGGTTCACGCTGCCAGAGACTTGAGGTACTCGATGCTCGTGCGAACACCGAGGACCGGGCCTTCCCCGAGCGGCGGTTCGCCGTCGGTGAGGGCAACATCTTGTTCGAGGACATACCACCCGCTGTATCCGCGGGATTCGAGTGCTGAGATCGTATCGGAGATCGGGACGTCTCCGGCCCCGGCTGCTGGGAATAGGCCTGCCTGGGTGGCGGTCATCAGGGTCAGCTCGCCAGCCCGCATCCGGGCCGCGACCGCCATATTGACGTCCTTGATGTGGACGAGGCCCACTCGGTCGGCGTGCCGCTCGGCGAGTTCGACTGGGTTGGCGCCGCCGATGAAGAGGTGGCCGGTGTCGAGCGTGAACTTCACGTCGGTGCTGTCGAGGAAGCGCTGGAACTCGTCGGCGGTCTCGATGATCGTGTTGACGTGGGGGTGGATCACCTGCACCAGGCCGTGCTCGGCGGCGATCTCGTCGACGATGGCGAGGTTGCGGAAGACGCTGGCCCATCCCTCGGCTGAGACAGGTGGGCGCTCCCAGGCCTCGTGGCTGGACACCACGGCCGTCACGAAGCAGGTGCCGCCACCGGCTGCGAGGGTGGCTGCGGCGGCGCGTGCCTCGGCGACGACGGTGTCGGTCTGGTCGGGGTGGTGGAGGATGAGCGGCACGAAGCCACCGATCAGCTGCAGTCCGTGCTGGGCAAGCATCGCCCGCAGTGCCGCTGGCTCGGTGGGCAGCCAGCCGAGCGCGCCGAGTTCGGTGGCGACGATGCCGAGGTCGCGCATCTCGGCGAGCACTCGTGTGGGAGGAAGTTGCATGCCCCAGCCGGGTGCCTCGCAGATGCCCCATGAGATGGGTGCTGCGGCGAGACGGTCGAGCATCGAGGAGGTCCTCCCTGGACGTGGTGGGCGGGCTTGCCGACGGGCGGGCACTGCCAGCCCCATATGTTTACAGCCCAAACAAATCGGGTCAAGGCGTATGTGCTGACAAATACGACCTTCGCTGGCGGACGATGCCGGCGTCAGCGGCCCGGCACGACGGTCGGGTCGTCGAAGACGTGCGCAGCGGCAAGGATCGTGCCCCCGACTGCGCCGGCAGAGAGTCCGAGCGAACTGAACTCGAGTTGGCAGGCGGCCAGCGCTCCGCTGAGTGCATGGTCGGCCAGCGACCGCCGGGCGGCAGCCTCGATCCACTCGGCGAGCAGCGGCAGGAACCCGCCGAGCACGATGACCTCGGGGTTGTAGGCGTCGACGATGTTGGCGAGGCCAACGCCCAGCCACTCGCCGAATCTGCTCAGCCCGGCAAGGGCGGTCGGATCGCCTGATGCGGCGCGCTCGGCGACGGGCGCGATGCGCTGCTCTGGTGCGAGGCGGCGGTCGTCGAGCAGCGCAGGTGCAAGGTCGGGCACGGTGCTCGCCAGCAGCGCGCGCATGCCGATGGTGGTCTCCCAGCAGCCGCGGCTGCCGCACGCGCACGGCATCCCACCGGGTTCGACGGTCATGTGGCCCACCTCGCCGGCAAAGCCCGACGCACCGCGCAGGAGGGCGCCGTCGACGATCACGCCGCTGCCGACGCCGCTCATGGCGAACACGTACACAAGGTGCCGAGCGCCGGCGAAGCGACCGAGGCGGTGCTCGGCGACTGCGGCGAGGTTGGCCTCGTTGTCGCATGCCACTGGGATCTGAGCGCCGACAGCGGCCTCGAGTCGACGGCCGAGTGGCACATCGGTCCAGTCGAGATTGGGTGCGCGTCGCACCACGCCGCTCTGTGCGTCGACGATCCCCGGTACCGCGACGGACAGCCCGGCGACGCGCCGGCCGGCGGCCTCGGCGTCGGCGATGGCGAGACGGGCCTCGAGGGAGATGACGTCGACCAGGCTCTCGAACGCCGTCGACTGCTCGCCGATGGGATGGCGGCGGCGGGCGATCTCGCGACCGCTGAGATCGGCGACCAGCACGGAGATGAGGCCGACGTCCACCTCGATACCGACAGTGACGACATGGGCGCCGTCGAGGCGAACCAGTGTCGCCGGACGGCCGACGCGCTGATCGGTCTCGGGACCCGCATCGTCGACGAGCCGACGCTCGATGAGCTCGGCTACGAGGCTCGAGACCGTGGCGCGGGTGAGGCCGGTGACGGCGGCCAGCCCGGCTCGGCTGCGCGGGCCTTGGGTGGCCAGCAGTCGGAGGATGAGCGACAGGTTGTGGCGGCGGACGTGCAGGTGCTCGACGGGGCCGGACACCTGGTGCACGTCGCCGAGGGTAGCGAGCGCCGCTGGGCTGCGCATCCGGATGGCGACGTGCTGCGCCGTGCGGACCCCGACGGTGCACGTGTGGCGACTGCATCGATCGCAGCGGACAGCATTCGCAGTCGGCCGCCCCCTGAGTACGGTGCAGGGGATGTCAGAGCACCGACTCACCTCGGGACTCGGGACGAGCCGAACGGGCGTGCTCGCGGTGTGCGTCGTTGCAGTGATCGCCGTGGCGTGGTCGTTGACGGTGCCCGACTCGGACCGTGACGGCGTGCTGGCGCTGCGCACGGCGGTGCGGATCGAGGCGCTGGGCTGCTCGGCCCGCCCGCAGTTGGGCGTCGGCAACGTGGTCGCCGACGGGATCGTCGCCACCGTGGCCCACGTGGTGGCGGGAGCCGACTCGATCACCGCCACGCTGTCCGACGGCACGGTCGTCGCGGCCACCGTGGTGGCGATCGACCGCGAGACCGACGTCGCACTGCTGCGGATCGACACCGATGTGCCGCCGCTCGGGCTGGGCTCGCCGCCGGAGAGCGGCGACGGCACCTATGCGGTGTGGCGCGAGGGCCAGCCCGTGACGATGGAGGCATACATCGTGCGGCGTACGGGGATCAATGCGCCGACGGTGGATGGCGATCGCAAGGTCGAGCGGCAGGGAATGCAGTTGCGAGCCACCGTGGTGAATGGCGACTCGGGCAGCATCGTGGTGAGCGGCGGACGCGCAGTGGGCGTGGTGTTCGCCCGGAGCACCGATGACGACACACGCGCATGGGCGACTGACGTAGTGGAACTGCGGCCGCTGCTCGACTCGCTGGCAGCCGATCCGGCGCCGGTCGATGTCGGCGCCTGCAAGTAACCGGGCGGTCGAGGCGGTCGAGCCGCTCGAACGCGTCAGGGGTACACGGTGTCGCCGATGCCTGGCAGTGGCGGATCTCCGGCGCCCTGCACCGACTGGTCGACGTCGATGCAGTTGCCCGTCAGCATGCCCGATGCATCAGACAGGCAGAAGACGATCGCATTGGCGACCTCCCACGGCTTCACCAGCCGACCCATCGGGCGCTGCGGCTCGGCGAGGGCCAGCCAGTTCTCGGGGGCACCGTCCTGCTCGACCTGTGTGATGTGCTCGCTCTCGGTGTCCATCCACCCGGGATTCACCTGGTTGACGCGGATGCCATGGCGCATGAGCCCGAATGCGAGGTTCTTGGTCATGATGGTGAGGGCGCCCTTCGACATGCAGTAGGCGGTGAGCTTGGTCTGCCCGCCGTGGCCGCTGGTGCTGCCGACACTGACGATGCTGCCGCCGTGTCCGTGCTCGATCATCACACGCGCCACCGACTGGATGAGGAAGTACGGCGCCTTGGTGTTGACGGCGAACTGCACATCGAAGTGCTCGGGTGTGTCGGCGAAGAGCGTGGCGCGTGTCGTGGCGGCGGCCACGTTGACCAGGCCGTGCACCGTGCCGAAGCGCGCCACTGCGGCGTCGACGATGCTGCGCAGCGAGTCGATCTCGCGCACGTCGGCCTGCACGAAGATCGACGGCGTGCCCGCTGCCGTGAGCTCGTCGGCGAGGGAGCGGCCTCGCTCGGCGGAGCGGCCCGCAAGGACGAGACCCGTGCTGGTACCGGTGGCAGCGAGTGCCCGTGCAGTGGCCTCGCCGAGGCCCTGCGTGCCGCCGCTGATGATGGTGACTGACATGTGGAGTCCTCTTTGATTCGATCGTGTCGAGCGTGATCAGACGAGTCGCTGTGCCGACTTGCCGGCTTCGAGCGCCGATCGTGCGGCGCGCACCGACTCGTAGGGGCTGGTCTCGGGAACGCCGACCTCCCAGAACGTGCCGCCCTCGGTCCAGTCGCTGGGACTGGTGTGAAGGGCGATGACGTAGGTGCGGTCGCTCGCCCGCGCCCTCTGCATTGCCGCCTCGAGTTCTGCGATCGTGGCGACCGTCTCGGTGCGACAGCCCATGCTCGCCGCATGAGCCGCGAAGTCGACATAGACGAGCTCGCGGTGATTGGTGTCGGCGATCAGGTTGTTGTAGCCGGCGCCGCCCTGATTGGTCTGCAGGCGGTGGATCACTGCATAGCCGCCGTTGTCGCAGACGATGACGATGAGCTTGTGGCCTGACAGCACCGATGAATACAGGTCGCTGTTCATCATCAGGTACGACCCGTCGCCGACGAACACGATGACCTCGCGCTCGGGCATGGCCATCTTGGCGCCCCACGCGCCAGAGATCTCATAACCCATGCACGAGAACCCGTACTCGCAGTCGAAGCTGTTGAGCCCCTTGGCGCGCCAGCCGTTGTTGAGTTCACCCGGGAAGCCGCCCGCTGCAGTGAGCGCATAGTCGGACGGCAGGGCGTTGCGGTCGGCGGCACCGACGACCTGCGCGTAGGTGGGCAGTCCGGTCTCGGCAGGTGCAGCGATCTTGTCGATGTAGGCGTGGTATGCCTCGGTCTCTCGCGCTGCCCGGTCGGTCCACTCGGCTGGCCCGGCCCACGAGCCGAGCAGCGGGGTGAGGTCGCGAAGTGCCTCGCGCGCGTCGCCGACGACGGGCAGCGTGCTGTGCTTGCGGGCGTCGAAGGCTGTGGCATTGATGCCGACGAAGCGGGCATCGCGGGCGAAGGCAGTCCACGACCCGGTGGTGAAGTCCTGCAGCCGCGTCCCGACCGCGATGACGACGTCGGCGTCGGCAGCGAGTGCGTTGGCTGACGTGCAGCCGGTTACGCCGACCGGCCCCGCGTTGAGCGGATGCGCGGCGAGCAGCGATGCCTTGCCGGCGACGGTCTCGACCACGGGAATGTTGAACGCCTCGGCGAAGCGCTGCAGTTCGGCTTCGGCACCCGAGTAGTGGACGCCACCACCGCAGATGATGATCGGGCGCGACGCCGTGCGGATGGCAGCAGCGGCACGCTCAAGCTGCGCAGTGTCGGCTCGCGGGCGCGGCACGGCGCGCACCGTGGTGGCGAAGAACTCGTCGGGGAAGTCGAATGCCTCGGCCTGCACGTCCTGCGGAAGGCACAGCACGGCGGGACCCCGGGTGGCGGGGTCGAGCATGGTGGCCACGGCGTGGGGCAGTGACGACAGGAGCTGCTCGGGGCGGGTGATTCGATCCCAGTAGCGGCTCACCGGCTTGAACGCATCGTTCACCGTGACGGTCGGGTCGCCGAAGTGCTCGACCTGCTGCAGCACCGGATCGGGGCCACGGCTCTGGAACGTGTCGCCGGCGAGCAGCAGCATCGGCAGCCGGTTCGAGTGCGCCACCCCGGCGGCCGTGACCATGTTGAGCGCTCCAGGACCGATCGACGAGGTCGCCACCATGATCTGCCTGCCGCGCACTGCCTTGGCGAAGCCAACGGCAGCGAGTGCCATGCCCTGCTCGTTCTGGCCTCGCCACACCGGCAGTGCGTCGCGCTCGCGCTCGAGGGCGTGGCCGAGGCTCGTCACGTTGCCGTGGCCGAAGATTGCGAAGACGCCTGGGAACAGCGCCACGTCGGCGCCGTCAACAATGGTTCGCTGCGCGATGAGATATCTGACGATCGCCTCTGCGGTGGTGAGTCTCATGGTTGCTCCGATCTGGTGTGTCGATGTGGATGCGCTGCGGCGTGCTCAGTCCTGGCGCAGCGAGACGACGGGTTCCCACGCGCCCGTCTCCCACGAGCGCAGGACGGCGTGCTGCACGCTGACGACGTCGAGCGCCTCATCGAAGCCGACCGAGTGACGGCGGCCGAGGGCCACCGACGTGAGGAACTCGTGGTCTTCGATGCACACGAGCTCTTCGAAGCCGATGCCGTTGGCTGCCCCCGGCACGAAGGCACCGTGGTGCGGGAACGCCTCGCCGCTGTTGACGTGGACGTACCCGTTGTGGACCACACCGGACGGCCGGTTCTCGTCGACGAGGAAGACATGCATCTGGTTCAGCTGCTCGAAGTTCCATCGGATGCTGCCCTTGGTGCCGTAGACCTCGAACGAGTTCTGGCTCTCGGGGCCGACCATCGACCGACAGGTCTCGAAGGTGCCGCGCGCCCCATTCGCGAAGACGCACATCATGCCGATGTAGTCCTCGTTGGTGACGTCGCCCATCGGGTCACCGGGCTTGCCGCGGTCGTAGTGCGTGCCGGCGCCGGTGGGCAGGGGGCGTTGCTTGATGTACGTCTCGCCGGTGCCGACCACCTTCGTGATGCGGCCGGCGGCATCGCCGATGAGGAAGTGCGCCAGGTCGACCGAGTGGGAGAGGATGTCGGTGCTGACGCCGTGGCCGGCCTCGTCGACGAGGAAGCGCCACGACAGCAGGCCGAGCGGATCGCTGGCGTAGGTGCTGAAGAAGCGGCCCTCGTAGTGCATGATCGTGCCGAGGTGGCCGCCGTCGATGAGCTGCTTGGCGTACTGCACGAGCGGGGCCCAGCGGTAGTTGTAGCCGACACCCGTGATGACACCGGCCTGGCGTGCAGCCCGCTCGGCGACGACGGTCTGGGCTGGGGTGCCGCCCACCGGCTTCTCGCAGAAGACGTGCTTGCCATTGGCTGCAGCAGCCTCGACGATCGGCACGTGCAGCATGTTGGGTGCCGTGACGAAGACGATGTCGACGTCGGGGTGCGTGACGACGTCGTGCCAGTCGGCAACGGCCTCGCGGAAGCCGAAGTCGTTGACGGCGGCTGTACGACGTGACTCGAGCACGTCGCTAACGACGACGAGGTCGGGCTGGTACTCGCGAGTGGGGAAGTGGGCGGGTGCGCGGCGGCAGCCCCGGCTGTGGGCCTGGCCCATCCAGCCGAAGCCGACTACTCCGATGCCGAGACGACGGGTCATGGTGATCTCCTCTTGTTGTGCGTGCTGATTCTGCCGTGCCTGCCGGTCAGGG
>JBEGVK010000044.1:0-3567 GCA_041178405.1 Actinomycetota bacterium | reverse complement strand
CCGTTGATCGGCCTGCTCTGGAGGGTGCCGTGGGACGACGCGCTGGGGGTGCTCGGCGAAGCCGACACGCGTCGGGCGCTGTGGCTGAGCGTGCGCACATCGCTGCTGGCGACAGTCGTGTCGGTCGTGCTCGGTGTGCCGCTGGCGTGGCTGCTCGCACACGTCGGCTTCCCCGGACGCGGGATCGTGCGCGCGCTGTGCACGCTGTCGATGGTGCTGCCGCCCGTGGTGGGTGGCACTGCGCTGTTCTTCGCATTCGGGCGCCGAGGTCTGTTCGGATCGTGGCTCGACGAGTGGTTCGGCATCCGACTGCCGTTCACCACGGCGGGTGTCGTCGTTGCACAGACCTTCGTGGCGATGCCGTTCCTCGTGCTCACGGTTGAGGCAGCGCTTCGTCAGCACGACTCGCGTCTCGACGATGCTGCGAGAACGCTGGGCGGTTCGCCGTGGTACGTGATGCGGCGTGTGACCCTGCCGGCGGTTCGGCCAGCGCTGGTGGCAGGTGCAGTGCTCGCCTGGGCGCGAGCACTCGGCGAGTTCGGGGCGACGATCACCTTTGCGGGGAACCTTGCCGGCACCACCCAGACCATGCCTCTCGCCACGTACCTCGCGCTCGAGACCGAGCCGGACAGGGCATTGGTGCTGAGCGCCGTGCTGGTAGCGGTGTCGTTCGGCGTGCTCATCGCCCTGCGCGACCGCTGGCTCACTGCCACCTCGGCTGACGCCAGCATCTCAGAGCAGGGCCGATGACCGTGCCCCGCGCCACTGACGGCCTTCGCGCCTCGATCGAGGTCCGGCGTGGCGCACTGCACCTCGACGTTGCCTTCGATGTTGCCCCCGGCGAGGTGCTCGCCGTGCTGGGACCCAACGGCTCAGGCAAGACGACGCTGCTGCGCGTGCTCGCCGGCCTGCTGCCCCTCGACGCCGGTTGCGTCGAGGTGGGCGGCGCGGTACTCGACGATGCGGCACGCGATGTCTTCGTGCCCGCTGAACAGCGAGGCGTGGCGTTCGTCTTCCAGGACCATGCGCTGTTCCGCCATCTGTCGGTGCTCGAGAACGTCGCCTTCGGCCTGCGGGCGAGGGGTGTCGACAAGGCAACGGCCCGACATGCCGCGCGCGACTGGCTCGAGCGCGTCGGTCTCGGTGATCGCGCCCAGTATCGACCGCATGAGCTGTCGGGTGGTCAGCAGCAGCGCGTTGCGATAGCGAGGGCGCTGGTGCACCGGCCGTCGATGCTGCTGATGGACGAGCCGCTGTCGGCCCTCGATGCCGGCACACGCCGGGCGATGCGCAGCGAGTTGCGTGCCCATCTCGACCAGTACGCAGCCGAGGGAGGCATCACAGTGATCGTCACCCACGACCCTGTCGATGCATACGCGCTGGCCGACAGGGTGGCAGTGCTCGATGCCGGCCGCCTCGCACAGGTGGGAACCATCGGCGAGGTCACTGCATTTCCGCGGTCGTCCTACGTCGCCGAGCTGATCGGCACGAACCTGTTCCGCGGCACATGTGATGGCGGCGTCGTGACGCTGGCCGATGGCATTCGCATCGCCGTGGTCGAAGCCCCGGTCGGCGACGTGTTCGCAATCGTTCGACCGCAAGCGGTGACGCTGTCGCTGCACGAGTCGCCGGCGGCGAGCGCCCGCAACGTGTGGCAGGGCCGCGTCACCGAGATCGTGCGGCTCGGCGAGCGGGCCCGCGTCTCGCTCGAACTCACCGCCGCATCGGCAAGTTCGGGTACGGCGGGCACCACGCTGATCGCCGAGGTGACATCGGGTGCACTGCTGGCGCTCGGCATCGAGCAGGGCGGCGACGTTGTTGCATCGGTGAAGGCAACCGAGATCGAGGTGTATCCGGCATGAGCGACGGTCCGTCGCTGCTGCTCGGCGAGTGGGCGTGCCTCGGCATGCTCGCAGTCGAGCCTCAGCACGGCTTCGCACTCGCTGCGCGTTGCGGGCCCAGCGGCGACATCGGTCGTGTGTGGTCGATGTCGAGGCCACTCACCTACCGTGCACTCGACAAGCTGGTGCAGCGCGAGTTTGCCCAGCAGGTGGCGGTCGAGCCCGGGCGAGCAGGAGGCCCGCGCAGCGTGATGGCGCCCACTGCTGCCGGGCGACGCGCGCTCGATCGGTGGCTGGCGTCGCCGGTGGCTCACCTGCGCGACCTGCGCAGCGAACTGCTGGTGAAGCTGCTGCTGTTGGAGGCGCTTGGGCTGCCGACGATGGGGCTGCTGTCGGCCCAGCGCCAACTCGTCGCCGACGCGGCATCGGCGCTCGAGCGATCGGCGGGGGCGGATGGCGCCGATGCGGTGGCTATCTGGCGGGCAGAATCCGCCGCAGGAGCACTTCGGGTGATCGACCGACTGCTCGCTGCGTCGGCCTGACGTGCAGGGCACCCGCTAGGTCGACCCTTTCCGCATGCGTAGCAACTCGTCTACCTTAGGAACATGACTAACTTCGGCGAACTCCCCGTGTGGGCCCGTCCCCCGGCTCCGCCTGAGACGGCCTCGAAGAAGCGCAAGGATCGCAAGGCGGCCAAGCGGGCCGAGAAGGCGAAGCATGCCGAGAAGGCTGCGGAGACGGAGCCGTCGACGGCTGACGCTGGCGCAGCGGCAGGCAGGGAGCCGGCACCCGCCGGTGCGGCTGGCCGTCGAGGCCGACAGGCCGCTGGCGAGAGCGCGTCACTCGGCGAACTCCCGTCGTGGGCAGGCGGCAAGCCCTCAGCAGGCACCACCGACTCTGGCAGCCGGCGCCAGCGACAGGCTGCGCCTGAGGAGCAGCCCGAAGAGGAAGTGCCCGTCGTCCAGCTGGTGCTCGATCCGGATGCGCCGGTGCACGAGGAGTTCGGACGGCTCATCACGTCGCAGCAGTTCTCCACCAAGCGGATCGAAATCTACGAGCACGCTGCAGTGAGGATCGCCGGGCCGCTGGCTCCGAATCCGTCGTTCGAGACACTGATGTCGATCTCGTTCACCCGACCCGAGGAGAAGCACCGCGGCCGGTTCGGCAAGATCATCGAGAAGACCACGGCCAAGAGCTACCAGTTGCTCGATGAGCAGCAGCCCATGCCGGAGGCGTGCGTCACCATCGTCACCGACGTGCGCACGCACGAGATCCACGAGGCGCCGCCGACACCCGAGGGCATCACGGCCGGCCTCCTGTTGGTGGCGGCTGGTGAACTCGCCACTGCTTCGCCCGCCGACCAGGCGAAGGTATTCGCCGAGCAACTCGGCATCACCGCCGTCGACGGATCGACCGACGATGTCCTCCTACCTGATACCACCGGCGACTACGAACGCCAGGAGGTCGTCGAGATGGCCAAGGGCTGGGCGCCGCCGCCACCGCCGTCGTTCGCATGGGACACGCCGTCCACGACGGTGCCGGCACCGCCGGCTGCGCCCGCTGCACCGCTCGCTGCGCCATCGACGGCTCCGACGCCGACCTACGACCCAACACCGCCGCTCGGCATGGTCGAGCCACTGGTCGCCGAGATCACCCGCGCAGTCGAAGAAGCCGCATCGACACTCTCGGCGCCCCTGCAGCCGATTGCGGTGCCGCCGGCCGGCTC
>JBEGVK010000043.1:0-2550 GCA_041178405.1 Actinomycetota bacterium | reverse complement strand
CCTCGAACTCCGAGCAGCACGATCGGATGGTTGCGAAGGTCAGGGCCGCAGCCGGTGGCTCGCTTGCGGGGCGCGTCATCGCTGCGTGGGGGCTGGCCTTCAAGGCGAACACCGATGACGTGCGCGACTCCCCGGCAGTGGCGATCGTGAAGGAACTGATCGCAGAGGGAGCCTCTGTCAGGGCCTACGATCCGCAGGCGCGGGTGTCGATTCCGGGACTCACCCAGGTGGCGTCGTCGCTCGACGCCTGCGACGGGGCCGACGCGCTGGTCGTGCTCACCGAGTGGTCCGAGTTCGTCGGCGCCGACCTCGCTGGCGTGAAGGCACGGCTCGCCAGAAGCGAGGTTGTCGATACGCGAAATGTGCTTGATCGCCGTGCAGCGGCACAGGCTGGACTGCACCTGGTAGGTGTCGGCCGATGACGGTCCTCGTCGCGGGTGCTGCCGGATTCATCGGCTCGCACCTCTGCGACTTCTTGCTCGACCAGGGTTGCGAGGTCGTCGGCATCGACAATCTGTCGACCGGCAACCCGGCGAATCTCGACGGCGCTCTCGGACGACGCGGGTTTCGTTTCATCGAGCATGACATCGTCGAACCGCTTCCCGATGTCGGCACTGTCGAGCAGATCTACCACCTCGCCAGTCCTGCCTCGCCTGCCGATTTCGCAACGATGCCGCTGCAGATTCTCGCGGCTGGCAGCACCGGGACGCGTCGGCTGCTCGACCTTGCCGAGCAGCAGGGCGCTCGGCTGCTGCTCGCGTCGACGAGCGAGATCTACGGCGATCCGCAGGTGCACCCGCAGGTCGAGTCGTACTGGGGCAACGTCGATCCGATCGGCCCGCGTAGTTGCTACGACGAGGCGAAGCGGTTCTCGGAAGCGCTCCTCACTGCGTATCGGGGCCATCGAGGTGTTGATGCCGTGATCATCCGCATCTTCAACACCTACGGTCCCCGCATGCGTCCCGGTGACGGGAGAGTGCTGATCAGTTTCATAGCGCAGGCGCTCCGCGGCGATCAGGTCACTGTCTTCGGGGATGGCGACCAGACGAGAAGTTTCTGCTTCGTGACCGACGAGGTGCGTGGCATCGCTGCAGCGATGGCCAGCGGCCAGCCCGGCCCCTTCAACATCGGCAATCCAGTCGAGACCACGATTCTCGACCTCGCCCGAACGGTCATCGACCTTGTCGGATCAGCGAGCGAGATCGTGCGAGTCCCACTGCCGCCCGAGCGTGTTGGCGACCCGACTCGCAGGTGCCCCGACATCACGCTGGCGAGGCGGGATCTCGGCTGGGAACCCTCAGTGGCGCTCGCAGAGGGAATTCGGATGATGATCGACGACGTCCGCTCGAGAGTCGGCGGCACGAGATGACAGTGTCCGCGGTGCCCTCGACGGGTACCGCTGCGCTGCCAATGGTTCGCGTCATTGTCGTGAACTTCGACGGCGGCGCGATCACGCTTCGCTGCCTCGACTCGCTGCTGGCCACCGACTACCCGGCTGATCGCCTCGAGATCGTCGTCATCGACAACGCCTCGGTCGACGGCCTGCTGTGGACGATCCGCGAGCAGTACCCGACGGTCAGGCTCATCGTGTCTGATGTCAACGAGGGCTTCGCCCGTGGCTGCAATCTTGGGATGAGCGATCTTGACGCCGTCGACTACGTGGCGCTCATCAACAATGACGCCCTGGTCGAGCCGGGATGGCTGCGCCCGCTCCTCGAAACATGCGCCCGTGACCGAGTCGGCGCAGCGGTTCCCAAGTTGCTCCTCAACCTCGAGGCGTCGGCAGTCATCCTCGAAGGCCCCGTCGCTGGGACGGTTGGCGAGTGCCAGACAGGCGTCGGAGTCTCGTCGATCCGACATGGCGGACGCGAGCTCATCGATCGAGTTCGGTTCGACGAGCGCTTCTGGAACGACTGGGAGATCGAGCCATCGGCCCGTCGGACGCGCTGGACAAAGCGACCAGTGGCATCGCTGTGGTGGCCGGTCGACCTTGTTGCTCCGGGTGATCGGATCGAGGTCGACCTGTGCCGCCCGCCTGGAGCAACTGACGGAGCGTGGTCTGTCGGCAATGGATCGATGGGCCACCAGATCCGGTTCGATGGGGATACGGCGACCGTCGACATGGTCGCTGGACCGGCGTTGCGCATTGTGAACAGTGCCGGCAGCGAGCTCTACAAGGGTTGGCATGGGGGCGATCGGGGATTCCTGCAGCCCGATCTCGGCCAGTTTGACGATCCGGCAGAGGTCTTCGCATGGTGCGGTGGTGCGGTGCTCCTCGACACCGGGTATCTGCGTGATGTCGGGCTCTTCGACAGCGAGTACTTCCTCTACTACGAGGACTTTGACCTGTCGTGGCGGGGGCGTTCCAGGGGTTGGACGTATCGATACGACCCTCGGGCCGAGGTGTTCCACGAGCACGCATACTCCAGCAAGGAGGGGAGCGAGTTCTTCAGGTTCTGGGTCGACCGCAATCGCCGACTCACTCTCATCAAGAACGCGCCACTCCCTGTCGCAGTACGCGCGACGGCCGGCACCTTCGTGGTGTTCGCC
>JBEGVK010000042.1:0-74657 GCA_041178405.1 Actinomycetota bacterium | reverse complement strand
CCGAGGCAGCGGCAGTGCTGGCCGACCCCGAGGATCCGTCCTTCGGCATGGGGATGTTCCACCGTCTCCCGCAGACGATGCAGGCGCTCGATCACGTGAGCGAGAGTTTCCGCTCTGGCATCGGCCACGACTACGACAGTCACGGACCGGAGGGCGCGGTCGGCATCGAGCGCAGTTTCGAGCCGTGGAATCGTGCGCATCTGCTCCCGACGGTGCTGCCCGCACTCGACGGGATGGTCGACAGGCTGCGGGCAGGCGCTCGCATTGCCGACGTGGGCTGCGGTGCGGGTGGGGCAGTGCTGCTGATGGCGTCGGCGTTCCCGTCGAGCACGGTCACCGGCTACGACATCAGCCAGTACGCGCTCGCCCGCGCCCGTGAGCGGCTCGTGGCGGCAGGTGCGCGCAATGCCGAGTTCTGCGACCCTCGCCAGCAGCCACTGCCGGCTGATCACTCACTCGACCTGGTCTGCACGTTCGACTGCATCCACGACATGGCCCATCCGCATGAGGTCATCGCGGCCATCCACCAGTCGCTGCGGCCCGATGGCACCTGGCTGCTCGTCGACATCAAGGCGCTCGACACCTTCGAGGAGAACGCCCGGAAGAACCCGATGGCCTCGCTGATGTACGGCATCAGCGTGCTGTCGTGCATGTCGTCGGCGCTGAGCGAGCCGGATGGTGCCGGCCTCGGAACGCTCGGGCTCAGCGAGTCGACGGCCCGCAGCATGGCCTCGGCCGCAGGGTTCACGAGGTTCCGCCGCCTCGACATCGACCACAGCGTCAACGCGTTCTACGAGATCCGTCCCTGACAACAGGGCAGCGGTGCCCGCGCATCGCTGCTCGACGTCAGCCGTCGTGGATCACCTCGAGGCGGCGCTCGGCGAAGCGCCACGAGCCGTCGGTTCGCCGGTAGACGTCGTGGTAGGTGCCGACGAGCGTGCCGGTGCGTCCCTTCGTGGTCTGGAACTGCTCGATCACCGTCACCCGGCCACGCCCGACGCCGTTGGCCTCGTCGACCTCGAAGACAGCGTTGGGGGCCGTCTGCACGAACCACTTCATTCCCTTCACGAAGCGGTCCTTGGCGGCCATGATCGCATCGATCCCAGCGATCGGCTTCGAGCCGACATGCCAGACGGCGTCGGGCGTCCAGACTGCTGAGAATTCAGTGTCATCGCGACGTGTCGCTGCGTCGCAGTAGCGCGAGATCAGCTGGCGCAATGCCGTGTCGGTCGCCGGCGTGACGACGTCGGGACCAGACAGTGCGTGGGCGCCCGGGTGGCGGAGTGCATCCGGTTCGAGTCCGACCTCCCAGGCCGCAAGCGTGCGGACGTGGTCGATGAGCTGCTCGCGTGTCATGACGCCCTCGTGGGCTGCGAACTGGATGGCGAGGCCGTCGACGACAGCGGTGAGCCGGAGCGCCGCAGCCGACGGGTCGGCGCAGGCGAACTCGCCGCGCTCGACGCCGAGGCGGATCACCCGTTCGAGGACTCCGACCGACCGCTCGTCGAGTTCCTGGCTGATGGTGCGCATCATCGGGTTCCGGAGCGCCTCGCCCCATCCGTCGATCCAGAGCATCCACTCCATGTCGCCGCTGCCTTCCGGCACGTAGTTGAGGACAGCACGGTCGAGTTGCTCGACTGATGTCGGTGCGGCCTCGATCTCAGCCTCGAGTTCGGCGAGGTCCTTCTGCGCGTAGTGGGCAAAGGCCTCGGCGAGGAGTTGCTCCTTCGAGTCGAAGTGGTAATGGATCAGGCTGCTGGACACGTCGAGTCGCTTGGCGACGTCGGCGATCCGTGTTCCTGCGAAGCCGCGCTCGATCACCACCTGGCAGGTGACCTCGAGGATCTCGGTGCGTCGCTGTGCGACGGTGGGCTTCTTCACCGACGGAGACGATAGTGGCGGATGGCATCCGCACCCGATGGAGGTGGAACGGTCAGGACGGGTCGAGGATGCCGCGCAGGCCGCTCGGGTGCGGCCCGATGGCGAGTTGCTCGAGGATCCCTACGCCACGCTCGAGCGTTCCGTCCTGACGGGCAAGCTCGGCATCGCAGATGGCCTGCACATGCACGTGGTGGCGGGAACACGGGTCGGGGGGCGGCAGGTCGAGGCGCTCGCCGGCGAGTGCGCTCTCGCCCTTCCAGTAGCCGTGTCCAAACTCGGGATGGCCGTAGCCGAGGCCGCGCATGAGGAACTCGTAGCGTGGTCGCAGTCTGACGGTGGTCACGGTGCCGTCCCAGGCAACGAGGTCGTACTCGAATGCGTCGGCCCATCTCGTGCCGGGCCTCCACGTGACCCGCCAGTCGACAGTGCGCATCATCTGCAGGTCGCCGCCGACTGGCGCAATGGCCCCGGTCTCGTGCCACCGCCGACCGTCACCGTGCTCGTTGACGTCGAAGTGCGTGGAGCACGATTCGAAGTTCACCGGCGCCCACAGCCAGAAGAACTGCGGCTCGCCCACTGGGGCGCCCGACGGCATCGGCTCGCCGACCGGCCGCACTCCCCACGATCGGTCGCGTGAGCCGAGCGAGCCGTCGACCGAGATCCGTTCGCCGTCGATCTCGATCCACCCCTGCCACGTGCCGAACTGGGTGAGCCGCGTGTAGTCGAAGAAGGCGCGAGTCCCTGCCCGCTGGAAGAAGTGGGGCTCCTCGATCGCCGGCGAACGCGACACGAACTCGACCTCGGCGCTGATGCCGTGCTCGGGCGCGTCGACGACAACTCGCAGGCGATGCAGCGGAACAACGACCTCGACCTTGACCGCACCGAGGTCGGTGGCGTCGATGCGATCGACAGGGGCCCGCTGCGACCGGAACACACTGGCCTGACGGTTCCCGCGCACGATGCTGAATGCTGCGTCGGCGACGTGGCGATTCGGGTAGAGGCCCATTGCAGCGGCGAAGTAGACGGTGCCGTCAGCGCTGTAGCCGTTGAAGAAGTAGCGGTCGTAGTGGTTGAGGTCAGCGGTCGCCGTGTGCGCGACCGGCACCGACGCCTGGTGGATCGGGTAGTCGTCGAAGCCGGTGAGCATGCATGTCACCGTAGTCACATCGGGGCCGGTTGGCGGCTGGTGCCGGTGCGCCCGTAGCCTCGAGTCGATGGGCGTCGAGACGGTGGCCGACGGCGGCGAATCGCCCGCTCGACGGAGTATCTGGCGCGACGGCTTCACCCCGCGAGGCTTCACGTCCGTGGCCGTGGCAGCCATCGTGCTGCTCGGAGCGATCGTTGTCACCGGGGGAGCGGTTCGCCTCACCGGTTCGGGCCTCGGATGCGACGACTGGCCCAACTGCAACGAGAGTCGCTTCGTCGACGTGTCGTCGGCCCACGCCGCCATCGAGCAGCTCAACCGACTCTTCACCTTCCTCGTCGGAGTCGGTGTCGCGCTGGCCGCTGCAGCTGCCTGGCTGCGGCGTCCGCGTCGCCGCGACCTGCGCATGCTCGGGACGCTGATCGTCGCCGGCGTGCCCGCCCAGGGACTCGTCGGCGCAGTCGTCGTCTGGACCGACCTCAACCCGGCGGCGGTGCAATGGCATTTCCTGCTCTCGATGCTGCTCGTCTGGGCGGCCGTGCTGCTGCTGGTCCGGTCGCGCGAGCCTGATGCTCCCCGTCGTCGACGGGCAGTGGCATCGTCGACGCGCTCGCTCGCGCTGTGCGTCGTGGTGACGACCGCCATCACGGTGGTGCTCGGCACGATCGTCACCGGCACAGGGCCGCACGCCGGCGACGAAGGGGCTCGCCGGTTCTTCGGCACCGCCACCGACATCAATGGCGACGCGCTGCGGTGGGCGAGTCGGGTGCACGGCGCATCGGTGTGGGTCACCATCGCCGTCGTCGTGGCACTCGCCTGGCGGACTCGCCGCCGAGCCGACCGGCAGCGACTCGAGGGACCCCTCACCGCGTGGATGATGGTTGCCGTCGTGCAGGGAGCGGTGGGCTACACCCAGTACTTCGCCGGGTTGCCGGTCGGCCTCGTCATCGTGCACCTCGCCGGCGCGACCGCCCTGGTCGGGGTGACGGCATGGCTGTGGAGTGCCACCTCTGAACCGGACACCGAGCAGTCCGCCCTGCCGGACGCTGGCCCAGGACACGCCTCGGCGCCAGCCCACGAGGCGATGCAGTCGGCTCAGCGGTAGCGCTCGAGGGCCGCCACGCACCGGCGGAACTCGTGCACGGTGCCATGCACGATCTCGTCGACCGACTCGACGGCGTCGATCCGTCCAGCAACCTGGCCGGTGAGGGCGATCGAGGCCTCGAGGTCGCCGCCGAAGTAGAGATCCGTGATCCTGCCGAAGACCGACAGGTCAACCTGCTCATCGCGTTCGAGACGGGTCGTCAGCTCGGTGCGCAGTGCGCGCAGGCCCGGCCGGCTGAATCGATTGAGGAACACGGTGTCGGTCTCGGCGGCGTCGACGATCGCCTGCTTCCAGTTGCCGTGCACGGGCGACTCGGCAGCGCTCACCATGCGGGTGCCCATCTGCACCCCCTCAGCCCCGAGCGCGAAGGCTGCTGCCATCGAGATGCCGTCGGCGATGCCACCGGCAGCGATGATCGGCACGTCCACCCGCGATGCCACCAGCGGCAGCAGCACCATCGTGCTGACATCCCGAGGATTCTTGAACCCGCCGCCCTCGCCGCCTTCGACGACGAGCCCGTCGACGCCCGCGTCGACTGCCTTCATCGCTGCTGCGAGTGTCGGCACGACGTGGAACACGGTGAGCCCGGCAGCCTTCAGGTGCGAGGTGTACTTGGTGGGGTCTCCGGCGGACGTGGTGACGAACCGCACGCCCTGCTCGATGACGAAGTCGGCGATCGACGGGTCGCGCACGAACGCCTGGGCGATGTTGACGCCGAACGGCTGGTCGGTGCGCCGTCGCATCTCGATGATCTCGTGGCGGACCGCGTCGAGCTCACCGCTCGACGTCTCGATGATCCCGAGGCCGCCGGCCGCCGACACCGCCGAGGCCAGCTGGCTGCGGGCGATCCAGCCCATTGGTGCCTGCACGATGGGATAGTCGACGCCGAGCAGCTCGCTGACCCGCGTGCGCAGCGGCGCTGGACGGTCGCTGGCTGCAGCGGTCACGTCGGCACCGTACCCGGTGCATCGTGCTGTGCGCCGCGGACGGCAGCACGGCCCGTGACGGCGAGTCCGGCGAGCACGAGCGCGATCCCGGCAACGCCAGCGGGGCTGAGCCGTTCGCCGACGACGGCGATGCCGAGTGCTGCGGCCGTGATCGGCTCGAGCAGGGTGAGCGTGATCACGGTCGGAGCGGGCAGGCTGCGAAGCGCAATGCCGTACGACCAGTAGGCGACGCCGACAGTGAGCACGCCCAGATGGGCCACCACGAGCGGTCCCCAGCCCTGCAGCGCCCACCCACCCCCGTGCCATGCCAGTGCGGGTGCGACGAGCACGGCGCCCCCGGCGAAGACTGCCGCCATGCTCGTCGTGCTGGGCGTGCCGCTGTCGATCTGGCGACGACTCATCGTCGTGAACGTTGCCCATCCTGCGGCAGCGGCAAGTGCCAGCAGGATGCCGACGGCGTCGGCAGACGCTTCGTTGCCCGATGTGCCCCAGATTCCCAACAGCACGACCCCGGTGACAGCCACTGCCGTGCCCGCAAGCCAGTCCCGATCCGGGCGGTGCCGGGCGGCGACCGCACCCGCCGCCCCAGCGATGGCCGGCCCCGAGCCAATCGTGGCAACGGTGCCCACGGCGACCCCGGTCCGCTCGACCGCCAGGAAGTATCCGACCTGGAACACCGCCACGCCGACCGCGCCGACCGCCGTCGTGCCTACTGCGGGCCAGCGGTGCGGCGGCACGGTGATACCACGACGCCGAGTGCGGCGGTCAGCGAGCACTGCCAGCGCCACGAGCGTGAGTGCGCCCACGAGCAGCCGCCATGCCCCCGCCGACCATGCTTCAGCGCCGAGCGGCGCAGCGACGAGCACGGTGCCGGTGGTGCCGAACAATGCCGCCGACAGCAGCACGGCGAATGTGCCAGACTTCGCCCCGTCGGTGCAGATCACCTGCGGCAGGGTAGTGCTGCAGTGCTCGGCCGACAGCGGGACCGGCGGTGGGACGCTGTGCTCGCTCGACAGACAGTGAGCCCGGTGACGGGCCACCGATACGCACTACGTGGGGGAACCGAACTCGTGAAGCACCTGTCCCGACGGTTGGCCCTCGCGGTCCTCGGCTGCGCTGCAGCGGGCGCGTGCCTGCTGCCGGCCGGTTCGGCGCAGGCCGCCACGTGTGACGGTCCCGGCATCCGGGCCCTCGTCAACGACCAGTCGACGGGGAAGAAGGATCCCCTCGAAGGCGTGAAGGTCACCGTGGCCGATGCGGCCGGCACGCCGCTCGGCGACGCCGTCACCGACGCCAAGGGCGTGGCCCTGGTCTGCATTGCCGAGAAGGTCGACCTCACGGTGACGCTCGACACCAGCACGCTGCCCGAGGGCAAGGCGCTCGCCGAGGGCGACGAGACGCTCACCATCGTGGCCGCCAACTTCAAGACGAACATCAAGACCGTCTCGTACTTCACCGGCGAGGCGGTTCGTTCAACGGAGGGCTACTGGGACCGGCTCTTCGACGCCATCGTCAACGGCATCCGCCTCGGCATCGTCATCGCCATCTGCTCGGTCGGTCTCTCGCTGATCTTCGGCACGACCGGACTCACCAACTTCGCTCACGGCGAGCTGGTGACGTTCGGCGGCATCATCGCCTATGCGTTCTCCGTCGGCCTCGGCTGGCCGTTCCTGCCGTCGGCGCTCGCCACCGTGGTGCTCGGGGGACTGCTCGGACTCGCCCTCGACTGGGGCATGTGGGCGAGGCTGCGACGCCGCGGAGTGGGTCTCATCTCGCAGATGGTCGTCTCGGTCGGCCTGTCGATCGTCATGCTCAACGTGTTCCTGATGTACTTCGGAAATGCCACCAAGCGCTACACCGCCTGGAACAAGCAGACCGCCTCGTCGTTCGGGCCAGTCGACATCACCCAGCGCGACCTCGTGGCCGGCATCGTGTCGCTCGTCGCACTTGTCGCCGTCGCGCTCACGCTCCAGAAGACGCGGCTCGGCAAGGCCACGAGGGCCGTGAGCGACAACCCCGAGTTGGCGAGCAGCACGGGCATCGACAGCCAGAAGATCATCCGCATCGTCTGGTTCCTGGGCGGCTCACTGGCAGCACTCGGCGGCGTGGTGCGCGGTCTCGACGAGGGCGTGAAGGGCGACATGGGCGCGAACCTGCTGTTCCTCATGTTTGCCGGCATCACACTGGGCGGCCTTGGATCTGCGTACGGCGCACTCGTCGGAGGTTTCGTCATCGGCGTCTTCGTCGAGGTGTCGACGATGGGCATCCCGGTCCTGCCCGACATCCCGTGGTTCGAGTGGATCAGCAATGGCGTGCCAACTGAGCTGAAGACGGTGCCGGCCCTGGCGATCCTGATCCTGATCCTCCTTTTCCGGCCGCAGGGCATCCTGGGCCGGAAGGAACGAGTGGGCTGAGGAGGCACCGATGGACTGGGGACTCATTCTCGAACTGACGCTGAAGGCGTTCTTCGGCCTCGATGCCGTGGTGTTCATCATCGCCGCCCTCGGACTGAACGTGCAGTTCGGCTATGCCGGACTGCTGAACTTCGGCCAGGCGGCGTTCATGGCCGCCGGTGCCTATGGCCTCGGCATGAGCGTCAACTACTGGGGCGTGTCGTGGTGGTGGGGCGTCGCCTTCGGGTTTGCATATGCGGCAGTGCTGGCCGTCATCGTCGGCGTGCCCACACTGCGCCTGCGTGCCGACTATCTCGCCATCGTCACGATCGCCCTCGCCGAACTGGTGCGACTCATCGTGCGATCGGTGACGCACAAGGAGAAATTCGGCGGCACTGACGGGTTGAAGGGCTTCGCTGCCGGCTTCCAGGACCTCAGTCCGGTCGACGCTCCTGGCAACGCATACGGCCTCGGACCGCTGCAGACGTCAGGACTCATGCGGATCGCGCTGTTCGCGTTCTGGGTGCTGGTGGCGCTCGCGGTGGGCATTGCGATCGATCGCCTCAGGGGACGCCGTACCGGCAGGGCGGGCATCAACTGGGTGCTCGCGGCAGGGGCAGGCGCCGTTGTGTTCGCAGTGCTGATGGCTCTCTTCCCGCGGTTCGACTATCTCGGCACCGACCTGTGGGTGCTAATCGTCGGATGGGGAATCGTCGCCGTCTGTGCCCTGTACGTGTGGGCGCTGATGCGCAGTCCGTGGGGCCGCGTCCTGAAGGGCATCCGCGAGGACGAGGACGCCGTGCGGAGCCTCGGAAAGAACGTGTTCGGCTACAAGATGTCGGCGCTCGTGATCGGCGCCGTCATCGGCATGCTCGCCGGTGTCATCAACGCCCTTCGCACCAGCAACGTCCAGCCCGACAACTTCAGCCGGGCGCTCACCTTCTACGTGCTCACCGCGCTAGTTCTTGGTGGAGTCGCCACCGTGACCGGCAGCATCGTCGGCCCGATGGCCTACTGGGCACTGCTCGCCTTCACCGACGTGTTCCTCTCAGAGGTGTCCGACGACACGGGCCGCCTCGCAGTCGGCGGCATCACCCTGCTCGAGAACGCCAGTGCCCGCGGCCAGTTCCGTCTGGTGCTCGTGGGCGTCGGCCTGATCATGCTGATGGTCTTCCGGCCCCAGGGGCTGTTCGGCAACCGCAAGGAGATGGCACTCGATGGGCGCTGACACCAGCCAGTACGCGCAGCAGGCACGGGCGGCGCTCGCCACGGTGGCGCCCGAGCCCGGCAGCCGCAAGCCAGATGCCATCCTTGTCGCCGATGCGATCCGGCGCAGGTTCGGGGGCATCGTCGCTGTCGACGTCGACCACGTCGAGGTGCAGCGCCACTCGATCACGGCGCTCATCGGCCCCAACGGCGCCGGCAAGACGACGCTGTTCAACCTGCTCAGCGGCTTCGACGAGCCAAATGAGGGCACCTGGACATTCGAGGGACGCACGCTCGACAAGGTGGTGGCCCACCGCACTGCGCAGCTCGGCATGGTGCGCACCTTCCAGCTCACCAAGAGCCTCACCAAGCTGTCGGTGATCGAGAACATGAAGCTGGGCGCCACGGGCCAGCGAGGCGAGCGCTGGTGGAACGGCATGCTGCCGTTCACCTGGAGGTCGCAGGAAGCGGCAATCGAGGCCAGGGCCGATGAGTTGCTGCATCGCTTCAAGCTCGACCACATGCGCAACGAGTACGCCGGCACCCTGTCCGGCGGCCAGCGCAAGCTGCTCGAGATGGCCCGGGCACTGATGACCGGCCCCACCATGGTGATGCTCGACGAGCCGATGGCGGGCGTGAACCCTGCGCTGAAGCAGAGCCTCAACCAGCACATCCGAGGGCTGCGCGACGAGGGCATGACCGTGCTGTTCGTCGAGCACGACATGGACATGGTGCACGACATCAGCGACTGGGTGATCGTGATGGCCGAGGGCCGTCTCATCGCCGAGGGCACGCCAGACCAGATCAGCCGCAACCAGGCCGTGATCGATGCCTATCTGGGCGCCCACCAGGGCAAGTCGCTGATGGAGGACGCATGAGCACAGGGTCCGCAGCCGCTGGCACCGAGGTGCTGCGCGGCGACGAGCTGGTCGCCGGGTACATCCCCGAGGTGAACATCCTCAACGGGTGCAACCTCGTGGTGAACTCCGGCGAGTTCGTCGGCATCATCGGGCCCAATGGGGCCGGCAAGAGCACGTTCCTGAAGGCGGTGCTCGGCCAGTGCACCGTGCGCAGCGGTACCGTCACCTTCATGGGCGACGACATCACGGGAATGAAGGCCCACCAGCTGGTGTCGCGCGGCGTTGGCTACGTGCCCCAGACCAAGAACGTCTTCCCAAGCCTCACGGTCACCGAGAACCTCGAGATGGGCTGCTTCCTTCGCCCGAAGGTGTTCAGGGAACGCTTCGACTACGTCACCGGGCTGTTCCCGCGCCTGCTCGACCGTGCGACCACCAAGGCCGGCGCACTGTCGGGCGGAGAGCGCCAGATGGTGGCAATGAGCCGGGCGCTGATGCTCGAGCCCACGCTGCTGCTGCTCGACGAGCCCTCGGCCGGCCTGTCGCCGATGCTGCAGGACGAGGTGTTCCTCAACTGCCGGGCCATCAACGACACAGGCGTGGCCATCCTGATGGTCGAGCAGAACGCCCGCCGATGCCTCCAGGTCGTCGACAGGGGCTACGTGCTCGACCAGGGCCGCAACGCCTACACCGGTACTGGCCGCGACCTGCTGAAGGATCCGGCCGTCATCGAGCTGTACCTCGGCACGCTCGCCAAGATGACCGGCGGCTGAGCCGCAGCCTCGCCCGTCGCAGTCCGCATCGCTGCGCCAGCACCACGACAGGCCCTCGTCAACTGGCTGGGCGAGTGGTTGCACTGCAGCGCGGTCGCCCTCGGCGAGCAGCGCCACAACGGCGAACGCCCCGGGCCGAAGCCCGGGGCGTCCGTCAGTGAGATGACGTGACGTCTGATCCCGAGGGATCAGGCGGCGTCGAAGGCCTCGCCGAGGGCGTTGCCCATGTTGCCGTCGCAGCCGTAGATCATCTTGGCCGACGGGCCGATGCCCAGCTCGACCATGGTCTTCAGGATGCGGGCGCCCTCGTCGAAGGTGATGAGGACGACTGCGTCCGGATCGGCAGCAGCGATCTCGCCGACTTCGGTGTCGAAGCTGGCGGCAGCCGGGTCGTAGATGGTCTTGCCGAGGACCTCGATGCCGGCCTCGGTGAGGGCGGCCTCGATGACGTCAGCAAGGCCGTTGCCGTAGGCATCGTCCAGGCCCATGATCCACACGCTCTGGTTGCCGTCGCCGACGACGAGGTCGGCGATGACGACACCCTGCAGGGTGTCCGGCGGAGCGTTGCGGAAGTAGAGGCCCTTGTCGGCATAGGTCGACAGCACCGGCGAGGTGTTGGCGGGCGAGAAGAGCACCACGCCAGCTGCCGTGATCTTGTCGATCACGGTGAGCGCCACGCCCGACGAGGCGGGGCCGACGATGCCGTCGACGTTCTCGGCGAGGAAGCGGTCGGTGGTCTGGTTGGCGAGGTCGGTGCTGGTGTCGCCCGAGTCACCGGCCGAGTACACCATCTCCGCACCGAGGACGCCGCCAGCGGCGTTGATCTCGGCCACGGCGAGCTCGGCGCCGGCGAACATCGGGTTGCCGAGGAAGGCCAGCGAACCGGTCTGGGGCAGCAGGCCGCCGATGGTGAACGTGCCGTCACCGGCGCGGGCACCCTCGACTGCCGACTCCGGCAGCACCGCCGACTCCGGCGACTCGGCCGACACGTTGGTGGTCAGCGAGTCGTCGATGCGGTTGTCGGCGCCGAACTGCAGGACGCCATAGGTGCCGGCGAGGGGCTCGCCGTTGCCGTTGAGGTCGTTCGGGCCCGACACGCCGTCATAGTCGATGTCGGTGCCGGCGGCCAGCAGGTCGCGGCACGCCACGAAGTCGGTGCACTTCTCGCCACCGGTCGACACGTCGACGATGAAGCTGGCGTACTCGATGCCGTCGGTCTTGGCGGCCTCGGCAGCGAGGGCCATGATGACGACCGCGTCGTACGTCTCAGCGGCGTAGTTGAAGTCGGTCTGGCCGGCGCCCGAGGGCGTGGTCAGGATGCGGTCCTTGAACTCCTGAGCCAGCTCCGGCGGGAGGGGCGTGGTGCCCTTCATGCCGGCCAGCTCGCCGCCGCCAGCGGGAGCCGTGGTGTCGGCGCCGCCGGTGGTGTCGGTGGGCATGGTGGTCTCAGCAGCCGTGGTGTTGGATGCTTCCTTGTCGTCGCCGCAGGCAGCCGCGAACAGCGACAGACCTACGAGCAGCGCGCCTGCCCGGCGCACACGGGTTCTCTGCATGGGATTCTCCCCCTAGGAGCCAAGGCGGCGGGATGCCGCCCTGATGTTGTCGAAGCCCTGAGTCTAGGGATCGCTGTCGCCGATGGGGCAGTCGAGGGGGCGAAATCGGGGTCCGGCGCACTACGTTCGCAGAGATGGGATCCCAGCCTGAGTCCAGTGCACCGGGTTCGCCAGGCGGCGAAGACTCGACGGTGGGCCGCACCGCTGCGGCGCCCATCGAAGTACGACTCGAGGTCGACGGGCATGTGGCAACCGTCACCCTCGACGCGCCGGGGCGCCTCAACACCATCTCGGCGGCCATGCTCGACCAGTTGTCAGATGCGCTGCTCACCGCCGACCGAGATCCCGCCGTGCGCTGCATCGTGCTCACCGGCGCAGGCCGGGCATTCTGCGCAGGCCTCGACATGGCGGCGCAGATGAGCGCATCGCCGGGAGCACTCGGCGGGCTCTCTGACGGTGCCGGAGTGCCCGGTGAGATCGAGCTCCGGTCGACCCCGCCCATCGTGCTGCACCACCTCGACACCCCCACGATCTGCGCCCTCAACGGCGGTGCCGCCGGCTATGGGCTCGACATCGCCCTTGGCTGCGACATCCGCATCGCAGCCGCTTCTGCGAAGCTCAATCCGGGGTTTGCGCGACGCGGCATCGTGCCCGAGAGCGGCGGCACATGGCTGCTGCCGCGCATGGTGGGCTACGCGCGGGCCGCCGAGATCGCGTTCACCGGCAGGGTGCTGACGGCCGACGACGCGCTGCGACTCGGACTCGTGAACCATGTCTATCCGGATGCCGAGTTCGCTGAGGGTGTCCGCTCGATGGCGGCCGAGATCAGCGCCAATGCCCCGCTCGCCGTGCGAGCCATCAAGCGGATGATGAGGGCGGCCGAGACCGAGACGTTCGACCAGAACGTGCACCACGTCTTCCTGCAGTTGCTCACCCTGCTGCGCACCGCCGACTTCCGCGAGGGTGTGGCGGCGTATCTCGAGAAGCGCCAGCCCGAGTTCCGCGGCCGCTGAGCGCTGGAGCCGGGCCCAGCGCACCGGTCAGCGCCCGGCAGCGGCCTTGGCGAGCCGGTCGCGCAGCGCATGGCCGAGCCCGGCGGCGGGCGGCAGTGCGGCGATCACGATTGCAGCACCTGCATCATCGGCGGCGCGGAGCTCTGCGTAGAGCGAACGTGCATAGGCAACGAGGTCGTCACCGTGGTCGATGACAGCAGCGTCGGGGTGCAGCGTCCGCAGTCGCTGCATGTCGGCCGCGGAGGCCGCCAGTTCGAGCCTGGCGCGTGGCGCGTAGTGCGACGCGAGCATCCCGGGAGCGCGGCTGGGACCGGTCGGCGCCAACGCCAGTCCGATTCCCGACTCGGCGAGCAACCGGTCGATCTGCTCGCTGGGTATCCCGCCAGGTCGCAGCACCTGCGGAGGATCGACGGTGCAGTCGACGATCGTGCTCTCGACGCCGACCGGACACGGCCCGCCGTCGAGCACGACGTCGATCGAGTCGCCCAGGTCGTCGACGACGTGCGCAGCCGTGGTCGGGCTGACGTGGCCGAACCGGTTGGCCGACGGCGCCGCCAGCCCGCCGCCGAAGTGTCGCAGCAGTTCGGCGGTGAGGGGATGGGCGGGAACCCGCACGCCGACCGCCGGGCGGCCGCCGGTGACGGCGTCGATCACGCGCCGGGCGCGAGGCACGAGCAGCGTGAGCGGCCCCGGCCAGCATGCGTCGGCGAGCACGGCGGCGGCCGGTGGCACCTCGGCGGCCCACTCGCCGAGTGCCTCTGCATCCGCCACGTGGACGATCAGCGGGTGGTCGGCGGGGCGTCCCTTGGCGGTGAAGATGCGGCCGACAGCGGCTGCATTGTCGGCATCCGCAGCGATGCCGTAGACGGTCTCAGTGGGAATCGCCACGAGTCCGCCGGCGCGCAGCGTTGCAAGGGCAATCTCGACGTCGCCGGTGATGCGGGCTCGGGTCATCTGATCAGGGCTCGTCGATGAACTTCAGGGCGGCATCGATGAAGGCGAACGACTCGGGCGTCGCGAAGTGATCGGTGCGGCGCAGCACGGCGAGCCGGGCGTTTCCCAGTGCAGCAGCGAGCGCATCGCCCGGACCGGCGAAGTCGGCGTCGCCGATGGCGACGAGCGTGCGGCAGGTGACACGGGCGAGGTCGTCGGGATCGAACGGCCGCCGTGGCCGGCGCATGACGGCGGCAAGGGCGACGGGATCGTTGCCGGGTTGGCGCGCATAGCGGGCGAAGGCCTGCGCGGGCGTGTCGTCATCGTCGGCGTGTCCTTCGACCGCCCGTGCGATGCGCTCGCCGGCACCGTCGTCAGGCTCGAGCACGTTGCGGCCGATACCGGCGAGCACGAGCCGGTCGAAGCATCCGGGCGACGCGATGGCGATGCCGAGCAGGGTCATCGCCCCGAGCGAGAATCCGATGGCGTCGACCCTCGTCGCATCGGCGCCGGTGCCAGCGGTTGCCTCGATCGCGGCCACGACCCGCTCGCCGAGATCGAGGTATGCCTCGGGGTCGTGCGGTGTGGGGGCGTCGCCGTGCCCGAGCAGATCGACGCCGATGACGGGGCGGCCCATGTCGGCCAGCAGGTCGACGACACCGCTACGGCGCCAGGTGGTCTCGAACGAGCCGCCCCAGCCGTGAACGAGGACGACGGGACGGGCACCAGGCACGGCCGTCACCGTACTGCTGCCGGCTGGGACACGCCGTTGCCCGCTCCCGCCGAGTCCCATCCCCGCCGGTGTGGCAGTTGCCAGCGATAGATTTGGTCGGCCGTTCCGGCGTCCGCCCGCACGGGGCGGCGTTCAACGGCGAACAGGACGACCGATGCGATTCCTCACCGGCAATCCCCCCTACGACCTCACCTACAACGATGTGTTCATGGTGCCGTCGCTCAGCGCCGTACCGTCGAGGCTCGACGTCGATCTCGCCACCCCCGACCGCCTCGGCACGACGATTCCCGTGGTCGTCGCCAACATGACCGCCGTAGCCGGCCGGCGAATGGCCGAGACCGTTGCCCGGCGAGGCGGCCTCACCGTGCTGCCCCAGGACATCCCGCTCGACGTGATCGAGACCGTCGTGTCGTATGTCAAGAGTCGGCACCTCGTCTACGACACGCCGATCACGCTGAGCGCCTCCAGCACGGTCGGCGACGGCCTGTCGCTCATCCACAAGCGTGCCCACGGCGCCATCGTCGTCGTCGACGACGACGGCAGGCCCGAAGGCATCTTCACCGAGCACGACGCCGCCGGGTTCGACCGCTTCACACAGTTGAAGAACGTCATGAGCCGCGAACTCGTGGTCATCGCCGACGGCGCCTCGCCGAGCGACATCTACGAGCGGCTCAGCGAACTGCGACTGTCCGTGGCACCAGTCGTCGACGCCGACGGTCGGCTCATCGGCTGTGCCACTCGGAAGGGGGCGCTGCGCAGCACCATCTACCGGCCGGCCGTCGACGCAGGCGGGCGACTGCTCATCGCTGCAGCGGTGGGCATCAACGGCGATCCGGCGACGAAGGCGAAGGCCCTGCTCTCGTTCGGTGCCGACGTCCTCGTCATCGATACGGCGCACGGGCATCAGGTGCGCACGCTGCGGGCGATCGAGGAGGTCCGAGCCGTGGCACCCGGCGTGCCGATCGTCGCCGGCAATGTCGTCACCGCCCAGGGGACGAGGGATCTCATAGCCGCCGGCGCCGACATCGTGAAAGTGGGCGTCGGACCGGGCGCGATGTGCACCACCCGCATGATGACGGGAGTTGGCAGGCCACAGTTCAGTGCCGTGCTCGAATGCGCCGAGGAAGCGCGACGCCACGGGCGCACCATCTGGGCGGACGGCGGCGTCCGCCACCCACGCGATGTGGCGCTTGCGCTGGCAGCCGGCGCAGGAAGCGTGATGTTCGGCTCATGGCTGGCGGGTACCTACGAGTCGGCCGCCGACACACTGCGCGATCCCGACGGCCGCCTCTACAAGGAGAGCTTCGGCATGGCCTCGAACCGGGCCGTGAAGAATCGCAGTCGCAGCGAGACACCGTTCGAGCGAGCGCGCAAGGAACTGTTCGAGGAGGGCATCAGCACCTCGCGCATGTACCTCGACGCCGACCGTCCAGGTGTCGAGGACATCATCGACGACATCGTCGCCGGGGTCCGTTCGGCGTGCACCTACGCCGGAGCCCGAACCATCGACGAGTTCCACGAGCGGGCGGTAGTGGGCGTGCAGAGCGCAGCCGGCTACAGCGAGGGCATGCCGGTCGGCACGAGCTGGTAGCACGGTGGCGGGGGAGACTGCTGCGGTGAGGGTGATCGCCATCGACGGGCCGGCAGGAGCCGGCAAGAGCACCATTGCGCGTGCTCTTGCTGCACGACTCGGCCTGCAGTATCTCGACACGGGCGCGATGTACCGCGCTGTCACCGTCGCTGCAGCCCGTCGCGGCATCGAGCCCTCCGATGTCGATCGCGTCGCGCTGCTCGCCCGCGAGGTCGACATCGAGGTCGTCGACGGACGGGTGAGTGTCGATGGCATCGACGCCACCGACGCCATCCGGTCGGCCGAGACCACGGCGGCAGTCAGCGCAGTGGCGGCGAACAGCGGCGTCCGTGCCGAACTGCGCGCCAGGCAGCGTGAGTGGGCAGTCGAACGAGGTGGTGGCGTGGTCGAGGGCCGCGACATCGGGTCGGTGGTGTTCCCCGACGCCGACCTGAAGTTGTTCCTGACGGCCTCGCCGCGCACCCGCGCCGAGCGCCGAGTCGCCGAGTCGGGCGGCGACGTCGACGAGATCGAGCGCGCTATTGCCAGGCGCGACCACCTCGACAGCACTCGCGACGACAGTCCGCTGACGGAGGCGAGCGGCTCTGTTGTCGTCGACACCACCGGACTCGGCATCGACGAGGTGCTCGAGCGCATCATCGGCCTGATGGAGGAGCGATGACCAAGGTCGCCACCCGTCTCGCCGGCTCGTCGCTCCCCGACCGGATCGTCTACCGGACGGTACGAAACCTCGTGACGGCGTTCTGCCGCACGTGGTGCCGCATGGCAGTGGACGGCCGGGGCAACATCCCGGCGTCTGGCGTGTTCATCCTCGCGCCCACGCACCGCAGCATCATCGACACCCCGGTGTCGTCGGGCATCACCCGACGGCGGATGCGCTTCATGGGTGCCGACAAGTGGTGGAGGAATGCGGCGCTCGGCAGGGTGCTCACGGCGTGCGGCGGCTTCCCGGTGACGCGCGGCAGTGCAGACCGCGAGGCGCTTCGCCGCTGCATTGCGTTGCTCGAGGGCGGCGAGCCGCTCGTGCTCTTTCCCGAGGGCGAGCGCAAGAGCGGCCCGGTGGTGCAACCCCTGTTCGACGGTGCCGCCTACATCGCGGCCAAGACCGGCGCACCGATCGTTCCGGTGGGAATCGGCGGCAGCGAGCGGGCGATGCGAAAGGGTGCCAAGGGGATCAGGCCGCACAAGATCCACGTCGTCGTCGGGAGGCCGCTGGCAGCACCCTCGGGGGCGACTCCCGCCGAGCAGCGTGCCGACGTCCGCCGCGTCACCGCTGAGCTCCACGCCGAACTGCAGCGGCTGCTCGATGCGGCCGAGACCGCTGCCTCCGGAGGACGTCAGCGGCGATCGGCGAAGTAGGCGGCGAGGCCTGTCGCCAGCCAGCACGGGTCGTGCGTGCCGCAGAGCTCGCGAGCCGAGTGCATGCTCAGCTGCGGGACGCCGACGTCGACGGTGTCGATGCCGAGCCGTGTCGCCGTGATCGGCCCGATCGTCGAGCCACACGGCATGTTATTGCGGCTGACGAACACCTGCCACGGCACGCCGGCGGCGTCGAAGCAGGCCTGCAGCAGGGCCGAGGTCTTCGGCGACGTGGCGTACCGCTGGTTGTGGTTGAGCTTGATCGCCGGGCCCCGGTTGACGAGCGGGCGATGGCCCGGCTCGTGGCGATCGGCGTAGTTCGGATGCACGCTGTGGGCGTTGTCGGCCGACACGCACGTACTCGACGCGAGCTGGGCGAGGAAGGCTCGCCGGTCGGCGCCGGCGGCGAGGGCCAGCCGTTCGGCGACATGCTCGAGCAGCGGGCCGGCAGCGCCCGTGGCACTCTCCGAGCCGACCTCCTCATGGTCGAAGAGCGCGATCACTGCGATGCCGGGCTCGGCATCAGCGCTGGCATCGTGTGCGGCGAGGAGCGCCGTGGTCGCCGCCCAGCAGGACACCTGGTTGTCGAGCCGCCCAGAGGCGAGCAGGTCACCGGCCGGGCCAATGATCGCCGAGGGCGTGACGTCGAACAGCGAGAGGTCCCAGGCGGCGATGTCGTCGGGCTCCACGCCGAGGTCGGCGGCGAGCCACGCCCCGAAGTCGGCAGGTGCGCCACCGGCTCCCCACACCGGGGTCATGTGCTGCTGTGGGTCGAGCACGAGCCCACGGTCGTTGACCCCACGGTCGAGGTGGATCGCCAGCTGTGGCACGCGGGCCACGGGTCCGTCGATGCGCACGAGGTGCTCGGAGCGGTCGCGCAGCACGACGGATCCCGCAATGCCGAGGTCGCGGTCGAGCCACGAATTGAGCAGCACGCCTCCGTACACCTCGACAGCGAGCTGCTGCCATCCTGCTGCAGCAGTGTCGGGTCGGGGCTTGAGCCGCAGGCACGGGGAGTCGGTGTGTGCGCCCACGACTCGAAGTGGCGGCAGCCGGGTGCCGTTGTCGGCCGATCCGCCGACGTGTGTCCACGCGACGAGTGAGGCGCCGCGGTGCACGAATCCGCTCGTCGGCGCGCCCGGCCAGGCCTGTTCGGCGGGCAACTCGCGGAAGCCGGCACTCGCAAGGCGCCCTGCAGCATTCGCCGCGGCGTGCCACGGAGACGGCGAGGCGTCGAGAAAGCTGCGCAGGTCGTCGAGCTGCGCCGGAACTGGCGACGTCGGTGACTGCTGGCTGCTCATGGGGTACTCCGTTGCTGGTGGCGGCGTGCGCATCCGCGGTTGCGTGGTGTCCGTGCGGTGACGCTGCTCGGCACACCGGGGCTCATGGCTGCTGCATGAGGCCGATCGGCAGACCGGTGCCGCGAAGGTGCGCGGTCTCGTTGACGGTCACGATACTGCGATGGCCGTGACGCGAGGCGGCGACGCGATGGATGCTCGTGTAGTTGGGGTAGAAGAAGTCGCGGCCGACGGGCAACTCGAGCACATGCGCGAGGTAGGCATTGACGACGCCGCCGTGGCAGGTCACTGCGATCCTGCGTGCAGGGTTGGCGTCGATCAGGGCTTCCACGGCGTCGACGACCCGCGATCGGAACGAGGCAGGCGTCTCGTTGCCCATCGGCGCCTTCCCGGCGACGATGTCGTGCCAGCGGGGGTCGCCCGCAGCCTTGAGGTCTTCGAGCGGCACGTACTCGCTGCTGTTCCTGTCCCACTCGGCGACGTCGTCGACAACCGTCACGCCGAGGCCGACGCGGCGCGAGATCGGGTCGGCTGTCTCGAGTGCACGGCGCAGCGGGCTCGAGAACAGCGCGTCGATCGGCTCATCGGCGAGGTAGTCGGCAAGGCGCTGTGCCTGCTCGCGTCCGGCAGGGGCGAGTTCGGGATCGGCGATACCCTCTGCAAGTTCGCGACGGACCGGGAGTGCGTGGCGGATCAGCAGCAGTTCCATCTGTCCCATCTCAGCACCTCTCCGCAAGCACATCGGCATCGCCCTCGGCTCGACTGGCCGGCATCCCCCGATGCCGGCCAGAGAGCCTCTCGACACTGAGGCCCCCACCATGGACACCCGCACCAAGATCGTTGCCACGCTCGGCCCTGCGAGCGAGGAGCCAGAGGTCCTCGAGGCACTGATCGACGCCGGAGTCGATGTCGTGCGGCTGAACCTGAGCCACGGCGATCTCGAGGGCCACTTGGCCCGTCTTGCTGCCGTGCGGTCGGCGAGTGAGCGAGTGGGTCGAGTGGTGGCCGTGCTGGCTGATCTTCCCGGTCCGAAGGTGCGTGCGGGCCAGTTCCCCGAGGGCGGCATCGTGTTGCGCGAGGGGGACGCTGTCCGCCTCATGGGCGTCGTCGCAGACGATCTGACGTCGTCGCCGAGCAGTCGCGACGTCGTCACCGTCGGATATCCGGCGCTGCTCGACGACCTGCATGCTGGCGACCGCGTGGTCATCGGCGACGGAGCGATCACCCTCGAGGCAGTCGGCGCGAGCGACGGATCGATGGCGATGCGGGTGCGCACCGGCGGTCGCGTGCAGGGGCGCCCCGGCGTCCACCTTCCGTCTGGCCGACTCCGACTCACAGCGCCGACTGACGACGACATCGTGCTGGGGCGCCGCATGGCCGACGCTGGCGTCGACTTCCTCGCGGTCTCGTTCGTGCGCTCGGCAGACGACCTCACCCGCATGCGAGAGGCGATCGCGCCGCACCGCACGCGGATCGTGGCGAAGATCGAGACGATGCACGCCGTGGCTGACCTCGAGGCAATCGTGGCCGGAGCCGACGCAGTGATGGTCGCTCGTGGCGACCTCGGCATCGAATACCCACTCGAGGAGGTGCCGCACCTGCAGAAGCGGATCATCCGCTTCTGCGTCGAGGCCGGTGTGCCGGTCATCACGGCGACACAGATGATGGAGAGCATGATCTCTGCGCCGTCGCCAACTCGCGCCGAGGTGAGCGATGTCGCCAATGCGGTCTTCGACGGCACCGATGCGTTGATGCTGTCGGCGGAGACGGCAGTCGGCGTCGATCCGGCCGAGGTCGTGCGGGCGATGGTGCGTGTCGCTGGCCGCGCCGAGCAGGAGGCGGGCTATGCCCAGTGGGGTGCCCGCCTCGGCCGCCTGCAGCGACCATCTGCGACGGGTCCCGACCGGATTGCGATGGCCATCACGCATGCGGCGGCGATGGCAGCCGGAGAGGCCGATGCGACGGCGATCCTGTGCTGCTCGAGATCGGGCCGCACCGTGCGAGCCATGGCGCGGTTCAGGCCGCTTGCCGCTCTCGTCGGACTCTCCCCCGATCCCGCGACGGTGCGGGCTCTGGCGCTGTCGTGGGGTGTCATGCCGATGAGCGTCGAGGAGTACCAGACCACCGACGAACTGGTGTGGTTTGCTGTCGAACGCTCGGTGCAGGCCGGTCTCGTCGCGTCGGGTGACACGGTGCTGGTGCTCGCTGGCGCACCAGACCGCGGCAGTGGCTCGAGCACCGATGTGCTGCGCGTCGTCAGGGTCGCATGACGGCGCATCGCTCCGATGGGCATGTGCCCTGGTACGCAGAGACCGGTGACGCTGGTGGCCCGCTCGTGGTGCTCGTGCACGGCACGATGGACCGTGCAGCGGGGATGCTGCAGATCGCACGGCACCTCGAGGACCGGGTGGGTGCGCGGTACTGCATCCTTCGCTACGACCGTCGCGGCTACGGGCGCTCTCCGCACGCCGGCCCATTCGACATGGGACACCAAGTCGACGACCTGATGACGCTGCTCGACGGCAGGCGGGCGGTGATCTTCGGCCACAGTTACGGGGGCAACGTCGCGCTGTCGGCAGCGGCGCGCCATCCGGCGAGCGTCGCAGGTGTCGGCGTCTACGAGAGCCCGATGTCGTGGGAGCCGTGGTGGCCCTCGAATGGTGCTGCGAGCCGGGCGCTCGCCGTCGTCGAGGATCCGGCGGCGGCCGCCGAGGCATTCATGCGCCGGCTCGTGGGCAACGCCCGATGGGAGGCGTTGCCCGAGCGGACGCGCCAGACCCGCCTCTCAGAGGGTCCCACCATGCTGGGTGAGCTGGGCGACTTGCGAGCCTGCCGCCCATGGATGCCCGCCGACATCACCGTGCCACTCGTCACTGGCTGCGGCCAATTGGCGCGCCCGCACCACCACCGTGGCATGTCGGAGTTGGCAGACGCCGTGCCGGGTTCCGTGTTCGTCGAGCTGGCCGGATGCGGACACGATGCGCCGACTGCTGCGCCAGGTGCGCTGGTCGAGCAGATGCTGCTGCCGCTGCTCGAACGCTGCGCCTGGTAGCGGCACCCGGCCCGTCGGGTGCCGGGCCGGTCGAGCGCTCACGCCGGTACTCGACAGTTGCGTCAGTCGACGGTGACGTCGGTGCCGAAGAACGAGCACACCACCTGCTGGCCCGACCCGGCGACGCGGTCCTTGGCCTTGGTGGCGCAGTCCTGCAGATTGGCGCGTTGCGACCACATCGCCACTGCGAGCGCCACCATCAGCACGGCCATGACGAGCTTGGTGACGATCTTCTTGACGAGCACGGCCGATGCCACCGACATCGCCAGGAAGGCGATGCCGAGACCCATCGCGATGTCCTTCGCTGTGTCGAGGGAGAGGCCGAGGAGGGCTGGCGATGACTGCACGCGACCACGATAGGCGTCCACGCATGCAGTGAGGGTGTCATCGGAATGTGCTGGAGCGGACTGTGGCGGGAGCATCCACGCCGCACCACGTGACGGGCCGTAGATTCCGCGAGGTCGGTTCAGAAGTACTGGCCGACCAATGTGGTCGTCACTGCTGCCCGCCACGGCGGTCAGCTATCTCAGGAAGGGGAGTCGATACCCATGGACGTCGTTCTCATCATCGGACGAGTGCTGTTCGCCCTCGTGCTGCTCAACAGCGGCATCATGCACCTCACCAAGTCCGAGGGCATGGTCGGCTACGCCACGCACAAGAAGGTGCCGGTGCCGAAGCTGTCGGTGCTCGCGTCGGGCCTGCTCATGGTGCTCGGCTCGCTGTCGGTCATCCTCGGCGTCTACGCCGACCTCGGGGCACTGGTGCTCGCAGTGCTGCTGCTTGCGATGGCCGTCAAGATGCACGACTTCTGGGCTGCCGACGAGCAGTCGAAGCAGATGGAGACGATCCAGTTCTTCAAGAACCTCTCGATGGCTGGTGCTGCCCTCGTGATGTTCGCCGCCATCGCTGCGTCCGAAGTCGACGCCGACGTCATCGGCCCGATGCTGACCGGTGGTCTGTTCGGCGGCTGAGTCCGGCCACGTCGCCCCACCGGCGCAGCCCGGGGCGACACCTGCGTGCACACGCCATATGGTGAGGTCATGTCCGACCACGCCGTGAACCTCACCCCGCAGGGCCCGCCGCGCACCGTGCTGCCAGACGAGTCGCCCGCCGTGCGACATGCGTTGGCGCAGGCGATGCAGGCGCCCGACACCGAGCGGCGCCCGATGGTGGCGTCGGTCGTTGCTGCCAACCCGCGCTCGCTGGAGGCATGGCGTGCGCTCGGAGACCTCGGCAGGGACACGATTGAGCGATACGCCGCCTACCGGGTCGGCTACCACCGTGGGCTCGATGCGCTGCGCGCCAGCGGATGGCGCGGCTCGGGCTACGTGCGCTGGGCCGATCCCTCGAACCATGGATTCCTCGGCTGCCTCCGCGGCCTCGGGCAGATGGCGGCAGCGATCGGGGAGGCCGACGAGGCAGAGCGGATCGACCTGTTCCTGCGCCAGCTCGATCCCACGGGCGAGGCCACCGGCGGGTGAGCGGCGCGCAGGCCGGAGGGACCGACGACATCGATGGGTGACGTGATCGGCGCAGTGCTGTGCGGCGGTGCCAGCCGTCGCATGGGAACCCCGAAGCCGGGCGTGCGATGGTTCGGCACGCCGATGGCGCGTCTCGTGGCCGGTGCCCTGACGAGCGGGGGATGCGTCGACGTCGTTGCCGTCGGCGGCGATCCGTCGGTCGTCGAACCGCTCGGCCTTCGCCTGGTCGCCGACGAGTTGCCCGGCGAGGGACCGCTTCCCGCCGTCGCTGTGGCACTGAGGCATGCAGGTGGCGCACCGGTACTCGTGGTGTCGTGCGACGTACCGCAGTTGACGCCGGGCACGGTGCAACGTCTGCTGGCCGGGGCCGCACGCGGACACGCGGTGACGGTTGCGACAACCGATCGCCTCGAGCCGCTGTGTGCCGTATGGCACCCGATGGCACTGCCGCTCGTGGTTGGCGTCGTCGAGGCGGGAGGGCGCTCGATTCGCGACGTGATCCGACGACTCGACGCGTGCCTCGTGGCAGTGCCGCTGGCCGACCTGCGGAACGTCAACACGCCCGACGACCTCGCCGACTAGGTTGACGTGCCTATGTCATATCGCGAGATCACTGTCGACGAACTCGAGGCGCTCGTCGGCGACGGAGTGCGGGTCGTCGACGTCCGCGAGGCCGACGAGTACACCGGCGGGCACGTGCCCGGTGCCGTGCATGTGCCGCTCAGCACGGTTGCCGAGCGCGCCGCCGAGATCGGGGCGATGGGCACCGTGTACCTGATCTGCCACAGCGGTGGCCGCAGCGCACACGCCTGTGACTTCCTGTCGCGTCAGGGCATCGACGCGGTCAACGTCGTCGGCGGCACGATGGCGTGGGCGCTGAGCGGCCGGGCGGTCGTGGCCGGGAACTCGCCGACGTGACCTTCCGCTGGCTCGACAGCACGGCAGAGGTCGCAGACGTCGCGCAGCGACTCGCCAGCGAGGGGCGTTACGCACTCGACACGGAGTTCCACCGTGAACGCACCTACTTTCCGAGGCTCGCCCTCGTGCAGCTCGCAGGTGTCGACGACCTTGTGCTGATTGATCCCCAGTCGTGCGACCTGTCGCCACTACGCGAGCTCTTCGCCTCGGAGGCGCTGGCGGTCCTGCATGCTGCGCAGCAAGACCTCGACGTTCTCTTCCACGCCGTGGGCGCCGTGCCGCGACGGCTCTTCGACACGCAACTGGCAGCGGGCTTCGCCGGCTACAGCACGCCATCGCTCGTGTCGCTGCTGCAGAGCGAGTTGCGCGTCGCGGCCGCCAAGGGCGACCGCCTCACCGACTGGCTGCGCCGGCCGCTCACCGCCGAGCAGTGCGCGTATGCAGCTGCCGATGTGGCACACCTGCTCGAGCTGCACGACCGGCTCGTCGGCCAGCTCGTCGCCGACGGCCGGCTTGAGTGGGCGGAAGAGGCCTGTATCGAGCTGCTGGGGCGCCCGGTCAGCGGCATGGACCCCGACTCGGCGTGGACACGCCTGAAGGACGTGCGCATGCTCAAGCCGCGGGCTCGCGGCGTGGCCAGATCGGTGGCGGCCTGGCGCGAGCGGCGGGCCATGTCCATCGACATCCCGGTGCGCCAGGTGCTGCCCGACCTCGCGGTACTCGGGATCGCCCAGCGTCAACCCACCTCGCCGGCCGAGCTGACCCAGGCGCGCGGCGTCGAGGAGCGCCACATCCGAGGCGCCGCAGGCCGCGAACTGCTCGAGGCAGTGGCCGCCGGACTGGCGATGGAAGCGCCACTGCCGGCGCCAGACGGCGACGACCTCGAGCGGACCATGCGTCCGGCGGTGGCGCTCGTCTCGGCGTGGGTGAGCGAAGTGGCACGTCACGAGCGCATCGACACCGCCCTCCTGGCCACTCGCAGCGACCTGGTGTCGTTCCTCAGGGGCGATGCGAGTTCTCGGCTCTCGGCGGGCTGGCGCCACGACCTGCTCGGTGACGGGATCCGCAGGCTCGTCGAGGGACGGGCCGCCCTCACCTTCGACGGCCGCGGAAGCCTTCGGCTCGTCGATACCGCAGTCGCAGCTGCCGAGTCTGACTGACCGTCAGCCGCGGATCACGCGGCGCAGCTTTGCCCAGAGGTGGTCGAACGCATCGACGACGTCGGCGGCACGTGCGCCGTACGAGTGCACCGGACGACGCTCGCCGATCGCCTGGTTCACGACGACTCGCTGCGGGACAACCGGCTGCCACACGGCCCGCTTGCCGACGTCGCGGGTGAGGTCGTCGTAGCGGCGCTCGGCCTCGGCGCTGACGGCCGGAACCTTGTTGACGATGACGCCGGCGAGATCGAGGTCGGGGTTGTTGGAGTCCCAGACCTCGTCGACGAGATCGGCAACTGCGCCGACCCCGCGAAGGCTGAGAGCCGAGGGCTCGACGACGATGATGGCGTGGTCGGCTGCCGTGAGCGCAGCGGTGGTCAGCGCGCCGAGCGACGGAGGGCAGTCGATCAGCACAGCGTGGTAGTCGTCGGCGACGGCGGCAAGTGCGTCGGCGAGCCGCAGCGGATTACCGCCATGGTCGCGCTCGAGCAGCCGCGGCGAGGCTGGCAGCACCGAGACCTCGTCGCCCCACGCCGAGGCGATGATGGCCGTCGACGCCGCTGCACGACCGAGCACTTCGGCGGCCGAGCGCTCGACCTCTGCCGGGTCGATTCCCAGCACCCATGTGCTCGATCCCTGCGGGTCGAGGTCGACGACGAGCACCCGGTGTCCGGCAGCTGCCGCCGCCGAGGCGAGTCCGAGCGTGACGGAGGTCTTGCCGACCCCGCCCTTCTGGTTCAGGATGGCGACGATCTTTCCCACGGCTGCAGTCTCGCACGCTGGCCGCGGACCGTCTGCGGCAGGCCGGTCGGGCGTCACATGGGTGGCCGCGTATCCCGTGTCGGGCCGCTGGGCGCCGGTAGAGTGGCCTCCAATGTCACTTCTCTAGTTCGGGAGCCCTCTCATGAAGAAGGGTCGTCACCGTCGCTTCGAAGAAGCGCGGAAACTCAAGCAGTCCGGTCCCAGCGCCTTCGACCTGGGCCTCGGCGGCAGCGACCGCCCGCAGCACAGCGAGGACGACAAGTACGCAGCCCTCGCCGAGAAGTACGGCGTGTCATTCGACGACGACGACGAGGCCGACGAGGCCGACGACTGAGACCCGGCTGGCCCTGCGCCGCCGCTCGAAGCCCCACATCATGACCCCTCTCCGCAACGTCGCCCTCGTCGCGCATGTCGACCACGGCAAGACCACCCTCGTCGATGCCCTCCTTCGTGCCACGGGGTCGTTCGCGGCCCACCAGGCGGTGGTCGACCGAGTGATGGACTCGAACGACCAGGAACGAGAGCGCGGCATCACCATCCTCGCCAAGGCGGCGTCCGTCCGCTGGCGCGATGTGAAGATCAACCTCGTCGACACCCCCGGCCACGCCGACTTCGGCGGCGAGGTCGAGCGCGCGCTCACGATGGTCGACGGCGTGATCCTGCTCGTCGATGCAGCCGAAGGCCCTCTGCCCCAGACGCGGTACGTGCTGCAGAAGGCACTCGCTCGCGATCTGCCGGCGATCGTCGTGGTGAACAAGGTCGACAGGTCCGATGCGCGATCCGATGAGGTGCTCGACGAGATCTACCAGCTCTTCATCGATCTCGACGCCCGCGACCACCACATCGACTTCGAGATCATCTCTGCCGTCGCCCGCGAGGGTCGTGCCATGCGTGGTATCGGCATGCCATCCGCCGACGCCGACCTGAGCCCGCTGCTCGACGCCATCCTCGAGAGGATTCCCGCTCCCACGGGTGACGCCGAGGCACCGCTGCAGGCCCTTGTCACGAACCTCGATGCCAGTGACTACTTGGGCCGGCTTGCCGTCGGCCGCATCGTCAACGGCGTGCTGCGCCGAGGTGAGACGGTGGCCCTGCTCGAGGAGGAGTTCGCCGAGGGCCAACCGCCGCTGCGGCGTCGCCTCACGCAACTGATGGAGTTCTCGGGCGTCGGTCGAGCCGAGGCGGAGGAACTGAGGGCTGGCGACCTGTTCGTCGTGGCCGGATTCCCAGAGGTCGAGATCGGCGACACCATCGCCTCAGTCGAGTCGCCTCGAGCGCTGCCACGGCTCATCGTCGACGAGCCTGTCCTGCGGATGAGCTTCGGCGTGAACACGTCGCCATTCGCCGGACGCGACGGCAAGTACTTGACGAGTCGTCACCTCATCGACCGCCTCCAGCGAGAGGTGCTCGGCAACGTGAGCATCCGACTTCACCCCACCGACAGCGCCGACGTCATGGACGTTGCCGGGCGAGGCGAACTTCAGCTGGCCGTGCTCATCGAGACAATGCGCCGCGAGGGCTACGAGCTGCAGGTGAGCAGGCCCGAGGTCATCACGAAGGTCGTGAACGGACAGCGGTTCGAGCCGCTCGAGCGCGGCGTCTGCGACGTTCCCGACGAGCACGTCGGCACCGTCACGCAGGAACTCGCGCCGCGCAAGGGGCGAGTCACCGACCTTCGCCCTGGCGACGCCGGTCGGACGATCGTCACGTTCGAGTGCCCGAGCCGTGGCCTGATCGGGTTCCGCTCGATGCTCCTCACGGCCACCCGCGGCACCGCCCTCATGCACCAGCACCATGCCGGATGGACGCCGTGGGCAGGCGACCTGCCGACGCGCACCGGCGGCGCCATGATTGCCGACCGTCAGGGTCAGGTCACGGGCTACGCGCTCGACAACCTCCAGCAGCGGGGCGAGCTGTTCGTCCAGCCGGGCGACGACGTGTACGAGGGCATGGTGGTGGGCGAGAACGCCCGCAACGACGAGATGGTGGTCAACGCCGTGCGGGCGAAGGAGAAGACCAACATCCGAACCCACAGCCACGACGATGCGACCAAATTGGCGGCGCCGAGGATCCACACGCTCGAGACAGCGATCGAGTGGATCGCTGACGACGAACTGGTCGAAGTCACCCCCAAGGCGATTCGCATCCGCAAGCGCTATCTCGGCCTCGAGGAGCGCCGACTTGCGTACAAGCGAATGACAGCGTCCGCGAATCGGTGACGCCCCGCTGATGGTCAATCGCTCCCGGCGGGAGCGGCCTGCGACCGGGCGACGTCAGCGCCGGACGGCTGGGTGGGGCAGCGGCGTCCAGCGAGGGCGCTCGAGCAGTTCGACGAGCTGGTCGTAGATGTCCTGGCCGACGATCTCGACGATCTCGTCGCGCAGGTACTTGTAGACCGGCTGGCGGCCGTCGAAGGCCTCGTCGGTCTCGGTGCACCACCAGTGGAAGTCCTCGCCGCCCGCACCCCAATCGCGGCGCTTCCACTCGCGCAGCGTGCTGGTGATGTACCCGTTGTCGTCGGTGGTCTCGTCGAAGCGGAGCGGGACCTGCCAGCACACGTCGGGCTTCCAGTCCATCGGACGCTCGCCAGCCTCGAGCGCCGCGACGTGGAGTGCGCATCCTGCACCGCCCTCGAAGTCGGGTCGGTTGAGGAAGATGCAGGCGTCCTTGTAGACACGGGTGGTGGTGACGCCATCCTCGCTGCCGAGGATGCCCTTGGCGCGGCCCTGCTTCATGAACTGCCACTGGTGGGGCTTCAGCCGGGCCGAGGCATCGACGACTGTCTGGACGTCTTCGTCGTCGATGAAGTGCGCGCCATAACTGCAGCACCCCTGCACCATGTCGGTGGCGTCGGCGTCGAGGATGCCCTTGCAGCCGTCGCCGTAGATGCAGCGCCACTTGCTGCGGAGGAACGTCGCGTCGAAGACCCACGTCCGCTGGAACTTGTCCTCCTCGAAGGAGATCCACTCGTGAATGTCGACTGCCATGGGGCGGCAACCTAGCGGCACGATGCCCTCCCGCAAAGGACGAAGCCCGTCGCGAACTGGGGTAGCAGTCGGCGGCTGCGTGGCGGGTATCGGTAGCATCGTCTCCCTATGGCCACGCCGCCGACGTCCGCCGACCAGCTTCGCTCCACGTTCATCGACTTCTTTGCCGGCAAGGGCCACACGGCCGTTCCCTCGGCAAGTCTCATCCCGCACGACCCCACGGTGCTCTTCACGGTGGCAGGGATGGTGCCGTTCAAGCCGTACTTCCTCGGTGACGAGGTGCCGCCCTATTCCCGCGCGGTGAGCAGCCAGAAGTGCGCTCGCGCAGGCGGCAAGCACAACGACCTCGACGACGTCGGCCGCACCAAGCGCCATCTCGTGTTCTTCGAGATGCTCGGCAACTTCTCGTTCGGCGACTACTTCAAGCGCGACGCCATCTCATGGAGCTGGGAGCTCGTCACCGAGGGCTTCGGCTTCGACGGTGACCGTCTCTGGATCACAGTGCACGACAGCGACGACGAGGCAGAGGCGATCTGGCACGAGGAAGTCGGCGTGCCGATGAGCCGCATCCAGCGGCTCGGCGACAAGGACAACTTCTGGCAGATGGGCGATACCGGCCCCTGCGGTCCGTGCAGCGAGATCCACATCGACCGTGGCCCCGCATTCGGGCCTGAGGGCGGCCCGCTCGGCGATCCCCACGGCGACCGCTTCATGGAGTTCTGGAACCTGGTCTTCATGCAGTTCAACCAGGGTCCCGACGGCACGCGTACGCCGCTGCCCAAGCCATCGATCGACACCGGTGCCGGACTCGAGCGCATCCTGTGCCTCGTGCAGGGCGTCGATGCGGTCTGGGAGACCGACCTGATGCTGCCGCTCATCGAGTCGGCGTGTCGACTCACCGGCAAGCAGTACGTTGCCGGCGACTACGAGCACCGCGAGAGCTTCGCCATGCGGGTGCTCGCCGAGCACGCCCGCAGCAGCACGATGCTGGTCAGCGATGGCGTCTACCCCAGCAATGAGGGCCGCGGCTATGTGCTGCGGCGCATCATCCGTCGAGCCGTCCGGTACGCCTACCTGCTCGGCACCGACCGGCTCGTGATGCCCACCCTCGCCGAGACGGCGATCAGCGTGATGGGGAATGCCTACCCCGATGTGGCAAAGAATCGAGACTTCGTGCTCGGCGTGCTGACGAGGGAGGAAGAACGCTTCCGCCAGACGCTGAAGAACGGACTGTCGATCCTCGAGGGCGAGTTCGAGGACGGCACCTCGAGCCTCCCCGGTCGCACGGCATTCCTCCTGCACGACACCTACGGCTTCCCGCTCGAGCTCACCGAGGAGATCGCGGGCGAGCGCGGCGTGGCGGTCGACAGGGCAGGATTCGACGCCGAGATGACGGCGCAGCGCGAGCGCGCCAAGGCTGCCCGCAAGGGCGGCGGCAGCGACGACGAGCGCCTCGACCTCTATCGCGAGATCGTCGAGCGGCACGGCATCACCGAGTTCGTCGGCTACGCCGAGGATGCCTGCGAGGCCACGGTCATCGCCGTGCTGCCCGGCGGCGAGGAGGGCACCGTCGAGGTCTTCCTCGACCGCACCCCGTTCTATGCCGAGGCAGGCGGTCAGGTGGGCGACACCGGGTCGATCCGCGCCGACGGGGGCGTCGCCGAGGTGCTCGACACCACCTATGCGCTGCCAGGACTGCGCCGTCACGTTGCTCGCGTGAACGGCGAGATCGAGCCAGGAGCGCGGGTGATGGCGTCGATCGACACCGAGAGACGGGCGGCGATTCGCCGGAATCACACGGGCACGCACCTCCTCCACTACGCGCTGCGGAAGGTGCTCGGCGAGCACGTCAAGCAGGCAGGCTCGCTCGTCGGCCCCGACCGGCTCCGATTCGACTTCAGCCACTTCTCGGCAGTCACCGACGACGAACTGCGGCGCATCGAGGACATTGCCAATGCCGAAGTCCTGGCCAACGCAACGGCGCGGGTGTTCGAGACCACGAAGGACGAGGCTGCTGCACTCGGCGCCATCGCGTTCTTCGGCGACAAGTACGGCGACATCGTCCGCGTCCTCGAGGTCGGCAGCTCGATCGAACTCTGCGGCGGCACCCACGTCCGCGCAGCGGGTGACATCGGCACCATCAAGGTCGTGTCGGAGAGCAGCATCGGCAGCAACCTCCGACGTGTCGAGGCAACGACGGGCACCAATACCGTGCGTCTGCTGCAGCGAGACAGTGCCCAAGTCGCCGAGGCAGCACGCCTCGTCGGATCGTCTGCCGACGACCTGGTGAGCGGCGTGCAGCGTCGCCTCGACGAGATCAAGTCGCTCCAGGACGAACTGAAGGCACTCCGAGCTCGGCTGGCGGCAGGGCGGGCCGAGGAGTTGGCCGGGCACGCCTCGTCGGGAGTCGTCGTGACGCGTGTCGATGGCCTGGCGCCGAACGACCTGCGTGACCTTGCCGTCGCCGTGCGCCAGCGCGGCGTCGACATCGTGGTGCTCGGCGGCATCTCCGACTCCGGCGGCGTCTCGCTCGTCGCTGCCGTGGCGCCGGCCTCGGGACGTGTAGCGGGCGACCTCATCCGCGATGCCGCCAAGGCGGTCGGTGGTGGTGGCGGCGGCAAGGGCGATATCGCCACAGCCGGCGGGAAGAACCCTGACGGACTCGACGAGGCGCTGCGCATCGCGGAGGCAGCGGCACGGTCCTGACATGCACGGGCGACCAGGGAAGCTCAGCGTGAGCGAGAGCCGATGAGGGCACTCGGGATCGACCTCGGAACGCGGCGTGTGGGGGTCGCAGTGAGTGATCGAAGCGGGACGCTCGCCTCGCCTCTCGTTGTCCTGCAGCGCTCGGGCTCGACACAGCGCGACCACCGCGCCATCGCCGTTCTCGTCGCCGAGGAGGAGGCCGAGGTGGTGGTCGTCGGACTGCCGCTGAACATGGACGGCTCGATGGGTCCGGCGGCTCGCGCTGCCGTCGCTGAGTCGGAAGCGTTGGCTACCGTGGTTGATGTGCCCGTCCTCACCTTCGACGAGCGCCGGACCACGGTCACCGCGCAGCAGGCGATGCGCGCTGCCGGGACGCGCGCACGCGATCAGCGGGGCTCGATCGACAAGGTTGCGGCGGCCGTGATGCTGCAGCACTGGCTCGACGGCGGGCGCCCCGGCCTGCCTGATCGAGCGGCTCAGCCATGACCCACGTCGACGAGTCGCGCTGGCACGCCGACCCCTGGGACGACCCTGACGCAACGGGCGGTGTGGTCGTCGAGCCAACTCGCCGCTCGTTCCGGCCCGTGCGGTGGGTCGTCTGGATCGCGCTGCTCGTCGGCCTCGCGGCCATCGTGTCGACGGGACTGTCGTGGTACCGGCTCACCGAGCGGCTCAATCCGGCTGGTGACCCCGGCCTGTACGAGAACTTCACCGTGCTGGCAGACGACACCCTCGAGTCGGTGGCGCTCAGGCTGCACGAGCAGGGACTTGTCAGCGACGCCGAGACCTTCGAGTGGTACGTCGACTGGAAGGGCGGCCTCGAGTTGACGCCGGGCTATTACCGCATACGTCCACTCGACCACATGGGCAACGTCATGGCTGCCCTCGGCACCCCGCCAGCGGAGACATTCACGAATGTCACGTTCCCCGAGGGCTACACGCTCGAGCAGATGGCCGGGCGACTGGAGGAGCGCGTGCCGCGGCTGCGGGCATCGATGTTCGGGTCGGCGGCCACCGACGGCACGGTGCGCTCGAAGTTCCAGCCGGACGGCGTGAACACCCTCGAGGGAATGCTGTTCCCCGACACCTACCAGGTGTCCAACGGCGAGTCGACTCGCCAGGTGCTCCAGCGGATGGTCAGCCTGATGGAGCGGGTCGGGGCCCAGGAGGATCTCGAGCTCGGTGCCGCACGGCTCGGACTCACGCCGTACCAGGTGCTCATCGTCGCCAGCCTCATCGAGCGGGAAGCGCGAGTCGAGGAGGACCGTCCGAAGATCGCCCGCGTCATCTACAACCGGCTTGCGATGGACATGCTCTTGCAGATCGATGCCTCGCTCTATTACCAGCAGGACGAGTCGCTCGACTTCGGCGCGCTCAAGGAGATCGATTCGCCCTACAACACCTATCTCTACAAGGGCCTGCCTCCGACCCCCATCACCAATCCTGGCCGCGCGTCAATCGCAGCGGCGCTCAACCCAGCGCCGAACCCCTCGCTCGGCGATCCACTCTGTGTCGATCTCGACGACGACGTGCCGTGCGTCTACCTCTTCTACGTGCTCATCGACGACGACGGCCGTCATGCGTTCGCTGCGACGCTCGAGCAGCACGAGGCCAACATCGTGATCGCTCGCGAGAAGGGCCTGCTGTGATCTCAGGTGCCACGCGAGTGGCGGCAGTGATCGGCCATCCGGTGTCGCACAGCCTCTCGCCGGCGCTGCACAATGCGGCCTTTGTCCAGCTCGGTCTCGACTGGGTGTACGTCGCGCTCGATGTCGGGCCTGGACACGTCGCTGACGCGCTCGCTGGGATGTCGGCGCTCGGACTGCGCGGGCTGAGCGTCACCATGCCGCACAAGGAGGCGGCTGCCGAGTTCCTCGCCGAGCGAGGTCGCCTCAGTCCCTCCGCAGCAACGCTGAGAAGTGTCAACACCGTCGCAGTCGGCAGCGACGGCGTGCTCGAGGGACACAGCACCGACGGCGCAGGACTGGTGGCCTCACTCGCCGCTGCGGGCATCGGAGTCGCCGGTGCGGCAGTTGTCCTGATCGGCGGCGGCGGGGCAGCCCGCGCCATTGCCGATGCGCTTGCACGCAGCGGCGCAGGCGAGATCGCGGTGCGCAATCGGACGCTGCAGGGCGCCGAGGCCGCGGCTGCCATCGTCGCATCGCTGGGCGTGGCAGCCCGGGTTGTCGGGGATGGCGACGGCACTGATGCAGTGCGCGCTGCCGACATCGTCGTCAATGCCACATCCCTCGGCATGGGTGTCGCAGCCGCCGACGCCCCGAGCGGCTCAGCCGCCGAGCGAGCGGCGCTCGCAGTGGATCCCGCTGCCCTGCACTCCGGCCAGGTCGTGGTCGACATCGTCTACCACCCGCGTCGCACGGTGCTGCTCGCCGCAGCCGAGCGGGCGGGTGCCGTCACCGTCGACGGCCTCGGCATGCTCGTGCACCAGGCGGTGCTGCAGCAGGAACTGTGGCACGGCCGGCGACCCGACGCGGCCACGATGGCCGCAGCCGCCGAGCACCACCTCGCGCAGCGGGAACTCGACGCGCGCCGCCAGTAGCCTGCTGCCGATGCTGCGCTACCTCACCGCCGGCGAGTCACATGGCCAGGCGCTGGTCGTCGTGGTCGAGGGACTGCCCGCCGGCCTGAAGGTCACGGTCGACGACATCCAGGCCGAGCTCGGCCGACGCCGACTCGGGTACGGGCGTGGCCCGCGCCAGCGATTCGAGCAGGACGAGGTGACCTTGGTCGGCGGTGTCCGGCACGGACGCACGCTCGGCTCGCCTGTTGCGATCGAGATCAAGAACACCGAGTGGTTTCGCAGCGACAGGTGGCACGAGGAGATGTCGCCTGCGCCCGGCGCAACCAAGGAGCCGCTGACGCAGGTCAGGCCGGGTCACGCCGATCTGGTGGGAATGCAGAAGTACGGGTTCGACGACGCCCGCGACGTGCTCGAGCGGGCAAGTGCGCGGGAGACCGCAGCTCGGGTCGCAGCTGGCGCTCTGGCAAAGCTGCTCCTCGCTCATCTCGGCACCACAGTGCTGTCGCACGTGGTCCAGATGGGGGCGGCGCGCAGCAGCGGCCCCCGACCTGTGCCCGCCGACCTCCCGGCGGTCGATGCCGACGAGGTGCGCTGCTTCGACGCCGTCGCATCGGAGGCGATGGTCGCCGAGGTGAAGGCTGCGGCGAAGGACGGTGATTCTCTCGGAGGGGTGGTGGAGGTCCTCGGCTACGGCGTCCCGGTCGGACTCGGCAGCCACGTGCACTGGGATCGCAAGATCGACGCAGCCCTTGCGCAGGCGGTGATGAGCATCCAGGCGGTCAAGGGAGTGGAGATCGGCGACGGTTTCGAGGTGGCCGGGCGACGCGGCAGTGCCGCCCACGACTCGATCGCGTGGGACGAGGACGCCGGCGACTATGTGCGTGAGACCTCGCTGGCAGGCGGCACCGAGGGTGGCATGACCACGGGCGGACTCCTCGTGGTGCGTGCTGCGATGAAACCGCTCGCCACCCTGAATCGCCCGACGCTGAAGACCGTCGACGTGGTCACCAAGGAGGCGACGGTCAGCTTCAAGGAGCGGACCGACGTCACCGCAGTGCCCGCAGCCGGCGTGGTTGCCGAGACAATGGTCGCCCTCGTGCTGGCCGCAGAGGCGCAGCGCAAGTTCGGCGGCGACAGCGTGGACGAATTCGTCCGCAACGCGCAGTCCTTCGCCGCCACGCTGCCGTGATACGCGCCGACCAGCACCTCGTGCTCGTCGGGATGATGGGGGTAGGGAAGAGCACCATCGGTCGAATCGTCGCCGAGCGTCTCGGTCGAGTCCTGATCGACACCGACGCCGCAGTCGAGCATGACGCGGGCCGGAGCGTGCGCGAGATCTTCGCCACAGAAGGAGAGGCGTCCTTCCGTGCGAGGGAGTCAGCCGCGCTGGCAGTCGCACTGGAATCCGAGCCGCCGGCCGTGATCGCCACGGGCGGCGGCGTCGTGCTCGCCGAGCGCAATCGCACACTCCTCGAGGGAGCGGCGGCACGGGTGGTCTGGCTGAGCGCCGAGCCATCGACACTTGCCGAGCGCCTGCGAGCGTCGTCGGGCGGCGCCGGGAGCAGACCGCTGCTCGACGGCGACGCAGAGGGTACGTTGCAGCGCATGTGCGTCGAGCGCGAGGCCCTGTACCGCAGCGTCGCCGATGCCATTGTGCGCGTCGACCAGCGATCTGTCTCCGACGTCGTCGAGGCGGTGCTGCGGTGATCACCGTGCGTGTCCCGCTCGGCGAGCGGTCGTACGACGTGGTCGTGGGCCATGGGGCGCGTGTCGAACTTCGTCGCCTGCTGCCCGAGGGGGCTCGTAGAGTCGCCGTGGTCGGCCAGGCGTCGATCCCGTTCGATGTCGATCCCGGTCTGCCGTTCGAGCGGATCGACATCGGCGAGGGCGAGGATCACAAGACACTCGACGGGGTCGAGGCGCTGTGCCGTCGATTCGCAGCAATGGGGCTCACTCGTGCCGATGCGGTGGTGGCGGTCGGCGGCGGCATGGTGACCGACGTCGCCGGGTTCGCTGCGTCGGTATGGCACCGCGGCGTGCCGGTAGTGCATGTGGCGACCACGCTGCTCGGGATGGTCGATGCTGCCATCGGCGGAAAGACGGGGGTGAACCTTCCGGCAGGGGACGGCGGCCTCGGCGGGAAGAACCTGATCGGCGCGTTCTGGCAGCCGAGCGGGGTGATCTGCGATCTCGATGCGCTGTCCACCCTGCCAGCCCGAGAAGTGCGCTGCGGCCGTGGCGAGATGGCGAAGTACCACTTCCTCACGGGTGACGACCTGCTCTCGATGGACGAGTCGGCGCGCATCGCCCGCTGTGTGCAGATCAAGGCCGACGTCGTGTCGGCCGACGAGCGCGAAGGCGGCCGTCGGGCACTGCTGAACTACGGCCACACGCTTGCCCACGCGCTCGAGACGGCCACGGACCACGCCATGGCCCACGGCGAGGCCGTCGCAGTCGGACTCGTGTACGCCGCCCATGTCGCCCACCGGCTTGGGCGGATCAGCGACACCCGCGTTGCCGATCACTACCGGGTCGTCGCCGATGTCTACGGTCTCGCGACGTCGTTGCCACCCGGCGTCGACCATGCCGAACTCGTGCGATTGATGGGCCACGACAAGAAGGTGCTCTCCGATGGCCTGACGTTCGTCCTCGACGGTCCTGCAGGCGTGGAGGTGGTGACCGGCGTTGCGTCAGCAGTTGCACGGTCGGCCCTCGACGACCTCGCTGCTGCGCTCCACCGTCCGTAAGGGTTGCAGGTGGGCTCAGTGAGTGGTGCCGACGCATCGGCCGATGACGGGCATGTTCCACGACTGCTGACCACACGACTGGTGATGCGCGACTGGACCAACGGTGATCGGGTCCCATTCGCCGAGCTCAACGCCGATGCCGAGGTGATGCGGCACTTCCCCTCGACGCTGACTGCGCAGCAGAGCGACGAGATGGTCGATCGCATCCGGTCGGCGTGGGTGCAGCATGGATACGGGCTCTGGGCGGTGGAGCGAGCCGACACCTCGCAGTTCATCGGGTTCGTCGGGCTGTCGACGCCGTCGTGGGCGAGCGCGCCGATCGTCGAGGTCGGCTGGCGACTGGCGCGGCGACACTGGGGCTACGGCTTCGCTTCGGAGGCAGCAACGGCCGCGCTCGGCTTCGGATTCTCCAGACTCGACCTTCCAGCCGATGAGATCGTCTCGTTCACGACGGTCGGCAACGATCGGTCGCGCCGGGTCATGGAGCGAATCGGCCTCACGCACCGCCCTGAACGCGATTTCGACCACCCGTTGCTCGGACACTGGCACGGCTGCCGGCATGTGCTCTATGCACTGGACCGTGCCGGCTGGGCGCTGCGCGAGAGCGGTTGACTCGGCCGTCGGCGGGCAGCGCCGAATCACGGCGGCGAGATGAGAGACTGTGGGCGTGGCACTCATCGCCCTGCTTCACGGCCCGAACCTGAACCTGCTCGGCCAGCGAGAGCCGGATGTCTACGGCACCTCGACGCTCGACGACTACGTGGCCTGCGCCCGAGTCGCGGCTGCGGCGCTCGGACACGACCTCGAGGCATTCCAGACCAACCACGAGGGGGAGCTCGTCGATGCGATTCACGGGGCGCGTGGCAGGGCAGCCGCCATTGTCATCAACCCAGGGGCATTCACGCACTATGCATGGTCGATTCACGACGCGCTTGCGGCATTCGAGGGACCGGTCGTAGAGGTGCACATCTCGAACCCGAACGCCCGAGAGCCGTGGCGGCACACGAGTGTCGTCGCGCCGGTGGCGAGTGGCTCGATCGCGGGCCTCGGGATGCACGGCTACGAACTGGCGATCGCTGCGGTGGCGCGTCGTCTGGGCGAGGGCCGGCGGTGACCGCACACCAGCAGCGTCTTGCCGACCTTCGTGCCCGGATCGCCGACACTGCGGAAGTCGGCTCGCTGCTCGTCAGCGACCTCACCAATGTCCGCTGGCTCAGTGGCTTCACCGGATCGAGCGGCGTACTAGCTCTCGACGGAACTGCCGTCGTGCTGTTCACCGACGGGCGATATGGCGTCCAGGCTGCCCAGCAGACAAGCACCTGCGGCCTCGACGTCGACATCCGTGTGGCGCCGACGGCGGCCGGGCTTCACGATCTCCTCGCCGACTGGTGCCGCACCGCCGTCGGCCCGGTGGGATTCGAGTCCGAGCATGTGTCGGTTGCACTGCACCAGCGGTGGACTGCTGCAGCGAATGTCCAGTTCGCTGCGATGCGGGGACTCGTCGAGGCCGGCCGCCGCACGAAGCACCACACCGAAGTCGAGCGCATCGAGGAAGCGTGCGGCATCGCCGACCGGGCGCTCGCTGATGTCGCGCCCCGCATCACGGCTGGTGTGACAGAGGTCGAAGTCCGCAACATGCTCGAGGTCAGGATGCGCGAACTGGGCGCCGCCGGCCCGAGCTACGAGACCATCGTTGCTGCCGGCCCACTCCACGCAGCGCTGCCACATCACCGGCCTGCGCAGCGTCGCCTCGAGGAGGGCGACACCCTCATCATCGACGTCGGCGCGCTCGTTGACGGCTACCACAGCGACATGACCCGCACGTTCGTGATCGGCGAGCCGTCCGAGGAGCAGCTCGATGCATATGCCCTCGTGCTCGAATCGCAGCGGGTCGGACTCGATGCGGTCGGCCCCGGGGTGCCGGCCCGGCACATCGATGCAGCGTGCCGCTCGGTGATCGAGCGTGCCGGCCGGGGGGACTGGTTCTCGCACGGCACCGGCCACGGGGTGGGCCTGCTGATCCATGAGGAGCCGTACCTCAATCGGGTCTCTGAGGCGGTTCTCCAGCCCGGAGACGTCGTGACTGTCGAGCCCGGGGTCTATCGTGAGGGCTTCGGTGGCGTCCGGATCGAGGATCTGGTGCTCGTCACCGCCGACGGATCCCGTCGCCTCACTGCCAGCCCCAAGGATTCACCGTGCCTGCCATCACCACCAACGACCTGAAGAACGGCATCACGCTCGAGCTCGACAACGGCCTGTTCCAGGTGGTCGAGTTCCAGCACGTCAAGCCCGGAAAGGGCGGTGCCTTCGTTCGCACGAAACTGCGCAACCTGAAGACGGGCAACGTCTTCGACCGGACGTTCAACGCCGGTGTCCGCGTCGAGCAGGCGATGCTCGAGAAGAAGGACATGCAGTTCCTCTACCGCGACGGCGACGACTACGTGTTCATGGATCTCGAGAGCTTCGACCAGCAGACCGTTGCGCCGACGGCGCTCGGCGATGCGGCCGATTACATGATCGAGAATTCGGTAGCCATCATCGCCTTTTACAATGGCGAGATTGTCACCGTCGAAATCCCAGCCGCTGTCGAGCTAGCGGTTGCCGACACCGAGCCCGGCGTGCAGGGCGACCGCGTCAGCGGTGCTCGCAAGCCGGCGACGCTCGAGACCGGCAAGGTGGTGCAGGTGCCGCTCTTCATCAACGTCGGCGACCGCGTGAAGGTCGACACGCGTACGGGCGACTACATCACCCGCGTCTGACCACGTGGCCCGGCGTCCCTCCCATACTCCTCGCCGAGAGGGCGACGAGCGCACCGACTCGCGCGAGCGCGCCCTGCTGCTGCTCTACGAGGCAGAGACGAAGGGAGTCACGCCCAGCGAGGTGCTCGCATCGCAGGTGCTCGCGCCAGACGATCTGACGGCGTCGCTCGTCGCTGGCGTCGAGCTGCACCAAGAACGCATCGATGCGGCGATCGCCGACCATGCGAGGGGGTGGACGCTCGATCGGATGCCGGTCATCGACCGGACCGTGCTGCGCATCGCCTGCTTCGAGCTGCTTGGCCGACCCGAGGTGCCGGTGGCCGTGGTGCTCGACGAGGCGGTCGAGCTGGCGAAGCGCTTCAGCACCGACGACTCGGGGCGGTTCGTGAACGGCGTGCTTGCCGCCGTCGTGTCGGTGCTGCGGGCCGCATGAGCGGTGAGGCGCCGACCGGGGGCCTGCGGCGGGGTGGTGCCCTGCAGCGACTGCTCCCCAGGTCGGCCGGCCGATCCCAGGTGCTCGGGAGGCTGCTGGAGATACACCCAGCGGCGCTGCTGACAGGCCTCGGAGTCGTCGTGTTCACGGTGGTGTTCGGCCGGCTGGGGGTCGAGAACCACCGGAACTTCGGAACGTGGGCCTACGACATGGCCATCTACGACCAGGCGATGTGGCTGGTGTCGCGTGGCGAGTCGTTCATGACGATCCGCGGACTCGACGTGTGGGGCCATCACGTCAACCTGATCTTCTTCGCCTTCGTGCCGGCGTACTGGCTCGGTGCGGGACCCTCGTTTCTCTATGTGGTCCAGGCGTTCGTGCTCGGCCTCGGCGCAGTGCCGACATATCTCATCGCACGCGACCGATTCGCACAGCCGGCGATGGGGCTGGTCTTCGCGGTCGTGTACCTCATGTATGCCCCTGTGCAGTGGATCAGCTGGGCGATGTTCCATCCGGAGGCACTGGTCATCACCCCGTTCCTGTTCGCATGGTGGTGTGCCACACGTGAGCGCTGGGGCTGGTACTTCGTCGCGGTGTTGGTGGCGCTCAGCACTCGCGAGGACGTTGCACTTGCGGTGGTCGTGCTGGGTCTGTGCGTGGGTCTTGCGCTCAGGAAGGCACCCGATGCGGCGCGCGTTCGCCGGATGGCGGTGGCCACGTCGGTGCTTGGCGTTGCCTGGTATCTGGTGGCAACAGCCATCGTGATCCCGTACTTCAACGACGGCGAGGTGCCGTTCTACATCTCGTACTTCTACGGGCACTACGGCGACACTGCGGGCGAGGTGCTGCTCGAGATACTGCAGCGCCCTGACCGCGTCGTCAGCGATGCCGTGCAGCCTGATCGGCTCATGTTCTACAAGCAGATGTCGTGGCCGATGGGATGGGTGTTCCTTGCGAGTCCGGTCGGCCTGCTGATGGCGTTGCCGCAACTGCTGGCGAGCGTGATCACGCTCACGCCATATGCGCGGATGATCCGCTACCAATACACGGCGGTGATGATCGCACCCGTGGTCATCGCCTCGATCAGCGGAGCGGCAGCGCTCGCCCGGTATCGGACGGTGCGGATACTCCTGCCGCTGTGGCTTCTCGGCTGCGCCTATGTCAGCAATGTGGCGTGGTCGCCGTCGCCGATCGCCAAGCCCGAGAACCAGTCGGTATGGGCGATTCCGCAACCCCGGCACGACTCGCTGCGAGCGGCGCTCGCGATGATCCCCGACGATGCGTCCGTCGCCGCCTCGTACCAGCTCGGGCCGCACCTGTCGGGACGATCTCAGGTCTACGACTGGCCGAATCCTTTCAAGCCCAACTACTGGGGCAACGACACGTGCGCCAACCTGCCGTCTCCGACCGTCGTCGAGTACGTGGTGCTCGACAAGACCCAGATCGGCGAGTCGAACCTTCCGCTGTACGAGCTCATCGTGCAGGAGGGGGGAGCGTTCGAGGTGCTGCTCGAGGACAATGAGGTGATGCTCGCCAAGCGAATCGGCACTACGCCGGCCCTCGACGAGCAACCGCAACGAGATTCTTGCCTCGAACTGGAGCGCCGAGCAGCCGCTCGAGCCGCCGACTGACCGGCACGATCACCCTGTCGTAGAGCGCCGAGGAACCGCTGTCGAGTCGCTGGACATCGAGCAGCCGGTACATCGCGAAGTACGGGATGATGCCGAGCGCGTCCATGTAGGAGATGTGGTCGAGCTCGAGGCCGGCTGCACGAATGGTGCTCTCGAGCAGGTCGCGGTCGTAGCGCCGGTAGTGCCCCGACTTGAAGTCGAGGCTGCCGTAGAGCGACGGCATCGCCGGGACGAACACAGCGATGGTGCCGCCAGGTCGCACGAGCTGGGCAGCCGTCTGCAGCTCGGCGACGTCGTCGAGGATGTGCTCCAGCACGCTGACGTAGACCGCCGAGTCGAAGGGATCCGGATGCTCGGCGAGCAGCTGCTGCGAGGTGATGCAGCGCGCAGCGATCGAGGGCTGCGCTGCGACTCGCTCGACGAGACGCGGAAACACGTTTCCGGCCGGCTCGATGGCGACGACCTGACGGCCTGCGGCCGCCAGACGAATGGCAATCGCTCCCTCGCCAGAGCCCACCTCGAGCACGTGGTGTCCCAGATGGGGCAGCAGCGACTCGGCGATCCACGACTGGAATCGGTCAGAGGACGACAGCGTGGAGAGTTCCTCGACGGCGCCGAAGAGTGAGCCCGTCCCGCCCGCCTGGGCGCGTAGGCGGGGATTGCGCTGCGCCCACACTGCCTGGTTCGAGCGCATCTGGCGCCGGATCTGCTGCACTCGGCGTCGTGTGGGCATCAGGCTGGCAGCGAACTCGCGGAGGTCGTCGCGGTCGAGTCGGCCGATGCCGACGACTCGCGGCCTGAAGACGATCGGTACCTCGTCGACGGCGAACCCGTGTGCCTGGGTGAGGGCAACGGCCGCGGTCCAGAATCCATGCGTGCCGACGGGAAGTGGTTGGTGCAGCAGCATCTCGGCGACCGGCGGCGACCACACTCGGAACGACGTGGTCGAGTCCCGGACACCGCGGGCGCCGGTGACGAGTGCCACGGCGGCATTGCCGATCCGACTCAGCAGCATTCGCCCGAGTCCGGTGCCGGGTGACGAACCGCCCCGCGACCATCGAGAGCCGATGGTGAGGCCGCTGCCCCGGGCAAGGTGCTGGCGGACCAGATCGGGAATCTGTCGCGGATCGTGCTGGCCGTCGGCATCGAGCGTGACGATCGCCCCCGCCCCGGCCGCCAGGGCCTGACGACATCCCTCGAGCACGGCCTGGGAGGCCGCTCCCGCATCGCCGTGCTCGGCGATATCGATCATCCTGCCGTCGAGTTCGAACCCATCGGCGGCAAGTGCGCGTCGCGCCTCCTCGAGTTCGGCGCGCACCGGGTCGAATCCGCTCGGGCGGTGCCGAGACGTGAGAAGCACCGTGACGAGCACGGCGGCACGCTATCCTGCGCTCTCGACCGTGAAACGGGTCCTGTGAGGCCCGTACGGCGAGGAGCATCAGTGGACCATCCTGCATTCGCGTGCGCGCCCCCGTCAGGGGGCGCTGTCATTTCTGGCGGTCGCCCGTCAGCGGCAGGAGGCGGTGATGCGTGAGGCAGCACTGGTGCTCGCCGATGGCAGCACGTTCGAGGGCGAGCTGATCGGCGCCGATCCCACCGACGGCGTCGCCACGGGCGAGATCGTCTTCAACACCGTCCTGAGCGGCTACCAAGAGGTCATCACCGACCCGAGCTATGCCGGTCAGATCATCACCTTCACGTATCCGCACATCGGCAACTACGGCACCAATGCGCACGACTTCGAGTCCCGTCGACCCTTCTGCCGAGGCGTCATCGTGCGCGAGATGGCCCGGCGGCACAGCAACCAGCGTGCGTCGGAGTCGCTCGACGGGATGCTGCGCCGGTTCGGCATCAGCGGCATTGCTGGGATCGATACACGACGGCTTACGACGCTGCTCCGCGACACCGGCGCGATGCCCGGCGCCTTCGGCACCGCATCCGAGTCGGTGCTGCGGGAGCGGGCTGCAGCCGAGCGTGGGACCGATGGTCTCGATCTCGTCAGCGAGGTCACCACGGAGTCGCCGTACACGGTGGGCGACGGGCCGCGCCGCATCGTCGCAGTCGACTTCGGCATCAAGACCACGATCCTGCGGCACCTCGCCCGGATCGGCACGGTCGAGGTGGTACCCGCATCGACGACCGCCGCCGAGATCCTGAGCCGCTCACCGCACGGGGTGTTCCTCAGCAACGGACCCGGCGACCCGGCAATGAACGCCGGACCGGTGGCGACGATCGCCCAGCTATTGGGAGAAGTGCCCGTGTTCGGGATCTGCCTCGGACACCAGTTGCTGGGCCGGGCCCTCGGCGGGACGACGTTCAAGCTGCCCTTCGGCCATCACGGCGGCAATCATCCGGTGCGCCACGAGTCGACCGGCAGGATCGAGATCACCAGTCAGAACCACAACTTCTGCGTCGACCCGTCGAGCCTCGTCGGCAAGGTGGAGGTGACGCACCTGAACCTGTTCGACGGAACCAACGAGGGCATGCGCGTCATCGGTGCCCCGGCCTTCAGCGTCCAGTACCACCCCGAGGCCGGCCCCGGACCGCACGACAGCGAGTACCTGTTCGCTGCATTCGCCGATCTCATCGACCGACACGCCGGCGCTGCCGCAACCGGGGGCGGTCGCTGATGCCGCGTCGCGACGACCTCCACAGCATCCTCATCATCGGGTCGGGCCCGATCGTCATCGGCCAGGCATGCGAGTTCGACTACTCGGGCACGCAGGCCTGCCGCGTCCTCCGCCAGGAGGGCTACCGCGTGATCCTCGTCAACTCGAACCCGGCGACGATCATGACCGATCCCGACTTTGCCGACGCCACCTACGTCGAGCCCATCACGCCCGACGTCGTGGCCCGCATCATCGAACGTGAGCGTCCAGACGCCGTGCTGCCCACGCTCGGCGGCCAGACCGGTCTCAACACGGCGATGGCGCTCTTCGAACGGGGCATCATCGGCCGGCCCGGCACGCCGGAGATGATCGGTGCCAATGCCGAGGCCATCGCAACCGCAGAGGACCGCGAGCTGTTCAAGCAGGCCATGATCGAGATCGGACTGCGCGTGCCGCGTAGCGGAACTGCCCACGACCTTGCCGAGGCCCGGCGCGTGATGGCGGAGATCGGCCTGCCGGTCATCGTCCGACCTGCGTACATCCTCGGCGGCCGCGGCACGGGCATCGCCGCCACGGCAGAGGAGTTCGAGTCGATCGCCGCCAATGGCCTCGACGCGAGTCCGATCAGCGAGATCCTGATCGAGAAGAGCATTGCCGGCTGGAAGGAATTCGAGCTCGAGGTGATGCGCGACCGCAACGACAACTGCGTCATCGTGTGCAGCATCGAGAACGTCGACCCAATGGGCGTGCACACCGGCGACTCGATCACGGTCGCACCAGCACAGACGCTCACCGATGTCGAGTACCAGCAGATGCGCGACGCAGCGTTCGCGTGCATCCGCCGGGTGGGAGTCGAGACAGGTGGCAGCAATGTGCAGTTCGCGGTCGATCCCGCCACTGGCGAGCAGGTGGTCATCGAGATGAATCCGCGCGTGTCGCGCAGCTCTGCTCTCGCATCGAAAGCGACGGGATTCCCCATCGCCAAGATCGCCGCCAAGCTTGCCGTCGGCTACACGCTCGACGAGATTGCCAACGACATCACGTCGTCGTCGGGGATGGTCACCCCGGCGAGCTTCGAGCCCACGATCGACTACGTCGTCACCAAGATCCCGCGCTGGGCATTCGAGAAGCTGCCGGGCACGCGAGGTGTGCTCGGCACGCAGATGCAGAGCGTCGGCGAGGCAATGTCGATTGGCCGAACCTTTGCCGAGAGCCTGCAGAAGGGACTGCGATCGCTCGAACAGGGAAGGCTGGGGCTCGGCTGCGACCCTGCCGAGGCTCAACTTGCGTCGCTGTCTGACGCCGACCTGCTCGCTTCGATCAGGATTCCCACGCCCGAGCGGCTGTTTCAGGTTGGCGAACTCCTGCGGCGTGGCGTCGCCATCGAGGTCGTGCACGAAGCCTGCCGCATCGACTCGTGGTTCCTCGACCACATGCTGCAGATCATGGAGGAGCGAGCCGCGCTGGCAGAGTTCGGCATCGACGGCATGACGAGGCGGCGGTGGCGACGCGCGAAGCAGTTCGGCTTCAGCGACGCGCAACTGTCCTTCCTCTGGAACGTGGATGAGGCCGAGGTCCGATCGCGTCGCTCGGCGGCCGGCGTGATGCCCACCTACAAGACTGTCGACACATGCGCCGCTGAATTCGCGGCGCGAACGCCCTATCACTACAGCACGTGGGAGGACGAGAGCGAGGTGCGGCCGAGCGACCGTCCTCGAGTGGTCATCCTCGGGAGTGGGCCGAACCGAATCGGTCAGGGGATCGAGTTCGACTACTGCTGCGTGCACGCCAGCTTTGCGCTACGCGACGCCGGCTACGAGACGGTGATGGTGAACTGCAACCCGGAGACAGTCTCCACCGACTACGACACGAGCGACCGCCTGTACTTCGAGCCGCTCACACGTGAGGACGTGATGAACGTCATCGAGGCCGAGACCGCCGCTGCGGGCGGTGTGCCGCCGAGGGTGATCGTGTCGCTCGGTGGCCAGACGCCGCTGAAGCTGTCCGGCCAGCTGCCCACTGAGCTCATCGCGGGCACCTCGCCGCACTCGATCGACCTCGCTGAGGACCGCGAGAAGTGGAACCAACTCTGCTCCCAGCTGCGGATTCCGCAGCCGCCCGGTGGCACTGCCGTCGACCTCGACCAGGCATTGGCGATCGTCGACCGGATCGGATTCCCGGTGCTCGTCCGTCCGAGCTACGTGCTCGGCGGTCGGGCGATGCAGATCGTGCACGACCGCGATCACCTCGCACGGGCGATGGCCGAACTCGCCGGCTTCGGATCGCTCGGCCGCGAGGGTGGTCTGTCTGCAGAGCGTCCGGTGCTCATCGACCGATTCCTGGAGGATGCGACTGAGGTCGATGTCGACGCCATTCGCGACCACACCGGTGACGTCCTCATCGGCGGGGTGATGGAGCACGTCGAAGAAGCGGGTGTCCACAGCGGTGACTCGGCGTGCGCGATTCCGCCGCAGAACCTGCCGGCGTGGGTGGTCGAGGTGATCGAGCGGTATGCGACGGCGATCGCGAATGCGCTCGACGTGCGCGGCTTGCTGAATGTCCAGTTCGCCGTGTCGGGCACAACGGTGCACGTGATCGAGGCGAATCCACGGGCGAGTCGCACGGTGCCGTTCGTCGCCAAGGCCACCGGTGTGCCGCTGGCGAAGGTGGCGAGCAGGGTGATGCTGGGCGCGACGCTTGCCGAACTGAGGAGCGAAGGCCTGCTCCGCGCCCCGAGCGACCACGGGCATGTGTCGGTGAAGGAGGCTGTGCTGCCCTTCAGCAGGTTCCCCGAGGTCGACACTGCGCTCGGTCCCGAGATGCGCAGTACCGGCGAGGTGATGGGCATCGACACCACGTTCGGCAGGGCGTTCTACAAAGCCGAGCTTGCTGCAGGGACCGTGCTGCCGTCAGAGGGCACGGTGTTCCTGTCGCTCGCCGACGGCGACAAGCCAGCCGGCCTCGTGCTCGCTCGTCGCCTTCGGCATCTCGGATTCGGCATCGCTGCCACGGTTGGCACCGCTGACTATCTCGAGTCATTCGGGATCCTCGTCGACCAGGTGGTCGGCAAGATCAGCGAGGGCCATGGCATCAATGCCGTGAAGCTGATCGAGAGCGGCGAGATCGCCTTCGTCGTGAACACGCCGCAAGGCCGAGGCGGACGTACTGACGGAGAGCAGATCCGCAAGTCGGCGAATGGGCGACGCGTGAGCTCGGTCACCACCGTCGAGGGGGCGCTCGCAGCGGTGCAGGGCATGACCGAGATGCAGGGAGTCGACGTAGCCGTGCGGCCACTGCAGGAGTACCACGCCCGATGACCATCGCACCGGGATCGTCGGTCACCGTCGGATCGGTCACCCTGCGTTCTCCGGTGATGACGGCGTCGGGCACTGCAGGGCACGGCGCCGAGCTGGCGCCGTACATCGACCTTGCCTCGCTCGGAGCAGTCGTGGTGAAGTCGCTCGCCGCCTACGAGTGGGCTGGCAACCCAGCGCCGCGCGTGCATCCCGCCGGCATCGGAATGCTCAACGCCGTCGGTCTCCAGGGACCTGGCGTCGACGCATGGCTCACCGACGACCTCCCCGCGCTGCTCGACACCGGTGCGGCGGTCGTGGCCAGCATCTGGGGCCGCTCGGTCGACGACTTCCGCGCCGCAGCAGACATGCTGGCCGTCGCTCCCGTCGACGTGGTGGCGGTCGAGGTCAACCTGAGCTGTCCCAACCTCGAAGGCCGCCGAGGGATCTTTGCCCACGATCCGTCGCTGTCGGCCGAGGTGATCGCGGCCACAGCCGGGTGTGGCCGGCCGCGTTGGGCGAAGCTGAGTCCCAACACCGACAGGGTCGTAGAGGTCGCAGCGGCGGTGCGCGAGGCAGGCGCAGAAGCGGTGACTCTTGTGAACACCTTGCTCGGGATGGTGCTCGACCCCGAGACCGGCCGCCCCGTGCTTGGTGCGGGTGGCGGGGGATACAGCGGACGGCCACTCCATGCCGTGGCAGTGCGCACGGTGCACGATGTGCATGCAGCCCTTCCTGATCTCCCGATCGTCGGCGTCGGCGGGGTCTCCAACGGCTGGGATGCTGCCGAGCTGCTGCTGGCCGGCGCCTCGGCCGTCCAGGTGGGCACGGCCACCTTTGCGGATCCGGCGGCACCCTCCCTGGTGCAGCGCGACCTGCTGGCATGGTGTGCCGCACGTGGTGTGACGCCGGCATCGCTCCGAGGACTTGCCCATTGCGGCGGCCTGCACGCAGCAAGGCAGTCACGCTAGGGTCGGCGCATGGCCGCCCCTCCGTCGCAGACGCCCGAGCAGCTGGCCGCGAATCTCGAGAAGGCTGCCGCCGCCCGCGCGGCGAGATCGGCGCTCAAGCAGCGGGTGAAGGCCGGTGAGGTGTCACTGGTCGCTGTGCTCGATGCCGTCGACGACGTCGCCCAGAAGTTGAAGGTGGTCGCACTCCTCGAGTCGCTGCCGGGCGTGGGCAAGGTGAAGGCGCGCCGCATCATGGACGACATCGGCATCGCCGACAACCGCCGCGTGCAGGGGCTCGGCGCGCAGCAGAAGCAGGCAATCGTCGAGCTCCTCGGCCGGTGAGGATGCACGTGGGGCAGGCGCGGTGATCTACATCGTCTCCGGTCCGGGCGGGGTCGGCAAGGGCACCATCGTCGACGCACTGGTTGCCCGTGACTCGCAGTTGTGGCTCAGCAGGTCGTGGACCACCCGCCCACGCCGACAGGGAGAGAGCGAGCACGCCTATCACTTCACCGACCGCGCCTCGTTCGAGCGCCGAATCGAAGCGGGTGGATTCCTCGAGTGGACGATGTTCCTCGGCAACTACTACGGGACGCCGCTCCCCGATCCCGATCCCGGTCGCGACGTCGTCCTCGAGATCGAGGTCGACGGTGCCCGCCAGGTGAAGACACTCCATCCGGAAGCCGTGCTGATCTTCGTGCTGCCACCGTCCCGTGACGAGCAGCAGCGGCGCCTCCGCGGCCGGGGTGACCCCGAGGACAAGGTCGACGAGCGGCTCCAGAAGGCGCTCGATGAGGAGCCCGTCGGCCTGGCCATCGCCGACCATGTCGTCGTCAACGACGATCTCGAGCGGACGGTGGGGGAGATGATGGGGATCATCCGAGCGCATCGTGCGCAGCCCTGATCGGGCCGGTAGGCTTCCCTGCCGCTCTCGGCCCGTCCGGGTCGAGATATCAGCTCGTCGAGGTGCCGATGTCCACTCGCTCGCATGACACGATGATCAATCCGCCGATCGAGGAACTCCTCGACCGGGTTGATTCCAAGTTCAGCCTCGTGACGCTCGCTGCGCGACGCGCACGCGACATCAACAGCTACTACAACCACCTCGGCGATGGACTCGGCCACATGGTGCCGCCCCAGGTACCCACTCGGGCGAGCAAGCCGCTCAGCATCGGGTTCGAGGAGATCGCTGTCGGCAAGATCCAGCGTGGCGAGCCTGTGGCTCCTGCAGAGGAGACCATCCTCGACGGCGACCTCGTCGACGGTGGTGCAGCCGAGGACGGCACCGAGCCGGCCTGACCGGTCCAGCGATGCTTGCCGGCAAGCGGATCATCCTCGGCGTGTCGGGCGGCATCGCCGCCTACAAGGCCGTTGAGGTGTGCCGACGACTTGTCGACGCTGGTGCCCATGTCATCCCGGTGATGACAGCGGGAGCCCAGCACTTCATCGGCGCCACCACCCTGTCGGCGCTCGCCAGCGAGCCGGTACGCACGAGTCTCTGGGACGACAACGCGCCGATCCCGCACACCCGCCTCGGACAGACGGCCGACGTGGTGCTGATCGTCCCCGCAACCGCTCGGGTGGTCGGTGCATATGCGGCCGGGCTGAGCACCGACCTGCTGACCAACGTGCTGCTGGCGACGCGAGCGCCGGTCGTGGTGTGCCCGGCGATGCACACCGAGATGTGGGAGCACCCTGCGGTGCGCGCCAACATCGACACGCTTCGCCAGCGTGGGGTGCACATCGTCGAGCCAGATGTCGGGAGACTCGCAGGCGGGGACGTCGGTGCGGGGAGGCTCGCTGCCCCGGATCGCATCGTGGATGCAGTGAGCGGCGTGCTCTCCGCGTCCGCCGACTTCTCGGGCGTCCACATCGTCGTCACCGCCGGAGGCACCCGTGAGCCGATCGATGCGGTGCGCGTCATCGCCAACCGCAGCAGCGGCAAGCAGGGCTATGCCATCGCCGCCGAGGCGCTCGCTCGCGGCGCGTGCGTCACCCTGGTGTCCACCGTCGACCTGCCGGTGCCGCCGGGCGCAGCCGTGGTCGCTGTCGAGACCGCTGCCGAGATGCAGGCGGCGCTGCAGGGCCTTGCCGACAGGGCCGACGTCGTCGTGATGGCCGCAGCGGTGGCCGACTTCCGCCCGGTGTCGCCGGCCCGCGGCAAGATCAAGAAAGACGGCGGGGTGCCGCAGATACTGCTCGAGCCCACCCCCGACATCCTCGCCAGCCTCGGCGCCGCCAAACGCGCAGGGCAGGTCCTCGTCGGGTTCGCCGCAGAGACAGCCGATCTCGTTGCCAATGCCGAGGCGAAGCTGCGTCGCAAGCACCTCGACCTCGTCGTGGCCAACGACGTTGGCGCACCGGGGGCGGGATTCCAGCACGAGACGAATGCGGTCACGCTCCTCCGGCCCGGCCAGCCGCCCGTCGAGGTGCCGATGGCCTCGAAACGCACCATCGCCAAGGCCGTACTGGATACTGTGGCCCAGATCCAGCGCGGCGACGGCGTCGCATCATCTTGAGCGGCCTGCCGCTCCGACACGAGGAGTCTTCCCGGGTGAGCAACTACACCTTCACGTCCGAGAGCGTCACCGAGGGCCATCCCGACAAGATGGCCGACCAGGTGAGCGATGCCGTGCTCGATGCCATCCTCGAGCAGGACCCCGATGGACGCGTCGCCTGCGAGACGCTGCTCACCACCGGACTGTGCGTCGTCGCTGGTGAGATCACGACACAGGCCTACGTCGACATCCCGCGGCTTGCACGCGATGTCATCAAGTCAATCGGCTACGACAACGCCCTGTACGGCTTCGACGGCAATACCTGCGGTGTCATCGTCAGCCTCGACGAGCAGAGTGCCGACATCGCACAGGGCGTCGACAAGAGCGAGGAAGTGCGTACCGCCGGCGCGGCCGATTCGCTCGAGGAGCAGGGTGCCGGCGACCAGGGAATGATGTTCGGGTACGCATGCGACGAGACACCCGATCTGATGCCGATGCCGATCTGGCTGGCGCACCGGCTCAGCGAGCGACTCACCGAGGTGCGCAAGAGCGGCGCACTCCCGTACCTCCGCCCCGATGGCAAGACCCAGGTCACGATCGACTACGAGAACGGACGCCCGGCGCGCCTGCGCTCGGTCCTCATCAGCACGCAGCATCAGGACGGCATCGAGCGCGACACGGTCATCCGGCCCGACCTCATCGAGCAGGTCATCCGTCCCACCGTGCCCACGCAGTTCGCCGACGACAACTACGACGTCTACGTGAACCCCACCGGCAAGTTCGTCATCGGCGGTCCTCACGGTGACACTGGCCTCACCGGCCGGAAGATCATCGTCGACACCTACGGCGGCATGGGCCGCCACGGCGGTGGCGCATTCAGCGGCAAGGACCCGAGCAAGGTCGACCGCTCGGCCGCCTACGCGGCGCGCTGGGTGGCCAAGCACGTGGTGGCGAGCGGTGCAGCATCTCGCTGCGAGGTGCAGGTCGCCTACGCCATCGGCATGGCGCATCCGGTGAGCGTTCTCGTCGAGACCTTCGGCACGGCGAAGGTCTCGGAGTCGTCAATTGAGAACGCAGTACGCGAGGTGTTCGACCTCCGGCCGGCAGCAATCGTCCGCGATCTCGACCTGAAGCGTCCGATCTACCGCAAGACAGCGGCATACGGGCATTTCGGCCGGGCCCTCCCCGAGTTCACGTGGGAGACGCTCAGCCGCCTCGACGCCTTCACGCGCGCTGTCGGCCGGTGAACCGCACGCGGCCCGGTGCCGCGTGACACCCGCGCAGGGTTCGCCGCGGACCGTGGCCCGAGTCGTCCCCGACGTCACCGGTCTCGACAAGCACTTCGACTATCTGGTGCCCGAGTCGATGGTCGGCACGGTGACGGTCGGTTCGCTTGTCCGCGTCGTCCTGCACGGTCGCCGAGTGGGCGGTTGGGTCGTCGACGTGATCGATGAGCACCTCGCCGACGTGGAAGTCGGGCGACTCGTGCCGATCTCGAAATGGTCGTCGATCGGACCGTCGGCCGACGTTGTCGACACCGCCCGCTGGGCGTCGATCAGGTGGGGAGCAGGGCGGCTGAGGCCATTCCTCGCCGCAGCGTCCCCAACGACGATGGTCGCCCACCTGCCGCCGCAGCGGCGGGCGCTGCGGCCGTCACCCGGGCCGGCATCGAACGAAGTGCATCGCCTCTCGCCATTCTCCGACCCGCTGCCACTCGTCGTGCAGGCAGCGCAGCGAGGACCGACAATCGCCGTGCACCCGTCGCCTCGGGCGGCCAAGGCGCTGGCGGCGAGGCTGCGCCGTGCAGGACTGTCGGTCGCCCATGTTCCCGGCGAATGGTCAGCAGCGGCCGGAGGCGTCGACGTGGTGGTCGGGAGCCGGAGTGCGGCATGGGCGCCATGCGAGGGGCTCGCTGCCGTGGTGGTCATCGACGAGCACGACGAGTCGTACCAGGAGGAGCGATCGCCGACGTGGCACGCGCGGGACGTGCTCGTCGAGCGGGCACGCCGTGCCGGTGCGTCGTGCTGGCTGATCTCGCCGGCGCCGACGCTTGCGGCACGGCACTGGCTCGGGCACCCGCCTGCTGTCGGCGATGCGACATGGCCACAGGTGGAGGTCGACGACCGCTCCGACGTCGAGCCGTGGAGGCGTTCGATCGTCGGGTCACGCCTCATCGAACTCCTTCGCGACAGCGATCGGCGGGTGGTGTGCGTCCTCAACGCTCCCGGTCGGGCACGCGTCCTCGCCTGCCGAGCCTGCAAATCGCTCCAGCGATGCGAGAACTGCTCGGCGGCAGTGGTGCAGCCCGACGAGGCGGTGCTGTCGTGTCAGCGGTGCGGTACGACACGTCCTCTGGTGTGCCAGCGCTGCGGGGCGACCTCGATGTCGAATGTCCGCCCGGGCGTTGCGCGGCTGCGCGAAGAACTCGAAGCGGCAGCGGGTCGGCCTGTCCTGCTGGTCACCGGCAGTTCCCCTGCCGATGACGACGCCCAGGCGCAGGCAATCGAGCAGGCGGGGGTCATCGTGGGAACCGAAGCGGTTCTGCACCGAGTCGGGCGGGCAGACGCCGTCGTGTTCCTCGACATCGACGCCGAGCTGCTTGCGCCGCGCTATCGCGCAGTCGAGCAGACAGCCGCCCTCGTGGTTCGCGCCGGGCGACTTGTCGGCCGTCCGGAGGGTGGCGGCATCGTGGTGCTGCAGACTCACGATCCCGCGCATCCTGCCGTGCGTGCGCTCGCGGTGGGCGACCTCGAGGCGCTTGTCGCCGACGACCAGGCGCGACGGTCGGCTCTCGGCCTGCCCCCATTCGCAGCGCTGGCTGCACTCGAGGGCAGCGATGCCGTCAGCATCGCCGAGTCGACCGGCCTCGAATGGGCCCGTACGCCGAAGGGCGCGCTGCTGCGGGCCGCCGACTGGATGGAGCTCGGCAGTGCCCTTGTCGGCACACCTCGGCCGAAGGCCGTGTCATGCCGGATCGAGGTCGATCCGCCCCGGGCCTGACGGAGCGCCGGAGGCGCGCAGCACCCTGTAGCCCCTACTGCTGGAGACGCGTTCAACGCCGAATCCCTCGCGCTGCAGCCACGCCTGCAGTGAGTCGCTGCCGAGGTGCCGGTGCACCACCAGCCATGCCTCACCATGCAGGCGGCTGAACCATCGCAGCAGCATTCGGTGCAGGGCCTCTTTCCCGATGCGGATCGGGGGATTGCTCCAGATGACAGCGAACTCCACGTCAGGCGGCACGTCGTCGGGGGACGCCACGACAATGTTGGCGAGACCGTGCCGGGCGGCGTTCGACGCGCACAGCGACCTGGCTCGCTCGTTGACGTCGACCGCCCACACGGTGGCCCCAGGGGCACGACGGGCCATCGTCACGGCGATCGGGCCGTAGCCGCACCCGAGATCGAGCAGGTTGCCGATCTGCGGCGGCGTGGGCACGTCCATCAGCAGCAACTTGGTGCCGGGGTCCACCATGCCGTACCCGAACACGCCCCTGTCGGTCGTGAGCGACATGCGACCGTCAGGCAGCACGAGGTCGACCTCCTGCGGTGACGACTCGACGGTCGGGTCGTCGTCGAAGTAGTGCGACGGTGGCTGGGTCACTGGTCGGTAGCCTTGCAGACATGGCTCAGAAGATCCGGACCTTCGGCGACCCAGTGCTGCGTACGCAGGCTCTCGCCGTTGCCGACGTCGACGGCCGCGTCGCCCGGCTGGTCGATGACATGTTCGACACGCTGTACGAGTCAGATTCCGGGATTGCGCTCGCTGCGCCGCAGATCGGCGTGCAGAAGCAGGTCGTGGTGTGGGACATCGACGACGTGCCGATGGCGATCATCAATCCGGTGGTGGTGGAGAGCGCCGGCGAATTCGTCTACAGCGAGGGATGCCTCAGCATTCCGGATCTCTACGTCGACATCGTCAGGCCCAATCATGTGCTGGTACGAGGCGTCTCAGTCGACGGCGACGAGATCGAGCTCGAGGCCGACGAATTGCTCGGGCGCATGTTCCAGCATGAGATCGACCATCTCAATGGCGTGCTGATGTTCGACCGGATGACGGCCGACCAGCGCAAGGAGGCGATGGCCGAGTACCGCCGGATGCAGGAGAACCCCCTCGGTCGCGGCGAACGTCGGCGCCTCCGTCTCTCGTGATGCCGTCGCTGCGGGCGACGAGATGACGTACCGTTCGCTGGCCTACCTCGGCACGCCGGAGATGGCGGTGCCGACTCTCCGGGCGCTCGTCGAGCACGGCCACGACATCGTCCTCGTTGTCACCAGGCCCGACCGGCGGCGAGGGCGGGGGAGTCAGCTGTCGCCGAGTCCGGTGAAGAGGGCGGCACTCGATCTCGGCCTTCGAGTCAGCCACGAGCTGGGCGATGTGAGCGAGGCGGGCGCCGAACTCGGGATCGTGGTGGCCTACGGGCAGCTCATCCCTGCATCGCTGCTCGAGCCGCCTGACGGGCTCCCGATGCTGAACATCCACTTCTCGCTGCTGCCGAGATGGCGAGGAGCGGCCCCGGTCGAGCGTGCCCTACTAGCCGGCGACAGCGAGACCGGCGTGAGCATCATGAGGCTCGACGCAGGACTCGACACTGGCCCCGTGCTGGCATCGTCGGCAGTGCCGATCGAGCCGGCCGACACTGCGGCCTTGCTCCGGCAGCGACTCGTCGAGCGGGGAACTGCGCTGCTGCTCGATGTGCTCGACGGTGAACTGGCGGTGGGCACCGCACAGGAGGGCACGCCCACGTACGCCGCGAAGATCGCCCCGGCCGAGCTGCGCATCGACTGGACCGCTCCTCTCGCTGCAATCGACCGGCTGGTTCGACTTGGCAGCGCATGGACGACATTCCGCGGCCGTCGTCTCCGGGTGCTCGAGGCGGTGCTCGATCACGCTGCAGCGGGTGGGTCGGTGGAATCGCCGGCCCCGGGCATGCGGCTCGTGCGCGTTCAGCCGGAAGGACGCGGGCCGATGTCGGCCGCCGACTTCTGCCGAGGTGCACGACTCGAGCAGGGGGAGACGCTCGAGTGACGCCGACCGCACGGTCGGTGGCGCTCGACTGCCTCGAACGGATCGACCACGAGGGGGCATACGCCAATCTCCTGCTGCCATCGATGCTCGATCGATCGGGGCTCGACCAGCGCGACCGCCGGTTCGCCACAGAACTGGTGTACGGCACGACGCGGCGACGTCGAGCCTGCGATGCACTCGTCGATCGCTTCGTGTCGACCGAGCCTCCTGCTCGACTGCGCTCGCTGCTCCGCCTGGGCGCCTACCAACTCAGCTTCACCTCAGTGCCCGTGCACGCTGCGGTCTCCGAGACCGTTGGCCTCGCACCACGGCGATCGCGGCCCTTCGTCAACGCCGTGCTGCGTCGAGTCTCGTCGACACCGATGACCTGGGCATCGGACGCCGAGCGGCTCAGCTATCCGGACTGGATTGCAGCGCGGCTTGCAGCAGAATTCGGCGTCGACGAGGCGGTGAGCGCCATGGAGGCCATGGACCGCGCGGCATCTGCGACGGAGCGAGCCGATGGCTATGTGCAGGACGAGTCATCGCAGTGGGTTGGCGATGCCGTTCCATGCGGTCCCGGCGATCTCGTGCTGGATGCGTGCGCTGCTCCCGGGGGAAAGGCGACGGGCATCGCCCGACGTGGCGCCAGTGTCGTGGCCTGCGACCTGCAGGGGCACCGGGCCGGTCTGATCGCAGCAAATGTGCAGCGCCTCGGACTCGATGCGGTGGCGGTGGCGGTGGCAGACGCGACGGCGCCGCCGTTCGGAGCCGGAGCCTTCGACAGCGTGCTGCTCGATGCGCCCTGCAGCGGACTCGGTGCGCTGCGTCGGCGGCCCGATGCGCGTTGGCGGATCAGCCCGACAGATGTGACCGAGCTTGCTGTCCTGCAGCAGTCGATGATCGACGCGCTCGCCCCGCTCGTGCGGGTGGGCGGGACGTTGGTCTACTCGGTGTGCACGCTGACCGCAGAGGAGTCCGTCGACCGCCGCGTTCCGCAGGGCTTCGATGTGCTCGAGGAGCAGCCGCCTGCAGGCACATGGCGCCGGTATGGCGCCGGCTGGGCGGTGCTGCCGCAGGACTGCGACACCGACGGCATGGTGCTGCTCCGCTACCGTCGCTCGGCATGAGCGCAGACGGACTGCAGGCAAAGGTTCTCACGGTCAGCGACGGCGTGATCGCCGGCACGCGCACCGACACGAGCGGTGCGGCGCTCGTGGAGCTGCTGATCCGACACGGATACGAGGTCGTCGATCGACGCGTTGTCGCTGACGGATCCGACAGCGTCGCAGCGGCACTGATCGCCCTCTGCGATGGGTTCGCAGGACTCGTGGTCACTACGGGCGGCACCGGATTCGCGCCGCGCGACGAGACACCCGAGGGCACGCTTCGCGTCATCGAGCGATCCGCTCCGGGCCTCGCCGAGGCCATGCGGCTCGTGAATCCCCTCGGCCGGCTCTCCCGGGGCGTCGTCGGGATCCGGGCACAGGCCATCGTGGTCAACACTCCCGGGTCGCCGAAGGGCTGTGTCGAGCAGCTCACGGCGGTACTCGACGTACTGCCTCACGCACTTCGATTGCTCGCCGACGTGCCGACGGCTCACTGAGCTGCCCTCGGTAGCCTCACGGCCGTGAGCACACTGCCGGACGGCATTCTCGGCGGCGTTGTTGCGTCGTTCGACGCCGACGTGGGACTGGGCGTGATCATCGATGACGACGGCCGCCGCTGGCCGTTCCACTGCATCGAGATCGCCGACGGAACCCGTCAGGTGGCGGTGGGCACGGCGGTGCGGTTCAGATCGATCGCCCGCCTCGGCCGATACGAGGCGGCAGGAGTCGCTGCCCTGTGACCGACGGCCAGCGGGGTGCGGGCGCTGACCGAGATGTGCGGATCATCGACGTGGTGCGCTCGCTGCGTCCGGGCGAGGTGGTCTCGTACGGTGACATCGCCGTCGATGCCGGTGTCGGCCGCCAGGCTCGACGTGTGGGGCAGTTGCTCGCAGCGAGCGACGACGATTCCGTCCCGTGGTGGCGGGTGGTGAACGCTGCTGGCCGCCTCGTGCCCGGCCTCGAAGCAGAGCAGGCGGCGCTCCTCATCGCCGAGGGGGTCGATGTCGCAGGCGGACGGGTGCGGCGGGCTGCCTACGGGAGATTCAGACGGCACCCTTGACCTGGACGAATGCCAGGCGGATGTTGGCGAGCGCGTCTCTCATGAGGCCGGTCTCGTCGCCCAGTCGGTCACCGAGCCCCTCGACGAGGCAGGCCATGGCGTCGATGGCCAGCACCGCCTCGCCGAGCTGCGGCGGCTGGGCACTGAGGTGGATCGCGGCCAGTTCGTAGAGCCCCATGACGTGGTTGGTGACCACGACCGAGGCCGGGACGCCACCGAGGCGCTGGCGTGCCTCGCGCAGGGCGGCCAGTGCCTCGGCGCCGTCAGCGGTGTCGTCATCGAAATGGTCGCCGGGATCAGCGTCGTAGGTGGTGTCGTCGGAGGCCACGACTGGTACCCTACAGAGCCGACAACTGAGGCGAAGTGGGACGTCCCTGTCGTCCCCACCCGGCCACAAGGGGCTCGCCCCGACACGTGCGCCCGGGTCATCAACAGTGCGTAGCATGCCGCTCAGGCGGTGTGCCCCGTGGTGTCCGGTGGCTTCGCATCGCCCGACACAGGAGGGGACACACCCATTGCACAGGAGTGAGCAGCCATAGCACCGCCGCAGCCGCAGGAGCACCGCTACAACGAGCGCATACGTGCCCGTGAAGTGCGTCTCATCGACCCCGACGGCCAACAGCTCGGCATCAGGCCGCTGCCGGAAGCGCTCACCATGGCGCGCCAGCTCGACCTCGATCTCGTCGAAGTAGCCCCGCTGGCGAACCCACCCGTATGCCGAATCATGGACTACGGCAAGTTCCGCTACGAGGAGAGCCAGAAGGCAAAGGAGTCGCGCAAGAAGACCGTGCAGGTGTCGATCAAGGAAGTGAAGTTCCGACCGAAGATCGGCAAGGGCGACTTCGACACCAAGGTGAGGCACATGCAGGAGTTCCTCTCCGAGGGGCACAAGGTGAAGGTGACCCTGCAGTTCAGGGGACGCGAGATGGCCCACCCCGAACTCGGTTCGAAGATCCTCGATGCCGTGCTGCAGCAGCTCGACGGGGCCGCCAAGGTCGAGACCCAGGCCCGGCTCGAGGGGCGCAACATGACAATGGTGCTGTCGCCCGAGAAGAAGGCTCCTCCGAAGAAGAACTCCGACCGACACGACGGTTCGGCCGACGACGGTCAGGCTGGTGAAGCGCCTGCAGAGCCTGCCGGCGCCGATACCGACTGACACCCGTTTGCCGAGCGTCTCGCTCGCCAGACCTCAGGCCCTGCCACCGCAGGGGACACCCAAAGGACATGCCATGCCCAAGATGAAGACCAACAAGACCACTGCGAAGCGGTTCAGGAAGACCGGAACCGGCAAGTTGCGTCGCCTCCAGCAGAACCGCCAGCACCTCTTCGAGAAGAAGCCCTCGACACGAACCCGTCGCCTCGACGGCGAAGTCGACGTGCATCCCGGCGACGCACGCAAGATCAAGCGCCTGCTCGGCGAGCGCTGACCATCCTCACCGGCGGGCCTCTGCGCCCGTCTCCCGACCGAACGACACCGACGAACGAGAGAGAGAAGAACCATGGCACGAGTGAAGCGAGCCGTCGGCGCCAAGAAGAAGCGCCGCCAGATCCTCGAGCGCGCAAAGGGCTACTACGGCAACAAGAGCCGCTCTGTCCGCGCAGCCAACGAGCAGGTCATGCGCAGTGGGCAATACGCATTCCGCGACCGCCGCGCCAAGAAGGGTGAGTTCCGACGCCTCTGGATCCAGCGCATCAACGCTGCGTGCCGGCAGAACGACATCAGCTACAGCCGGTTCATCGCCGGACTCAACGCCGCCGGGATCGCAGTCGACCGAAAGGTGCTCGCCGATCTCGCCGTCACCGACAGTGCGGCGTTCTCGACGCTGGTCGCGCAGGCCAAGGCCGCTCTCTGAGCGACCCAGACGTGGGCGACCACGACGAGCGAGAGTCCGGCTCGACCGGGCTGACGTTCTCCAATCCGAAGATCCAGCACCTGCGGCGCCTTGTCGGGCGCCGCGGTGCGCGTGACGAGGCGGGTGTCGTGGTCGTCGAGGGTGCGGCCCTGGTCGAACAGGCTGTGGCCGCTGGCTGGCGGGTCGAGTCGCAGTTCGTTGCTCCAGGCTCTGAGCCCGTCGACTGTGGCTCAGCGGTGTTCCACGTCGCTCCGAACGTCATCGAGAGGGTTGCCTCGACGCACTCGCCGCGGCCGCTCATCGCAGTAGTGCAACGGCGGCAGCATCCGCTGCCGGCAGGGGCGACCTTCATTGTCGGATGCCACCAGCTGGCCGATCCCGGAAATGCAGGAACGATCATCAGGGGAGCTGAGGCAGCGGGAGCGGACGGGGTGCTGTTCACGCCAGGGTCGGTAGATCCCTTCGCTCCGAAGGTGGTCCGCGCGAGCGCAGGGAGCGTGTTCAGGATCCCGGTGATCGTCGCCGAACTCGGGCAGCTGCGAGCAATGGGTCTTTCCGTCATGGGCTCGTCGTCGCACCGCGGCAGCACGTACTCCGAGGTCGACCTGCGCCAGCCGGTGGCGCTCGTGGTGGGCAACGAGGCGCACGGCCTTCCCGACGACGCACCTGTCGACGGGTGGCTCACGATCCCGCACAGCGGGCCCGTCGAGAGCCTCAATGCTGCGATGGCAGCCACGCTCCTCGTGTTCGAGGTCGCCCGGCAGCGGCGCAGCGGGTAGCGTGACGGCGTGTTCTCTCGTCGATTTCCGTGCCCCCGGGTGATCTGGGGCTGCGCACCGGTCGACTGATCGAGCCGCGCCAGCCCCCGCCCGGGGGTCGCACTGGCCGATGGGGCGATGCCCCGACCGCACCGTGGTGCGGGACGACGTTCGAAGGAGAATGGTGATGATCGACGAGATCACTGCGGCGCGCGATGAGGCCGTGCGGCGAATCCACGAGGTGGCCGATCTCGCTGAGGCTGAAGCGCTCGAGTCCGAGCTGCTCGGCCGCAAGGGCCCCTTCGCCGGGTTCAAGGCCGGTCTTGGGGGGCTTGGCACACCTGACGAGAAGCGCGGCGCTGGGCAGGCGCTGCATGAGGCGACCGCTGCGGTCGAGGCGGCCCTCGGCGAGCGGCTGAGGGTTCTGCGCTCGGCGGCGCGCGCCGAACAGCTCGTCGCCGAGCGGATCGACCTCACCGAGACGATGCACTCGCCGCGTCGCGGCCACGCCCACGTCGTCACCCAGGCCTGGCAGCGGCTCGAGGATGTCTTCGTCGGCATGGGATTCCAAGTCGCCGAAGGACCCGAGGTCGAGACCGACTGGCACAACTTCGAGGCGCTCAACATGCCGCCGCAGCACCCGGCGCGCAGCATGCACGACACCTTCTACGTCGACCACGGCGCGCCCGGCAGCACGGTGCTGCGCACGCACACGTCGCCGGTGCAGATCCGCGTGATGCAGACCATCGCGCCGCCGATCTACATGGTGATGCCCGGCCGCGTGTTCCGCAACGAGACCGCCGATGCAACGCACCTCGCTGTGTTCCACCAGATCGAGGGACTGGTCATCGACCGCGGCATCACCCTTGCCGACCTCGCCGGCACCATCGAGCGCTTCACGCAGGCGTTCTTCGGCGCAGGCTTCACGAGCCGACTCCGCCCGAGCTACTTCCCGTTCACCGAGCCCTCCGCTGAGTTCGACATCCGGACACCGGGCGGCGACTGGCTCGAGCTCGGCGGGTGCGGGATGGTGCACCCGAACGTGCTGCGGGCCGGCGGGCTGGATCCAGAGGAGTGGAGTGGCTTTGCGTTCGGATTCGGCATCGACCGCATGGCCAAGGAGCGGCACGGCATTGCCGACGTCCGCGAGATGTACACCAACGACCTCCGTTTCATCGGGCAGTTCTGAGAGGCAGCGATGAAGATCATCCATTCCTGGCTCCGTGACCTCGCCCCACTGCCCGACGACAGCGATGCGCTTGCTGCAGCGCTGAGCGACCTCGGACTTGCTGTCGACAGCGTCGACGCCGTTGGCGCAACGGTGCACGGTGTCGTGACGGCTCGCGTTCTGCGGACCGAGCGCCACCCTGATGCCGCCAAGGTGCACCGGGTGTTCGTCGATGCCGGTGACGGCGTCGAGCGGCACGTGTGGTGCGGAGCGTTCAACATGTCGCCCGGCGACGTGGTGCCACTCGCCACCGCAGGCACGGTGATGCCCGACGGCCGGGTGATCGAGCCGAAGCCGATCCTCCAGATCCCGAGTCAGGGGATGCTGTGCTCGGCGCGAGAGCTCGGCCTTGGCGACGACCACAGCGGCATTCTCCTGATGCCAGCCGACACGCCGCTCGGAGTGCCATATGGAGCGGCGCTCGGTCTGGTCGAGGAAGTCGTCTACGACATCGACGTGCTGCGCAACCGCCCCGACGCCTACGGGCACCTCGGCGTGGCGCGCGACCTCGCTGCGCGATTCGGCGTGCAGGTCGTGTTTGCACCGTCGCCTATGGCCGTCGCATCGGGCTCCCGCTCGGCGTCGGTCGAGATCGTCGACGGTCCGCGATGCCCGCGCTTCACGAGTGTGGTCATCAGTGGCGTCGCTGTTGGCGCGTCGCCGGAGTGGATGGCTCGTCGACTCACGGCGGCGGGTATGCGGCCGATCAACAACGTGGTCGACGTGAGCAACTACGTGATGCTCGAGACCAACCAGCCGAATCACGCCTACGACATGGATACGCTCGGCGGCGGCGGCTTCCGCATCCGCCGTGCCGCTCCCGGCGAGACCCTGGTGACGCTCGATGGGGCCGAGCGCTCGCTTACTGCAGACGATCTGCTCATCTGCGATGCCAATGATCGTCCGATCGGACTCGCCGGGATCATGGGTGGCCTCAATACCGAGATCTCAGAGTCGACCACGTCGATCGCGCTCGAAGCGGCATGGTTCGAGCCGACAGCGATCATGCGGACCGTGCAGCGTCTCGGGTTGCGCAGTGAAGCATCGGCGCGCTTCGAACGCGGGGTCGACCCGTTCGGCATCGAGCAGTCGGTCGCGAGGTTCGTCGAACTGCTCCGGCTCACCTGCCCCGACCTTGTCGTGCACGAGGGTGCGGTCGATGCGCGGACCCCTGACCTGCCGGATCAGGTCGTGATCGACGTGCGGCCGCATCGGGTGAGCGCGCTGCTCGGCCAGCCGTTCTCGGCCGATGACATCCGCCGCCTCATCGAGCCCATCGGCTTCGGTGTCGAGAGTGCCGAGGGCGCTGTTCGCGTGTCGGTTCCCACGTGGCGACCCGACTGCACCCTCGAGATCGACATCATCGAGGAGGTCGCTCGCCATCACGGCTACGACCGACTCGGCAAGACGGTGCCGAAGCCGTCGCAGCCGGGGGCGCTGTCTGCTGTCCAGCAGCGGCGTCGCCGACTGCGCGAGGTGCTGCTCGGCCTCGGAGTCAGTGAGGCGATGCCTCATCCGTTCCTCAGTGACGGCGACCTCGAGCGTGCCGGCCTCGGATCCTCAGCGGTACGCCTGGTGAACCCGCTTGCCGCGGGCGATGACGTCCTGCGCACCTCGTTGCGGCCCGGCCTGCTCAAGGCGATTGCGTTCAACGAGTCGCACCGCCTTGCCGGAGCCGCACTCTTCGAGATCGGGCACGTCTATCCCCCCTCTGATGGCATCCTCCCGGCCGAGCACGAGGCGCTTGGGGTCGTGATGGCCGGACGTGACGCGACGGCCGCAGTCGAGGCGTGGCGCGACGTCGCGTCGGCCATGGGGTGGGGCGCGCGGCTCGACCAGTCAGTGGTGCCGTCTGGTCTGCATCCGGGACGTGCGGCCACGCTGTCGATCGGCAAGGACGTCGTCGGCGCAGTGGGCGAGGTGCACCCGGACGTGCTCGACGCCTACGGCATCGACGAGCGAGTCGCCGTGCTCGAACTGCACCTCGGCGTGCTGCTCGAGCTGACGCCGAAGGTGCCGCAGTGGCGGCCGACTAGCAGGTTCCCGTCGGGCGACTTCGACCTCGCCTTCTCCGTGCCCGACACGGTGGCCGCAGAGCGAGTCGAGAAGGCGATTCGGCAGGCTGCCGGCAGCGCCCTCGTCGACCTTGCGCTGTTCGACGTGTACCGGGGTAGGGGTGTCGACGACGGCGCTCGGAGCCTCGCGTATCGGCTCCGGTTGCAGCTCGCCGACCGGACGCTCACCGACAGCGACATCGCCGAGGTGCGCGCCAAGGTCGTGGCGACCGTGGGCAAGCTCGGGGCGACGCTGCGCGGCTGAGGGCTAGTTGGCGCTCAGGTCGTCGGGCACCGCCGCAACCCAGCCAGTTCGTCCGCCCTGACGGGCAACGACGCGCCGCCAGAGGGTGTCCGGGTCGCCGGTGAGGACATCGTCGATCGTCGCGTCGAACACCATCCACGACCCTTCTGCGAGCTCACGATCGAGCTGGCCTGCAGACCATCCCGAGTAGCCGCGGAAGATCCGGGCGGCGACGATCCGCGTGGCGAGCGAGTGCGGGTCCTCGGTGAGGTCGACCGAGCCGAGGACGGCATCCGCCGGTGCTCCCGGCCACAGGTCGGTCCCGGCAGGCGTCGTGACCTCGTTCCATCCGCCGTCAGTGGGTCCTACGGCGAGGGCCAGTCCGATGAGTGCGACCCTCTCGACGGGGCCTCCTGTGAACACCGCCGCCGGTGCCCGCAGGTGCGACGACCAGGCGGAGATCTCGTCGGGGCAGTCCTCGGGCGTGCACTGGTTGACGACGACGCCGATGGCGCCTGCATCACCGTGCTCGAGCATGAACACGACACTGCGGTCGAAGTGCGGATCGTCGAGCGGCGGCGTTGCCACGAGCAGGCGCCCGCGGCAGGACCGCTCAGGGTGGGGTCGGCCGTCGGTTGCCACGCTGTCATTGTCGCCGACGGCGACTGGCGCTGCTCGCGCCCCGTGAGGGCGGGAACGACCTCACGTGGATGCATTCTCATGCATCAAATGGTATGTTCATCCATCGTGTTGCGCGAACAGTCACGTCTCAGGGTGGCCGTGGTCGGTGCCTCTGGCTATACCGGCGCCGAATTGCTGCGCCTGTGCGCCCAGCACCCCCGACTCGAGGTCGTCGCCGCAACTGGCGACTCGCAGGCTGGCGTCCGTGCCGCCGAGGTGCATCCGAGCCTTGCCGTCCGGTATCCCGACCTGGTCATCGACGAGTTCGACCCGCAGTCCCTCGTCGGTGTCGACCTGGTGGTGCTCGGCCTGCCGCACGAGGCGAGCCTCGCTGCGGTCCGCGAACTGCACGGCCAGGTCGGCTGCATCGTCGACCTGTCGGCCGCATTCCGACTGAAGGATGCCTCCCTGTATCCCACGTGGTATCGGTTCGACCACGACCAACCCGACCTGCTGGCGGCCGCCGTCTACGGCCTCCCCGAGCGGCACCGGTCGGCGCTCGCAGGTGCGGCACTCGTGGCCACACCCGGCTGCCACGTGACGGCGGCGACGCTGGCGCTGGCGCCGCTCGTCGATGCGGGCCTCATCGACCGGCGTGGCGTGATCGTCAACAGCATCACCGGCGTGAGCGGCGCCGGACGCCTGCTGAAGCACGCCTCGCAATTCTGCACGGTCAACGAAGACGTGCAGGCATACGGGCTGCTCGACCACCGGCACACTCCCGAGATCGAGCAGGAGACCGGTGCCGAGGTGCTGTTCACCCCGCATCTTGCGCCGATGAACCGCGGCATCCTCGCCACCTGCTACGCCCGCCCGGGGGGAATGTCGCCACTCGGCACCGAGCGCCTGCAGGCCGCGCTCCGCGAGGCATATGCAGGCGAGCCCTTCGTTGCCGTCGTCGACCAGCCACCGTCGACGAAGGCCACGCTCGGGAGCAACGCAGCACACCTCACCGCCAGGTTCGACGAGCGCACCGGCACGGTCATCGCGATGTGCGCGATCGACAACCTCGCGAAGGGTGCCGCCGGAGGAGCCATTCAGGCCGCGAACGTGGCACTCGGACTGCCAGAGGAGATGGGGCTCGCCGCAGTGGGGGTGTACCCATGAGCTCGGCCACATCGACGTCATATCGTGCCGAGGCGATCGACCGTGCCTCGATACTCGTCGAGGCACTGCCCTACATCCGCCGGTTCTCGGGACAGACCATCGTCGTGAAGTACGGCGGCAACGCGCTCGCAGGTGCAACGGACGACGACGCGCTGTCCCTCTTCGCCGAGGACATCGTCCTGATGCGACAGGTAGGCATGCGTCCCGTGGTCGTCCATGGGGGCGGGCCACAGATCAGCGACCTGATGTCTCGGCTCGGCAAGACCGCCGAGTTCAGGGATGGGCTGCGCATCACCGATGGCGACACGGTCGACATCGCCAGGATGGTGCTCGTCGGGCAGGTGAACCCGCAGCTCGTCGCAGCCATCAATGTGCACGGCCCGCTTGCCGTCGGAGTCAGCGGTGAGGATGCCGGCCTCATTCGAGCGGTCGCCCGCGATCCTGGGCTCGGTTTCGTCGGCGACATCGAGCGGATCGACCCCTCGATCCTCCAGAATCTGGTAGCCGACGGCTTCATCCCGGTCGTGGCGACCATCGGTGCCGACGAGCGGGGACAGGCCTACAACATCAACGCCGACACGGTTGCTGGTGCGATCGCCGAGGCGCTCGATGCCGAGAAGCTCGTCTACCTCACCGACATCGAAGGCCTGCGTCGCGTCGTCGATGATCCATCGAGTCTCATCAGCCAGGCCTCGCCTGACGAGCTCGACGCGATGATGGCCGAGGGAACGATCGCCGGCGGGATGATCCCCAAGGTGGAGAGCTGTGTGAAGGCTGTCCGGGCGGGTGTTCGCCGTGCCCACATCCTCGACGGACGCGTCCCGCACGTGCTGCTGCTCGAGTTGTTCACCGACGAGGGGATCGGAACGATGGTCAGATGAGCGCTCAGCATGCCGCCGCTGTGGCGCCGGGGATCGCCGGCGGCGAGGCGCACCGCTTTCTCGCAGAGCCAGCAGCAACACATCCGGACGTCGATCGGTGCCCGTTCATTCCCGTGTTCGGTGCGCCGCAGGTGATGTTCGTCCGCGGCTCGGGGACGGAGCTGTGGGACAGCGAGGGTCGCAGGTATCTCGACTTCCTCTGCGGTCTAGCCGTCACATCACTCGGCCACTCACATCCAGCGGTTACCGCCGCACTCGCCGAGCAGGCCGGTCAGCTGCTGCACGTGAGCAACTATTTCGCGAATCCGGTGGCCGCCGGAGCGGCTGCGCGGCTCGTGTCGCTGCTGCGGGAGGTGACGGGACGCGACGGCCAGGTCTTCTTCTGCAACAGCGGCGCCGAAGCGAATGAGGCAGCGCTGAAGATCGCCCGCAAGCACGGCGGGAGGGGCCGGCACGTCGTGGTCAGCGCGTTCGGCAGTTTCCACGGCCGCACACTCGCAACGCTCGCCGCCACCGGCCAGCCGGCAAAGCACGAGCCGTTCCAGCCGATGCCCGAGGGCTTCCGCCACGTTGCGTACGACGACCTCAATGCCATGGAGGGCGCCATCGACCCGTCTGTGGGTGCCGTGCTGCTCGAGACCATCCAGGGGGAGGGCGGCGTGCTGCCCGCGAGCGTCGACTACCTGCGCGGCGTGCGGAACCTGTGCGACGAGCGCGGCATCCTGCTGATTGTCGACGAGATCCAGACAGGTATCGCCCGCACCGGCCGGTGGTTCGGCTTCGAGCACGCCGGGATCGTTCCCGACGTGGTCACGATGGCCAAGGCGCTCGGGAACGGGGTGCCCGTCGGTGCCGTATGGGCGCGGCGCGAGGTGGCCGCCACGATGAGGCCCGGCGACCACGGCAGCACGTACAGCGGCACGGCGATCGCGACTGCAGCGGTGACTGCCGTGCTCGACGAAATGCGCCGGATCGATGCGCCGGCCCTCGCCCGTGAGCGCGGCGCCGAGCTGCGCGCTGCGCTGTCGTCCCTCGTTGGTGTGGCCTCAGTACGCGGTGCCGGGTTGCTGATCGCCGCCGAACTTGATCCGGGTCTCGATGCGAGGGAGGTCTACTCGGCAGCGCTCCGGCGCGGCCTCGTGACCAATGCGGTCACGGGCACGGCGCTCCGACTCGCGCCGCCGCTCACCGTGACGTCGGCAGAGATCGAGGAGGCATGCACCCTGCTGTCCGAGGCACTGTCGGACGTGCGAGCAGGGGCCGGTAGGTGATGGCCGTGCCGCACTTCCTCGACGTGACAGACCTCGACTCGTCGTCGCTCGTCGCAGTGCTCGACCTCGCAGAGCGAGGTGCACTGCCACAGGTGCTGTCGGGGCGCGGCGTCGCGCTCATCTTCGAGAAGCCGTCGAACCGGACGAGGCATTCGTCCGAGCTGGCCGTCGTGCAGCTGGGAGGTCATCCTGTCTACACAAGGGGCGAGGAAATCGGCCTCGACACGCGCGAGAGCGTGGAGGACGTCACGCGGGTGCTCGCCGGCTATCACGCCATGCTCGCCGCGCGAGTTCTCGACCACCGCTCGCTGCTTCGGATGGCTGCCGTGAGCGACGTGCCGGTAGTGAATCTGCTCAGCGATGTCTCCCATCCACTGCAGGCCGTGGCCGATGTCCTGACAATGCGTCAGGTGCACGGGTCGCTGTCCGGCCAGACAGTCGCCTATGTCGGCGATTACTGCAACGTGGCGCGATCGCTTGCAGAGGCATGCCTGCTGTTGGGTGCCGATGTCTCCCTCGGATGCCCGCGCGAGTACGGGCCTGGTGGCGCCGAGTTGGACCGTCTCGCTGCCGTCGGTAGCCCTGCGGGCGCCGAGGTGCGCTGGTCGGACGACCCCGGCGAGGCGGTCGTCGGCGCCATCGCAGTGCACACGGACACATGGGTGTCGATGGGCAAAGAGGACGAGAAGGCCGCCCGGATCGCGGCCTTCGGCGCCTACTCGGTCGACGAGGGACTCATGTCCCGGGCGCTTCCCGGTGCCGGCTTCTACCACTGCATGCCTGCCTACCGCGGCCTCGAGGTGTCGGCGGCCGTGATCGATGGCCCGTCGAGCCACGTCATCCGCCAGGCACACAATCGGATGCATGCCGCCCGCGCCGTCATGGCGTGGCTGCTCGGCGTGCGGTGACGTCGTGGAGGGCTGCTGAGATGTCGTCGAAGGTGCAGCGCCAACAGGCGATCAGCAGGTTGATCGGCCAGCACGCCGTCACGAACCAGGCGCAACTGGTCGATCTGCTGGCGGTCGACGGCATCGGCGCCACGCAGGCCACGGTGTCGCGCGATCTCGAGGACCTTGGCGCAGTGAAGGTGCGCGTGCCCGGAGGCGACGCCGTCTACGCCATTCCCGAATACGAGCCGCAGCGGCTCGCACCCGAGGACCAGCTCCGCAGGGTGATGGGCGAGTGGGTGGCAGAGGTGAGGTCGAGCGGCAACCTCGTCGTGCTCCGTACCCCTCCGGGTTGCGCCCATGTCGTGGCGAGTGCCATCGATCGCAGCGGGCTTCGTGGCATCCTCGGCACCGTGGCAGGCGACGACACACTGCTCTGCATCGCCGAGGAGGACACCGGCGGCGTGGCACTGGTGGCCACCCTTCGCGATCTGGCGGGCCTTGTATGAGCGGCGGCTCGACACTGTGGCACGGCAGGTTCGACGAGGGGCCAGCAGCAAGCCTCATGGCCTATACCGAGAGCCTGTCGTTCGACCGGCGACTGTGGCTCGATGACATCACCGGCTCCATCGCGCACGTGGGCGGACTGGTGGCCGCCGGCCTGCTGAGTGCCGACGAGGGCGCCGCCGTCACCGCGGCACTCTCCCGGGTCGCAGACGAGATCGGCAGTGACACGTTCCGCTTCGCCGAGTCCGACGAGGACATCCACACCGCCGTCGAGCGGCGCGTGACAGAGCTGGCCGGCGATGCGGGCGCCAAGCTGCACACTGGTCGCAGTCGAAACGACCAGTCGGCCACGGATGTGCGGCTGTGGCTCCGACGCGAGCTCCGCCAGGTTGCCGATCTCATCGTCGACCTTCTCGAGACGCTGCTCCGCAGGGCCGAGGCCGCTGAGGGCATCTACCTGCCGGGCTATACGCACCTGCAACGCGCCCAGCCGGTGATGCTCGCCCACCACCTGCTGGCGCACGGGTGGTCGATGGCTCGTCACGTGGACCGGATCGGCGAGGCGCTGACGCGTATCGACGTCTCGCCGCTCGGTGCCGGCGCGCTTGCAGGCTCGTCGCTGCCACTCGATCCCGACGTCACCGCCGAATTGCTCGGATTCAGGTCGCGCTTCGAGAACTCGCTCGATGCTGTCGGCTCGCGCGACCATGTAGCCGAGTCGCTGTTCGTGCTGTCGCTGATCGCGATCGACCTGTCGAGGCTGGGCGAGGAGGTCGTGCTCTGGACCACCGACGAGTTCGGCTTCGCCAGGCTCAGCGATGCCTATGCCACCGGCAGCTCGATGCTCCCTCAGAAGAAGAACCCCGACATCGCCGAACTCGCCCGCGGCAAGGCTGGTCGAGTGCTCGGCTCGCTGGCCGGATTCCTCGCCACGATGAAGGGTCTGCCGTTCAGCTACAACCGCGACTATCAGGAGGACAAAGAGCCCCTGTTCGACTCTGTCGACCAGGTTGGCCGCGGCCTCGTCGCGATGCGTGGCCTGCTCGACACGATCGAATGGGTGCCTGATCGCATGAGAGCAGCTGCCGACACGGAGTCATCGGCTGCCACCGATCTCGCCGAGTGGCTCGTCGTCAACGGTGTGCCATTCCGTGATGCGCACGCACTGGTCGGCGCGCTCGTCCGACGGAGCCTCGCCGGCGAGGGATCGCTGCGCGACCTCGTGATCGCCGAGCCCCGGCTCGGCCCGACAGCGGCTGCACTGATCGCCCCGGGAGTGGCCGTGAGCAGGCGAACGACCAAGGGTGGCGCGGGGCCGGCACCGGTGGCGGTGCAGCTCGAGCGCTTCCGCCAGCGGGTGCTCGGGTGTCGAGCCACTTCCGCCGGCGGATCCTGAGTCGGGCGTCGTGATCACGGCAGCTGAGTCGCAGCCCATGCGGCGGGTCACCGCTGCGGGCAGTCGGCACGCATCCAGAAGCCGTGCGGGTGGGCCGTGGCGACTCGCTGCACGGTTCGCACTCCCCGCCGCCATCGCACGAGGCTGACAACGGTGACATCCTCGGGTGGCTCGGTCGTGCCGACCGGAAGTCCCGGTGTCTCGGCTGGACTTTCGGCGATGATCCAGCTGAGGTCGGAGCGCGAGGCGAACGAGTCGAGCACGTCGACGAACGTCCGCTGCCGCTCGACCTCGAGGTAGTTCATCACCCAGCTGGTCATCACCACGGGGTGTCCAGCCGATGAGGCAGGCCCCAGCACGTCGAGAATGTCGTCGACTGCGTCGCCTGGAACGACACGCGGCGGCATCGTTCGCGCCAGTTCGAGGGCGGCGACGAGACGCCGGAACCGCACCACCATGTCGGGCCACACGCATGCCTCGAGCCACCTGACCTGCGTCTCGTCGCGCACATCGATCGGGTAGGCATCGAGGCCTATTGCGTCGGCGACTGCAGGAAGTGCAGAGGGCACGTCCAGCTGGCGTGCTCCACACGGCCGGAGTTCGCAGTCGATGTCGACTGCAGGGGCCGCTGAGCCGTCCCGTGCCGGGTCGACGATGCGATGAGACGACGAGTCGGGGCGCGAATAGACGTACGCGAAGTGGTGCATGAGGAGGTTCAACCCTGCGCTCGCCCCGACATCGACAAGCGAGAGGGGTCCGACCTCCTGCGCAACAGCCGATGCGAGCGGCATCAGCCAGGCACAGCGACCGACCTCATTGGTCTGCGTTGTCGACGTCGCAGCAATCGACTGGATGCGCTCGGCGTGGTCGAGCGCCACCCTCCGGAACGCTGGGAAGGGGTCGTCGCCCGCAGGACTGCGACGGTTGTCGTCGGACGGCGTCAGATTCGGGTAGAAGCCAGCCAGTCCGGGAGCTCGGCCCTCGAGCACGAGAAGGTGCACGGCGGCAAAGAGCAGTACCGGCAGTCGCTGCAGGGGAGGCGCGGTGTCGAGGAGGGCGAGCAGTTCGCCGTCGGCTGCGATTCTCGGGGCGAGCCGGGCGTAGAGCGGGGCACGCGATCCGGCGGTGCGTTCGAATGCCTCGAACCGGGCGGCGAGGACGCTGTGCGATCGACTGCGCGCGGCGGACACGCTGTGACGCTACCCAGCCCCACCTCCACCGAGTGGCGCAGGCAGGTGGGGCGGCGATGGGCGTGGCAACATGACGTCCTATGGATCTGCTGGCCGATCTCGAGGCTCGGGGCCTCGTGCACGACACCACCGACAGGGATGCGCTTCGGGCCCGTCTGGCAGCCGGTCCTGTCGGTCTGTACATCGGCTTTGATCCCACGGCTGACTCGCTGCACGCCGGCCACCTGGTGGGTCAGCTGTTCATGCGTCGGTTCCAGATGTCAGGGCACCGCCCGTTCCCTCTGGCGGGCGGGGCCACCGGCATGATCGGAGACCCCGGCGGGCGGAGCGAGGAGCGCAACCTGCTCGACGCCGAGACATTGCGCCACAACGTGGAGTGCATCAAGGCGCAGCTGTCGAAGCTGCTCGACTTCGAGCCAGGTCCATTTCAGGCCACTCTCGTCAACAATGCGGACTGGACAACGTCGGTGCCGATGGTCGACTTTCTCCGCGACGTCGGCAAGCATTTCACCGTCAATCAGATGATCGCCAAGGACAGTGTCCGCAGCAGGATCGAGAGCGAGCACGGGATCTCGTACACGGAGTTCTCGTACATGCTCCTGCAGGCGAACGACTTCCGGCATCTGTACGAGGCTCACGGGGTCGAGATGCAGGCCGGCGCGAGCGACCAGTGGGGGAACATCACGGCCGGGGTCGACCTCATCCGCCGCCGACTGGGCGCCCAGGCCTTCGCGGCCACGCACCCGCTCATGGTGAAGGCCGACGGCACGAAGTTCGGCAAGTCGGTGAGCGGTGCAGTGTGGCTCGACCCTCGCCGGACCTCCCCGTACCAGTTCCGGCAGTTCTGGGTGCAGGTCGACGACGAGATGGTGGGCGTGTACCTGAAGATGCTCAGCCTTCGACCGCTTGACGAGATCGACGCCCTGCTCGACGAGCATCGTGCGTCACCCGAGCGCCGCCGGGCACAGCGGGCCCTGGCCGACGAACTGACCGGACTCGTCCATGGCGCTCCGGCTTCTGCCGCAGCTGCCGAGGCGGCCGACGTGCTGTTCGGCAGCGATCCGTCCACCGCCTCAGCGGCGGCACTGGCAGTCGTGGCCGCTGAGGTGCCGTCGGTGGAGCTGGAGGGGCCGGTCGATGGCCTGCGAGTCCACGACCTGCTGATCGGGGCCGGTGTGTCGGCGTCGCAGAGCGAGGTCAGCCGGCTTCTCCGCCAGGGAGCCGTGAGAGTGGGCAGCCGTGTGCTTGGCGCCGATGGCCTGCTCGAGGCAGGCGATGTCCTTCCCGGGGGCGTTCTGCTGGTGCGGAAGGGCAAGCGCGACTTTGTCATCGGAAAAATCCGCTCAGCGGGTTGATGCTGTCGCCCTGACACGGTAAGTTTGCCACTCGCCCCGAACGGACCTCGGTTCGTCGTGGGAGGCACCACCAGCCACCTCGGTGACTGCGTGCCCGAGCGGTAGTCCCGGTTCTCCGGGCACCGGCTCCTTGACAACGGAAGAGAAGACTGAACGCCAGTGCGGGCAGCGTCGAGACCGGCTTCGGCCGGCAGTGTCGCTGTCTGTCAATTCACGGCCGTCACGCTTGCGTGGTGGCCAAATATCAGTCAGATCTGGGCGCTAGCACCGTGTGTATTCCCATACGAGGCGCCCGGCTCTCACACAATCGGCTCTGCCGGACGGCCTTTCGGGGCCAGATGGTTGGGCAGATTCTTGTTGGAGAGTTTGATCCTGGCTCAGGACGAACGCTGGCGGCGTGCTTAACACATGCAAGTCGAACGAGGTCCATGGAGTAGCAATACTTCGGAAGACCTAGTGGCGAACGGGTGCGTAACACGTGAGAAACCTGTCCCGGTCTCTGGGATAACAGTTGGAAACGACTGCTAATACCGGACGACGTCGGAGCCTCGCATGAGGCACTGACGAAAGGGCTACCGGATCGGGAGGGTCTCGCGGCCTATCAGCTTGTTGGTGGGGTAATGGCCTACCAAGGCATCGACGGGTAGCTGGTCTGAGAGGATGATCAGCCACACTGGGACTGAGACACGGCCCAGACTCCTACGGGAGGCAGCAGTGGGGAATCTTGCGCAATGGGCGAAAGCCTGACGCAGCAACGC
>JBEGVK010000041.1:0-15249 GCA_041178405.1 Actinomycetota bacterium | reverse complement strand
ATCGCCGAACTGCTCGCCTGAGCGGCATCGGTCTGGCATCCTGCACCTGTGGACTTCCGGGCTCTGCAGGACGTGATCGAGCGCACCTATGGCGAGCGTGATCGTGCTCGCGGCACGGCGGCAACTGTCGCGTGGCTCGCCGAGGAGATCGGCGAGCTTGCGCAGGCGGTGCGCAAGGGCTCGCGCGAACAGCAGGTGCACGAGTTCGGCGATGTCGCGGCGTGGCTCGCAACGCTTGCCAACCAGATGGGGATCGACCTCGACGAGGCTGTGGCCCGCTATGCCGGCGGATGCCCGCGTTGCTCGACGCTGCCGTGTGAGTGCTGATGGCCGCGTTGCGCATCGCCATCAGTCGATCACACTCTAACGATTCGTCTGACGTGGTGGCGCGTGGCCAGCTGTAGGGTGGTCGAATGGCTGCAGTTGCGACGTATCTGAACTTTCAGGGGAATGCCGAAGAGGCATTCGCTCACTACGCATCGGTGTTCGGCACTGAGATCGCTGGGCCGGTCGTTCGGTTTGGCGATGTCGGTTTCGGGAGCGGTCCCGATGCTCCATCGATGTCGGATGCTGACCTGAACAAGATCATGCACGCACGACTGCCGATCATGATGGGCCACGTGCTGATGGCCACCGACATGCTGGAGTCCCTCGGGCATCAGGTGCGGGTGGGCAACAACACGTCGATCCACCTCATCGTCGATGCGCGCGAGGAGGCTGACCGACTCTTCGCGCTGCTCGGAGCGGGATCCACGGAGTGCTCGCCGATGGCCGACATGTCGTGGGGCCAGTACTGGGGAACGGCACTCGACCGCTTCGGCATCCGGTGGATGATCAGCGTCGAGGCCTGACGGCTGACCGCATGGTGGGCAGCTCGGCCGGATTGCTCCCACGCCGAGGTGGGAACGACAAAGCCCTGCTCGCTGCACCTTTCGGAGGCAGGCATGGAGCAGGGCTTTCGTGGTCGGGGTGAGAAGATTCGAACTTCCGGCCTCCACGTCCCGAACGTGGCGCGCTAACCAAGCTGCGCTACACCCCGTAGCGGCTGCAGATGCTATCCCGCGGCAGGCGGTTCCGCTCCGGCGGCTGCCATCTCGGCGCCCGCCTCCGGCCGCGGGGCCGCCATCGACACACCGTCGAGCACGGCCCTGGCGGTGCGCTTCAGGGTGAGCGCGTCGACGGGCTTCACCACCCATGCCTCGGCGGCGGAGCGCCGGGCGAGGTGCACGTCGGCGGGCCGGTCGAGCAGCATGATCACCTTCACGTGGGGAAGCTGACCAGCGCTTTCGTCAAGGCGCAGCGACATCGTGGCAGCCATGCCGCCCATCGATCCGATCTGCAGGTCGAGCACGGCGAGGTCGACAGGGCGCTCGGCTACGACGCCGGCGATGTCGCGGCCCTCGCGGCACACGAGGAAGGTGACGTCGGGGCCACCGAGGGCAGCGGTGACGTCGTTGACGACGTAATCAGCATCCGTGGCGATGAGAATCAGCACGCCTCGCACCCTACCGGCTCGCCTGCGGAGGTACGAAGGCACGACGGCACGCGGCCGGCACGGTGGCCTACTGGGCAGACCTGTCGGGGGAGTCGGCACACAGCGCCAGGCGCACGGCCTCGAGGCCACCGAGGTCGTGCACGTCACCGGGCAGGGTGGGAACGAACACGGTGCCCGCCGTGGCGTGGGTGGCGACGTCGGCCAGCAGTTCGGCCGCCTGCTCGCGCTCACGACGCGCAGTGCCGTGCAACTCGGCGAGGTTGTCGTGCAACGCTCCAGTGAGCGAGTCGGCTGGACGCTCCGTGAAGGGTGCACCGAACAGTGGGGTGCAGCGATTCACGATGACAGCGGTAACCGGCAGTGCCGAAGCCGAGAGGCGTGCTGCGAAGTAGCGCGCCTCGTCGATGGTGTCGTCGCGTGGAGACGCGATGAGGACGAATCGAGTGCTCGGGCTGCGCAGCAGTGCCTGCACGTCGTCGGCCCGCTGTCGGAACCCAGTCTCCATGCCGGCAAACGCCTGGAAGAAGGCGATGGCATCGGCGAGCACGTCGCCGCCGACCACCTTGCCGATGCTGCGGAGCAGGGGCTGCGAGGCGATGTTGAGCACCTTCAGCCCGCGTCGGGCGGGCAGCATCATCAACTTGAAGACAGGGTGCTCGAGGAAGCGCGAGAGCGTGCTGGGCGCATCGAGGAAGTCGAGGGCGTTCCTCGAGGGCGGCGTGTCGACGATGACCATGTCGAAGCGGTCGTCGTGGTGCAGAGCATGAAGCCGCTCGGCGGCCATGTACTCCTGTGTGCCGGAGAGTGAGCTGGCGATGTTTCGATAGAAGCCGTTGGCCAGGATTCGCTCGGCCTGATCGGGCGACGCAGCCTGGCCGCGGACCAGACCGTCGAAGGTGGAGGCCGTGTCGAGCATCATCGCCCACAACTCGCCGCTGGCAGCATCGGTGTCGCCTGCGTGCGTGTCGACCGTCAGGCGGATCGGCTCGTTGCCGAGGCCGCCGGGCACGCCGAGCGCATCGGCGAGTCGCTTCGCTGGATCGATCGTGATAACGACGGCCCGCCTGCCGCGTCGGGCAGCTTCGAGACCGAGCGCAGCCGCCGTGGTGGTCTTGCCGACGCCGCCCGAGCCGCAGCACACGACGACGCGAGCGTCGCCGAGCAGCGCGTCGAGGCTGAGAGCGCTCACGGTCGTGCTGCCAGTGCGGTAGCGACGAGATGCCTGACGGCCTCGTCGTCGAGATGAGCGCCGGGAACGAGCGGCAGGTGCACCTGGGGAAGCGCAAGCGCATCGGCGAGCCGTTCGCACTCAGCTGCATGCAGTTGCCGTCGTGAGTTCCGGAACTCTGCCGCGGCACGCAGCGCAGATCCCTCTGCGGCCGCAGTTGCATCGAGGAGTGGGCCGTCGTCGATCGCGTTGACGACGACGGGGCCGAGATTCACCCCGACGCGGTCTTCGAGTGCGTAGGCAGTCTCGATCACCTCGTTCACCGGCGTTGCCTCGGGGAGGGTGACGAGCACCACCTGCGACCGTGCCGGATCGGCAAGCATCGCCATCACATCGTCGGCCTGAGACGCAATCGGTCCGCCCCTGGCAGCTGCGCGCAGGCCGGCAGGCGATGTGAGGAACGTGATCGCATGGCCCGCAGCCGGGCCGTCGACGACGATGGCGTCATATCGCCCGCTGCGTTCCAGTTGCTTCACCTTGCCGAGTACGACGAGGTCGTCGATCCCCGGGCTTGCAGATGCGACGACGTCGATCACGCCGCTCGATCGCAGGCGCCGGGTGATCGGGGCGAGCCCGCGCTCGTCGAGATAGTCGGCGAGCGCCTGTGCGGCGTCGAGGTGGAGCACCTCGATGCCGGGCAGCAGCCGGTCGAGTGTGGGCTTGCCGTCGAGTTCGACCACTGCCACCCGGAGCCCACGGTCGGCTGCCGCTCGGGCCAGCACAGCGGTTACCGTGGTCTTCCCGACGCCGCCCTTCCCGGCCACGATGGTCACGCGGGCGGCGGTGACGAAGTTCAGCGAATCTCCCGGAGGCACGTGTGCGCAGACTAGCGATCGCCCTTCTTGCGGCGCCCCTCGTGGGTGCCATCGGCGCATCGCTGCTCTCGGCGACGGCTGTCGGCCCGATGCCGAGCGCCGTCGCGCATGCCGCACCCGTCGATGATGCCGCCGCATCGTCGGCGCTGCCGCCCGTCGACGTCTTCCAGGCCTCGGGGCTGTTCGACGAGGTGATGGTCGATGCGGTCTCCAGCGCTATCAGCCGCGCCGAGTTGAGCGGCTCGCAGGCACTGGTGCTGCAACTCAACACGCCAGGTGCTGTGGTGGGCGATGACGCGATGGCCGATCTGCTCGCACAGGTACGCGATGCGAAGGTGGCGGTCGGCATCTGGGTGGGACCGTCGCGGTCAGCGCGCGCGTACGGCGCGCCGGCGCAGTTGTTCGGCGTTGCCGACGTCACTGCGATGGTGGCCGGCAGCCGGATGGGCTTCACCGGGGACCCCCTGCTGCCCGAGGTCGATCTCGGCCCGCAGGCGCCTGCGCTGGCCGAGGCCTCGGTGTCGTTCGCCGAGGCCCGCACGCTCGGCGTGTTGCGGCTCGACACGTCCGACGAGGGCGTGCCCACGGTGCGCAGCATGGTGCTGGCACTCGATGGTGTCGCACTCGACGACGGCACCGTGCTCGACACCGTCACCCAGGAGCTCGATGACTCCGGCGCGTCGCAGAACGTCAGCACGCTGGTGCGCTTCAGCGGCCTCGGCCTCATCGACGAGGTGTTCCACACCGTGGCCAGTCCGCCGATCGCCTACCTGTTCTTCGTGATCGGCGCCTGCCTGCTGATCTTCGAGTTCTTCACGGCGGGTGTCGGCATCGCCGGATTCGTCGGTGCCGTACTGCTGGTGCTGGGCGCGTATGGCCTTGCCGAACTGCCCTCGCGACCGGGCGCCGTGATCGCGCTGGTACTCGCGCTCGTTGCATTCTCGGTCGACGTGCAGGTGGGACTGCCGCGACTGTGGACAGGAATCGGACTGGTGCTCTTCATCCCGGCGTCGTTCTTCCTCTTCGGCTCGCTGCCGGGGTCGTCGCTGCGCATCGGATGGATACCGCTGGCAACCGGCATCATCGGCGTGATGCTCACCTTCTTCGTCGGCATGCCGTCGATGACGCGCACGCGTTTCGCGACGCCGACGATCGGCCGCGAGTGGATGGTCGGAGCCGACGGCATCGCAGTCGGCGCCATTGATCCCGATGGCGTGGCCGAGGTGAACGGTGCCCGCTGGCGGGCACGCACCAATCGTGCAACGCCCATCCCTGCCGGGTCGCCGCTTCGCGTGGCATCGATCGACGGTGTCACCCTCGAGGTCGAGCCGCTCGAGGGCGCCGCCCGCGACTACCGCGAGCGTCGGCGCAGCGACGACGCTGCGGGTGCCGAACAGGCCGACAGCAGCGCATGACCTGCTGTCAGGGGCCGAAGTGCCTGTCGCAGGGCACCTGCGTGTACAACACTCGGTGATCGATGATCGTCACTGACCGCCGGACATTCGTGCAGGGCCGGCCCGCCGGCTATGCGACTGCTGGCGAGGGCATGCCCGTGCTGCTGCTGCACGGGTGGGCGCTCGGCCAGCACACCTATCGCTCGGTCATCGACGCCATTGCCGCCCAGGACTGCAGGGTGATTGCCCCGTCGCTGCCGGGCTTCGGTGGCACGCCTGGGCTGCCCGAATCTCAGTTCTCGCTGCGCGGCTATGCCGACTGGGTGCGCGACCTGCTCGACGGCCTCGACATCAACGAGCCGGTAGTGGTCGTGGGCCACTCGTTCGGCGGAGGCGTCGCCGTGCGGTTCTCGCACGACCATCGCCAGCGCGTTCGCAGCCTCGTGCTCGTCAACTCGATCGGCGGCTCGGCGTGGCGCAAGGGCAACACGCTGCGCAGCATCGCCGAGCGTCCGCTGTGGGACTGGGGCCTGCACTTCCCAGCCGACGTGTGGCCGCTGCGCCAGGCCACCCGCGTGCTGCCGGTGGTCGCCGAGGACGTGCTGCCGAACCTGATCCGCAATCCGAAGGCGATCGTGAAGGTCGCGCAGCTGGCCCGACGCGCCGACCTGCGGCGAGAGCTCGAGATGCTCCGCGACAGCGGCCTGCCGATCACGATCCTGTGGGGGCGCAGGGACGGCGTGATACCCCGCGAGTCGTTCGAGGCGCTCTGTGTGGCCAGCGGCGTATCAGGCACCGAGGTGGAGGGATCGCACAGCTGGCTGCTCGCCGATCCCGCGCACTTCGGAGAGGTGATCACCAACGATCTGCGCGTGGCGCGCGCTGCGCGCGACCTCGAACTGCGCGAGGTCGCCCCCTCGCGCCGTCGGGGCCTTCGGCGCGTGCGCTCGCTCACGGGCAGGGGCAGCGCGACGCCGCCTGCGGCCTCGGCGTCGTAGCACCGGCTACGAGGCCGGAAGGCGCGGGCCGGCGATGCGCACGTCGCCGCGTCGTCGTGTGATGCCCCGGCTGTCGAGTTCGGCCGCCAGCGGCACGGCGTGCTTGCGCGTGATGCCGAGCGCCTCGCGGAACTGGCTGACGGTGAATCCGTCGGGGACAGCCTCGAGCAGTCGGGCTGCCGCGGTGGCAGCGGTGTCGATCGCGTCGGGGTGGAAGTGGACGCCGTCGCGCTCGACGAGCAGTCGCCGCCGCACGAGTTCGCGCACTTCGGCGGCGGCGATGCCGGCGGGATCTGGCGGGGCGCAACCGCTTGCCTTCGCCGCAGCGAGGAATGGATGCGCGGCGAGCGGGTCGATGACGGCGTCGCGCCGGGCGCGGCCTGCCTCGACGACGATGCCGGGTAGCTCGGTGAGGACGGCCCGCTGCACCTCGCTGAGCGTCGCCGTGTCGAGGCCGAGCGCATCAGCTGCGTCGACTGCTGCGAGCACCTCGCCGCGAGCGACGTCGAGTGCCTGCGGTGCTGCTGCCCACCGGCCAATGGTGGGCTGTCGCCGCTCTCCGGTGAGCGCCTCGAGTTCGTCGACATCGATCCAGCCGCGCTCGGCGATGACGCGTTCGACCGAGCGGTCGGGCGCTGCCTTCGATGCCGGGCGCACTGGCTGCACATCGAGTACCTCACCACCTCCGATGGTCTCGTCGCGTCCCGACTCGCGCAGCACGAAGCGGTCGCCGGGGGCGAGCGGGATCGGCTGATCAGCGGCGAGGTGCAGCCGCACGAGTCCGTCGGTACCCGGCCGGATCGACTCGGCGCCGAGCACGCGTAGCCTTACCGGAAACTCGCCTGATCCGATGTAGGCGAGATACGAGCCCCGTCGACTCACCTGATGTCCGAGCGAGCCGAGCACCCGCAGCGAGGCGTCGAGGCGAGTGGTGGGGCGCCACTGCCCGGGGTCGATGACCGCATCGCCGCGGTGCAGCTCGCCGTGATCGACGCCTGCGAGGTTGAGTGCGACCCGGTTGCCGGGGCCGATGCGGTCGACCGCTGCGCCGTGCGACTGGATGCCGCGTACTCGCACTGCGTGTCGCCCGGCCGTGACGTGCTGGTCGACCTGCAGCGTGCCGCCGGTGAGCGTGCCGGTGACGACGGTGCCGCTGCCCTTGGCAGCGAATACGCGGTCGATCCACAGTCGCGGCCGCCCGCGGTCGGCCGCTCCCGGCGCCTCGGCTGCCAGATGGCCGAGCGCCAGCCGCAGCTCGGCGAGGCCATCCGTCGCACTCGGCGCGGCCGCATCCACGCCATCGGCCTGACGTTGCCTGCAGCTGACAGCCAGCATCGGTGCGGTCGCGAGGAACGTGCCCGACAGTCGTTCGCGGATGTCGAGCTGCTGCAGTTCGAGCCATTCGTCATCGACGAGGTCTCGCTTCGTGACGACGACGATGCCGTGATGCACCCCGAGCATCTCGAGGATGCGCAGGTGCTCCTCGCTTTGGGGCTTCCAGCCCTCGGTGGCGGCGACGACGAACACGCAGGCATCGATCGCGCCGACCCCGGCCAGCATGTTGCGCAGGAACCTGACGTGGCCGGGCACGTCGACGATGCTGATGCCGTGGTCGGTGCCATCCGGGCCGGTCACCGTCGTGTGCGCGAATCCGAGGTCGATCGTGAGGCCACGACGACGCTCCTCGTCCCAGCGGTCGGGGTTGGTGCCGGTGAGTGCCTCGACCAGCGACGACTTTCCGTGGTCGACATGACCGGCAGTGGCGATGACGCGCATGGCTCAGTGCGGGGTTGTCGACGACAGTGCGGCGCGGACCGCCGTGGCGACAGTCTCGTCGTCGTCGGGGTCGACTGATCGAAGGTCGAGCAGCGTGGCACCGTCGCGACTGCGCGCGATCACCGGTGGCGTGAAGGCGCGAAGCGATGCGAGGTGGTCGCCACCGAGGCGGACGGCCACCGAGGGCATCGTGACGCCGGGAGCACTGCCGGCGCCGGGAAGTGCCTCGCTGTCGACGACTTCGCCGGCGCCAACAGCATCGACGATACGCGCGGCACGTGTGCGGAGACCATCGATGTCGGCGGCGACCATCTGCCAGAACGGGATCCGTTGGGCGGCAGTGCGGTCGAGATAGGCGACCACCACGTCCTGCAGTGCAAGCAGCACGTGCGCGCCGGGTCGAAGCGCGCGGGCCAGCGGGTGTCGGGCACAGCGGGCGACGAGGTCGGCGCGACCGGCGATGATGCCGCTCTGCGGGCCGCCGAGCAGCTTGTCGCCGCTGAAGGTGACGAGTGCGGCGCCGGCCGCGAGTGTCTGGCGTGCGGCGGGCTCGCCCGCCAGCCACGCCGGCGGCGCGCCCGGCAGCCAGGGACAGTCGGCGTCGACGAGTCCGCTGCCGATGTCGGCAACCACGGGCACCTCGAGCGTCACTAGTTGCTCCACCGGCGTGTCCTCGACGAAGCCCTCCACCCGGTAGTTGCTGGGGTGCACCTTCAGCACGAGGGCCACATCGTCGGTAGCCGACTCCATGGCGTTGCGGTAGTCGTCGAGTCGCGTGCGATTGGTGGTGCCGACATCGACGAGGCGCGCCCCTGAGCGCGCCATCACGTCGGGCACTCGGAATCCTCCGCCGATCTCGACGCTCTCGCCGCGGCTCACGAGCACGCTGCGCCGCTCGGCGAGCGCTGCGAGAACCAGCAGTACTGCGGCCGCATTGTTGTTGACCACCATTGCTGCCTCGGCGCCGCAGAGCGACGACAGGATGCTGCCGATCGCCGCCTGACGGGATCCGCGTTCGCCGGTGGTGAGGTCGAACTCGACGTTGATGGCCCGGTCGGGATGGTGCATCGCCAGTGGCGCACGGCCGAGGTTGGTGTGCAGCAGCACGCCGGTGGCATTCACCACGGGTGCCAGCATCAGCCGGCGACGGTGCGCGGCACGTGCCACGGCGGCCTCATCGGTCCACGAGTCGGGGCCGGCCGCGATGGCCTCGCGGGCAAGCTCGACGTTGATTGCGTGTGGCAGCCCGGCGGGCGCCATGGCCCTGGCGAGGCGGTCGACGGACGGCGGCCGCGCATCGGGCGCTCTGTCGCGCTGGTGCGCCCCCTGGCCGGTCACGTGCGGGATCGTACCGGCCGCCGGTCGGCGCACTTCCGCGTCGTAGGCTCGGGTCGATGCTGCCCGTCCCCATCGTGAGGCTCGACCGCGACCTTCCCCTGCCGTCGTACGCACACGCAGGCGACGCCGGTCTCGACCTGCGATCGACGGTCGATGTCACCGTGGCCCCGTGCGGTGGCAGGGTGCTGGTGCCGACCGGCATCTCGATCGCCATTCCGGTGGGCTGCGCCGGACTCGTGCTGCCGCGAAGCGGCAACGCATTGCACCACGGCCTGACGGTGGCGAATGCTCCCGGCCTCATCGATGCCGCCTACCGCGGTGAGGTGAAGGTGATCCTCCTCAACACGGATCCATCAGCGCCGTTCCACGTGCGGCGCGGCGACCGGATTGCGCAACTGGTGATCCAGCGGGTCGAGCAGGTCGAGTGGCACGAGGTCGACGAACTCGACGGACTCGATCGAGGCGGCGGATTCGGCCATAGCGGCCGCCAGTGACTGCCTGAGCCAGGTTCAGCGCCAGGCGAACACCGGCTGCTCGAAATGGTGCACGCGCTCGCCGGCGCGTCCCTCGATGGCCACCCACCGAAACTGCAGCAGCACGGCCGCCGTCGGCGCATGCACGATCTCGCGGCTCATCAGCAGCTGCACCACGGGCCGGTCGCTCTCGGGGATCGGCGTGAAGCGCGGCGATCCCGGCCGGAACAGCTCGTGGATGCCGATGTGATAGGCGTGCGCGACCTCGACAGGGTCGGGTACGAGGTCGAGCTCGTCGTCCGACCACATCACCACCGGCGTGATGACGAAGCCTGAGCGGGTCTGGTAGTCATCGAGCCGGCCGAGGACCGCATCGTCGGGCAGCACTACGCCGAGCTCCTCGTGCAGTTCTCGACGGGCGGTCTGCTCGGCCGACTCGCCCTCGTCGACGCGACCGCCGGGGAAGGCCCACTGCCCGCCGTGGCGTCGCAGCGTGGCGGCGCGGCGGCACAGCAGGAGAGCGGCTCCGCCGGCGACGCCCGACATCGTGCCGTCGAAGCCATCGACATCGCCGGGCACGCCGTCCATCGACACGGGTACGTCGGGATACGGATCGACGGGATCTGATCCGACGACGCTTGGCGCAACCACGACGGCGACCGCAGCGCGACGCGCAGAGGGATCGTGTATCTCGCGGATCTCGTGGCTGTCGAGATGGCGGGCGATGCTGGCTCGCAGGACGCCGTCGTGCGTGAGTGGCTCGTGTCGGCCGTCGATCACCGGCTCACCATAGGACGTGGTGTCGTGCCGGTCGGCGGGTGCACATGCCGTCGTCGTGCGCCAGACTGGGGAGATGGCCGACCTGTCTGTCGCCGTGACGCCGCTGTACGTCGCCAGCATGGCGCTGGAGAAGAGGGTGCTCGACCGACGCGCCGCAGTAGAGGGGCCGTCGCCCGCCACCTATGAGCGGCCTGACACGGCGACCAGCCTGGCGATGGGCGCCCTGAGCCTCACCACGCCGCTCACCGCGTCGCTCGTCGGAATGGCGGCGCTTCGCCGTGGCAGGGCAGGCCGAATCGGCCGCGTGGTGGCCGGTGTGGCGGTGGCCGCAGCGGCTGTCACGACGATTGCCGACATCGTCGAGCGGCGAGCGAGCCGGCGACTGCGCGATGGCACACTCGGTGATGCGGGTCGCCGCGCCATGCGACAGGCGCGACAGGTGGCGGCCGTGGGCGGAGTGGTGGCCATCGCTGCGGGTGGCGTGGTGGTGTGTGCCACGGCGGCGGCACTCGGTTCGGCGTCGCGGCAGTGGCAGCGGGGCCAGCGGCGCGACCTGGGCAGCGGCGTGGTGCCGTTCACTGCGGCGATGGTGGGCTGGGATCTCGGCTACTACGCCAACCACCGGCTGATGCACGAGGTGCGCGCCCTGTGGGCGGTGCACGTGCCGCATCACAGCAGCGAGCACTACAACCTCAGCACGGCACTTCGCCAGCCCGTCGCCCATGCGCTCGGGGTGTGGCTGCCGTATGGGCTGATGTCGAGGTTCGGCATCCGTCCGCGCCTGATCGAGACGGCGCGGGCGCTCAACTTGATCTACCAGTACTGGATCCACACCGACACGATCCGCTCGCTCGGGCCCGCCGAGTCGGTGCTCAACACGCCGTCGCTCCATCGCGTGCATCACGGCAGCAACGGTCGCTATCTCGATCGCAACCACGGCGGCATCCTCATCGTGTGGGACCGGCTGTTCGGCACCTACCAGCCCGAGCGCGACGACGACCCAGTCGTCTACGGGCTGACAGAGAACCTCGGTACCTACAGCCTGCTGTCGGTGATCGGCCGCGAATACCGCGCCATGGCACGCGACATCGCACGCAGCCGCACATGGCGCGACCGGCTGGGATTCGTGCTGCGCAGTCCGCGCTGGGGCTATGCGCGGCGGGCCGAACTCGACGTGCTCGATGCAGCAGAGTCGGCAGACGCTGCGGCCGATCGACGCCTGGTGGGGGCATCGGCGATCGACACCACGTCGCGTCCTGCCTGACCGCCGTTGTCGGCCGTATCGACAGCAGAGGTCTCGGCCGGCACGCGCGCGAGGAAGTCGAGCAGCACCCGGTTGAACGTGGAGGCGTGCTCGACCATGAAGCCGTGAGCGGCACCGGAGATGACGACGAGTTCGGCATCGTGCAGTCGTTCGGCGATCTCTTCGCTGTCGCCGCGCGGCGTGAGGATGTCCTGGTTGCCCACCATCACCAGCGCAGGCACGCGCACCTCGGCAAGCCGATCTGCGTACGACTCGTCGGCCGAGAGAATTGCGTGCACCTGCGAGACGAGCGCATGGGCCGAGCGGCCGAGCGCCAGTGGTCCGAGGGCGCCGAATGCGGGCAGCAGTCGCCGGAACGATCGCGGCCCGATCATCCATCGGGCGGCCTCGCGGGTCATCGCTGCCACGCCGCGTTCGGTGGCGATGTCGGCCCACCCGAGCAGGAGCTCGCGTCGCCAGTCGTGGTTGCGGCATGCCGTGCATGCCAGCGTGAGCGACACGACGCGGTGCGGGTGCTCGATGGCAAGTATCTGGCTGATGGCACCGCCCATCGATGCTCCGACGACATGGGCGCGTTCGATGCCCGCATGGTCGAGCACCGCGATGGCGTCGGCGGCCATCCGCTGCAGCGAGTAGTGGCCGAATGGCTTGTCGCTGCGGCCGGCGCCGCGGTTGTCGAGTGCGACCACGCGGTACCGACGCGCGAGGGCGACTCGCTGCAGGTCCCACAGGTGCTTGTCGGCACCCAGGCCCTGGATCATCAGCACTGCCGGGGCGCGGCGCGGTCCGAGCGCCTCGTAGTGCAGCCGCACTCCGTCGTCAGCCCGTGCCCACGCCATGTCAGCTGTCGGCCAGCCAGTCGATGGGCGCCACCCCGGTCTGGGTGCCGCCGAGTCCGTCGAGCATGCGCTGGAGGTGGCGTTGCACCGATTCGGCGAGCTCGACCTCGGCGAGCGGCCCGCGACGGTCGTGGCGAGGCCGAACCTGGGGTCCCACTTCGACGCGGGCAGACCTGCCGAGTGCGCTGCTGGTGGTGGCGAGCGGGAACACGGGTGTGCCCGTGACCACGGCGGCCGCCACGAGCTCGTGCGGAACGCTGCCCGCATGACGCGCATGGCGGGATGGTGTGCATCCGACCAGCACCAGCTCGCGGTGGCGGAGTGCGCCGGCCACTTCGTCGGGGTCGGCCAGCAGGCCGCCAATGCGCCGCATCAGTGCTCCGACGGGAGCGATGTCGGGCCGGCCGACGAAGCGGACGGGCCTACCAGTGTGCTGCCACAGGGCCCAGGCGGCCCAGATGGGCGTGTACGACAGACGCCGGTCGTTGCACACGAGCAGTGCGCCGCCGCGCGATGGCAGGCGGTCGACGCCGCCGACGCTGACGTTCCAGCGAAGGCCCGCGATCGGCGACAGGGCGCGCACGAGGTGCGGGTCGCGTCCGTAGTCGTCGACCGAGTGGGCGAGCACGTCAGGCCACCGCCTGTGCGCGCGACGGCACGCGGATGATGCTCTCCCACTGGTAGAGGTTGTCGATCACCTCGGGGGTCGAGTGCTGGGGTGCGATGCCCAGCAGGTCGCGCTGGCGCGAACCATCGGCGAGTCGACCACGGTGCATCACCTCGGCGACGTGGTCGGGAATCGGCGCGCCCATCAGGTGGCTGAGCCGTGACGCGATCGACCATTCGGGTCCGACGAGCGGCAGTGGCATGCGGCGGCCGCGCATGCATGCCTGCAGCGCCGTGATGCCGCCTGCGGCGACGATGTTCAGCGGCTCGTCGAGACGCATCTCGGCGGCGCGCACGACTGCCCGGGCGGCATCGGCATCCTCGACCACGGCGAAGGGGGCATCGGCGAGCATGCTGAACGGCACCACCGGCTGGCGCAGCACTCGCCCGAGCGGGCTCGGCACGTGCTTGCCGAGCACGGATGCCAGTCGCAGCACGCCGACCGCGATGCCGGTGCGGCGGCCCACCTCGGCAGCGGTCTGCTCGACGTCGGCGAGCATCCGGCCGAACTCGCTCGTGGGCAGCAGCGGGCTGTCCTCGTGCGGTCGAGTCACCGCACCGCGACGGCGGCCGTACACCTCGGTGCCGCTGCGCACGACGAGCGACTCGAGCGACGGGCATTCGGCGGCAGCACCCACCACGGCGGTGGCGGCCGCCGACGTGAATCGTCTGGCGACATCGAGCGGTGCCCGTGCGTCGGGCTCCCAGATGCTGAGGTTGACGACCACGTGCGGGTCGAAGTCGGTGACCACGTCGACGATGCGGTCGCGCTGCGACGGCTGCAGCAGGTGGAACTGGGCGCGGCGCAGGCGGCGGCGCGGCGGATCGACATCGATTCCTACGAGTGCGCCGACCCATGGCTCGGTCTCGAGCATCGTCGCCACCAGCGATCCGAGCTCGCTGCCCATGCCGCTCACTAGGACGCGCCGCCCGCTCACAGTGTCAGGGTAGCCGTGTCGGCACATCGGCCGCAGGCGATCGACCGCAGCCCTGTGGTGCTGTGCTGCGCCGCGCGAGGCGCGCAGGGGCAGGTCAGAACACGCTTCGGTCGTCTTGCTTCAGTGCGGTGTCGATCGACAGCGCCGAGGCCACGACCAGCGAGTTCAGCGGCTGCGGCAGCACCCTGTGGATCTGCACCACGTAGTTGTCGGCGGTGGTGAACAACGTCTTCAGCGCGCCTTCCCAGGTCTTGGTGATGCGCGCCACCTCGGTGCCCGCAGCGTCCTCGATGCGGAAGTTCCATGCCCGCCAGTTCTCGGCCTTGATACTGCCCACCACGGTGCCGCCGGCAACGAGGTCGAAGCGGATCTTGCCGAACACGTTCTGCTGCACGATCTGGCCGAGCTCGCCACCGTCGGCACCGCTGACCACCACCCGGCTCTTGAACACCTTGGCCGGCCGCACGAGTCGCAGGAGCACGCGGCCCTGGGTGTCGGTGACCTCGAGGCGGTGGGTGAGGAACTGGTCCCATTGCGTGAAGAGTCGGATGATCTTGCGAAGTGCGCCCTGCCCGACCTGGTTGACAACAGCGACCTGTGCGCCATCCTTGTTGAACACGCTGTACTGGTTGCGCAGCTCGATGAGCTTGGCCTTCTGGTTCACCACGAGCACCGGCTCGGTGAACAGCGTGCCGCCTCCGCCGAATGCCGTGCCCTCGATGCCTGCACCGCGCATGCCGGTGCCGCTGACCTGCTCGGCGACCCGGGCTCCCTCGTTGCCGACCGTGAGGATGTTCTCGAAGCGGTCGAGGCGCGGCGCGCCGAGCGGATCGGTTGACTGCACGCCGCCCTTGCTGACGTGGTCGGTCCACGCCGTGCCGTCGAAGTAGCGGTACTCGTGCCGGCCTGTGGGATCGGGATACCAGTCGGCGGGTGATCCGGGGGCGGCTGGCGGGCTGGGCGGAGTGCTGTCGCTCATGACGCCAGCGTACGGCACGTGCACCACGGCAGTGGCCCGGCAGTGGGCGCCGAGCGCCGGCTGCTCAGTTGATCTCGTGCGTGGTGAGGATGATCTCGCGGGCGAACGGGTCGAGTTGGCGCTTGGCGATGAGCTCGGTGATGGCGATGCACTCGTTGGGATCAGACACCATGCCGCTCCAGCGGAAGAAGCCGCCGAGGATGCCTACGAGCTTGTCGTCGACCGGCTCGTTGTGCACGACAACCTTGGTGCCGGCATCGAGCATG
>JBEGVK010000040.1:0-20486 GCA_041178405.1 Actinomycetota bacterium | reverse complement strand
GGGCCGCCTCCTCGTCCTTGATCTTGCGCGAGGCGTCGCTGATGTCGGCTTCGCCGTTGCAGAACTTCTGGAACCCGTCGCCGGTGCCGGGGCCCTCGACGGTGACGGCGAGCTGGCCGCCGCTCAACTCGTCGGCGAGCTCGCTGACGAGCACCGAGATCGGCTCGACGGTCGACGAGCCGGTAACAAACACCTCACCGGCCGCCAGTTCAGTCGACGGCGCCGTGGTGTCGCTGCCGCCGTCGGTGGCCGGCACCGTCTCGGTCGGCGTGGTGGAGTCGACAGCACCCTCGTCTGCGCCGCATGCAGCGAGGACGAGTGCGAGGCCGGCGACAGCGGCAGCAAAGGTCCGCTTCCTTGATGTGTTCACGTGTGTCTCCTGTGTTGGGGTGGAACGACGTAATGGACCGTAGGAAGCCCTCCTGTCGGGAGTCCCACCACGAGGTGAACGGCAGGTGAACAGTTGCCGAATCGTCAGCGGCGCTGCCGCTCGACTACCCACCGGTAGAAGCGCTCCTGGGCATCGCCGTCGCCGAACATCAGCGGGCCCAGACGGCGCCAGTGCCCGTCGGGACCGAGTTCGTGGCGCACGACATCATCGGCGAGCAGGTCGGCCAGCACGCGGTCGAGCCAGTCGCGATGCTTCGGATGCACTACCGGCACGAGCACCTCCACTCGACCGTCGAGGTTGCGGCCCATCCAGTCGGCGCTGCCGATCAGGAACAGCGGGCCATTCCCCTCGCCATGCCCGAAGCGGACGATGCGCGAATGCTCGAGGTACCGGCCGAGGATGCTGCGCACGCGGATGTTCTCGCTCATTCCGGGCACGCCGGGCACGAGGCAGCAGATGCCGCGGGTGATGAGGCTGATGCGAACGCCGGCATTGCTGGCGGCATACAGGGCCTCGATCATCTCCGGATCGGTGAGCGAGTTCAACTTCACGGTGATGCTGCCCTCACTGCCGTGGCCGCATTCGTTCTCGATGAGGTCGAGCAACTGCTGGCGCATATGTCGCGGCGCCACCACGAGCGACGTGAACTGCACGTTGCGGCTGTAGCCGGTGAGGTGGTTGAACAGTTGCGTGACGTCCTCGCCGACAGCCGGGTCGCAGGTGAGGAAGCCGACGTCCTCATACAGCCGGGCGGTGCGCGAGTTGTAGTTGCCGGTGCCGATGTGGCAGTAGCGGCGCAGCCCGTCGTCGTCCTTGCGCACGACAAGCGTGCACTTGGCGTGGGTCTTCAGGCCGACGAGCCCGTAGACCACGTGCACACCCGACCGCTCGAGCGCCTTCGCCCAGCCGACATTGGTGGCTTCGTCGAACCGTGCCTTCAACTCGACCAGCACGGCCACCTGCACGCCGCGCTCGGCTGCACGCATCAGGCTGCGGGCGATGGGGCTGTCGCCACCCGCCCGGTAGAGCGTCATCTTGATGCTCTGCACCTTCGGATCATCGGCAGCCTGGGCGATGAACGACTCGACACTGCTCGAGAAGCTCTCGTATGGGTGGTGTACCAGCAGCGGCCGCTCGCGGATAACCGAGAAGATCGAGCGATCCTGGGCCTCGGCCTTGTGCACGCGGCCAGCCGTCACCGGAGTCCATGGCGCATCCTTGAGATGCGGCAGGTCGAGGCCGTGCAACTGGAACAGGCAGGTGAGGTCGAGCAACTTTCGGTGCACGGTGATGTCACCGGACTGGAGGTCGAGCTCGCGGATGAGCAGGTCGAGCATCTCGTCGCTGATGCCCTCGCGGACCTCGAGGCGGACAGCCCGTCCGAACCTGCGGCGGCGGAGCTCCATCTCGATGGCGGCCAGCAGGTCGTCGGCCTCCTCCTCCTCGACCGTGAGGTCGGCATTGCGCGTCACGCGGAACACCGCATGTTCCTCGACGATCATCCCGACGAACAGCTGGTGCAGCTGGGCGGCGATGATCTCCTCGACAGGCACCCATCGCCTGCCGTCGGGCAGCGCGACGAGCCGTGGGAAGACGTTGGGCACCTTCACCCTGGCGAATCGACGCTCGCCCGTATCGGGATCGCTCACCATCGCGGCGAGGTTGAGGGCAAGGTTCGAGATGTAGGGAAATGGATGGGCCGGGTCGACGGCGAGTGGCGTGAGCACCGGATAGATCCGCTGTTCGAAGTACGAGATCAGCCACAGGTGATCGTGGGCACCCAGCTGCTCCCACGTGACGAGGTCGATTCCCTCCGCAGCGAGGGCCGGCAGCAGCGAGTCGAAGACCGCCCGTTCCTGGTCGCGGACGAAGGCGCTCGCCGCAGCACCGATGCCATCGAGTTGTGCCTGCGGCGAGAGGCCGTCGGGGGCGGGTATGGCAAGCCCTGCCGCCACCTGGTCCTTCAGGGCCGCAACGCGCACCTGGAAGAACTCGTCGAGGTTCGACGAGCAGATCGCTGCGAACTTCAGCCGCTCGAGGAGCGGAATGCCCTGTTCTTCAGCGAGCGACAGGACGCGTCGGTTGAATGCCAGCCAGCTCAGTTCGCGGTTGACGAGTCGCACCGACACGGTTCGACACTACCGACCGACGCCCAGCGGGCGGCGGCGAGGCGCTGGCCTCAGGAGTCGGCGTCGGGAATGCCGAGATCCCACTCGATGGTGATCCGCTCGCGCTCGGCGTCGCGGGCCACCCGCTCGCGGTTGCGGCGGAACTGCGGATCATCGCGGGTGAGCAGCACCAGGCGGGCCAGCACTCGGGCCCGGAATTCGTCGATCAGGGTCCGGTCGCCGTAGTCGGCGTAGACCTCCCAGTGCGGCGACACCGGGCCGAGATAGACGATGCGAGCATGGGCCCGCGGCGGCTCGTTGGCGATGTCGGTCATGGCGTTCTCCTGCGGTCGCGCCCTCGGGCGGCGGTCCGGCGAGTGTACCGGCACCGCCGAGCGGCCCCGTCGGCCGACGTGACATCCGACCGTGGCGGCACCGTCCGAATGATCGTTCCCTGCCTGCGCCGGTCATGCCAGAATGACCGCACGGGAACCGCCATGCGGCGTCCGTCGTCAAGAGGGCAGCGCCCGAGGCGACGGCACCCTGACGGAACCCCACACGTGCGGGCGCACTACACGGCGGCGAGCCCCCCTCGCCGTCCAAGGAGACGCAGATGCACTCGTCCAACCCCTCCCCGAAGCCCCCCGCCGCACCCGATGAGTCGGTGACGGCCTGGATGCAGCTCGGCAACTGCCGCAACTACCCGCCTGAAGTGTTCTTTCCTAGCGACGGCGTGGGAGTCGACAGGGCCAGGAAGATCTGCAATGCCGACTGTCCGGTTCGCGAGCGCTGCCTCGAGTACGCCCTCGAGCACCGCATCGAGCATGGCGTGTGGGGCGGCACGAGCGAACGTGAGCGCCGCCGGATCCTGAAGCGGCGCTCGGCGAACGCCTGACGATGACACCGACGCCCCATGGCGTCGGGACTAGTTCAGGACTGGCTGGAGTCGGTCGTCGACTGCTCGGACGGCTTCGACTCTGCGGACTTGCCGCCCTCGGCGAGGCCGTCCTTGAATTCCTTCTGGGCCTTGCCGAGGTTCTTCGCGAGCTTCGGCAGCGAGGACCCACCAAAGATGATGAGCACGATGACCAGGACGATGATGAGCTCTTGGGGCCCGATGCCTACTGCGATCATGGGTCGACTCTAGCGCAGGTGTCAGGCGATGGTACGGCGGGCAGCCTGCGCCCGCTGGCGGCGCATGCGACGGCGCTCACGCTCGGACAGGCCGCCCCAGATGCCGAACTTCTCGCCGTTGACGAGGGCGTATTCGAGGCAGTCCTGCCGAACCACGCAGCCCCGGCAGACCTCCTTGGCCTCCCGTGTCGACGCCCCCCGCTCTGGGAAGAACAGATCGGGATCGACACCGAGGCAGTTGGCCTCGTCTTGCCAGTTTGCACGTGTGCCTGCCGGCGATTCGCTGGTGACATGAATCTGCATGCGGACGGCCTCCTTGTCCGGTCAGGGATGTCGGCGGACATCCCTGTAATTACACAGATGTCATTGTCACCGATCGGCGGCGATTTCGCAAGGGGGCTCTGAAGAAATGGGCCATACGGCGCACGGCGAGGGTCATCCGGCCCGGCGGCGACCGCGGGCCAGCTGGCGCTTGTGCTCGATGAAGTCGACGAGCACGTAGTCGCCGAGCGACGCGTGGTCGGTGAAGAAGGCCCGACCACGATTGATGGCTGTCAGCTGTTCGATGAACGCCCGCAGGCCGTGATTCGCGTCGAGCATGAACGTGTTGATGCGAATCCCCTCCCGGGTGCACCGCATCACCTCGCGCAGCGTCGCCTCGACGGTCTCCTGCACGGGCGGATAGTTGAAGAACACCGACCCATCCGGCTGGATGTGTGCCGTCGGCTCACCGTCGGTGATCATGATGATCTGCTTCGTTCCGGTCTGCCTGGCGAGCATCTGCCGGGCGAGCGTGAATCCGTGATGCATGTTGGTGCCATACGCGAAGTCCCAGCTCACCCCGGGCAGGCCGGCGGCGGTCAGCACATACGCCGATTCGCTGAAGCCGATCAGCCCCATGTAGTCGCGGGGGAACTGCGACGTGATGAGCGCGTGCAGCGCCATGGCCACCTTCTTGGCCGGCAGGAAGTTGTCGCGCATCGGCATGCTCATCGACAGGTCGAGCATCAGCACTGTCGACGAACGGGTCACATGCTCAGTTCGCTCGATCTCGAAGTCGTCTGGCGACATCCGAACCGGCGTGCCGGGTCCGTTTCGCCTGAGTGCGTTTCGGACCGTGCGATGGAAGTCGAGCTGGAACGGATCGCCGTACTCGTACGGCTTGGTATCGAAGGCACGCTCGTGGCCGTGACCGGTGGCGTGCAGCTGGTGCTGACCGGCAGCATCCTTCGAGAGCTTGGCGTAGAGATCGCGTAGCGCATTCGTGCCGATCGCCCGCAGTCCCTTCGGCGTCAGCTCGAGTTGCCCCTCGGTGTTGCGGATGAGTCCGCTCTCCTCGAGCACGCGGCTGAGCTCGGCGAGTCGCTCGAGCGACTCAGCGGCATCGTCGCCGAGCAGGTCACGCACCCGGTCGAGGTCCGCTTCGGCGAGGGCACCCGGCGTGGTCGCGTGTCGCAGCAGTTCTTCGAGCGCGTCGAGGTCGCCGAGCTCCTGCATCGCCTGCATCGCCTGTCCCATTCCGAGTCCCTCGTCGCCGCGGAAGCGCTGCTGCTGCTCCCAGCCCGCTCCCGGGAACATCTGCTGCAGCGATCCGCTCAGCTGGTCCATCTGCCAGCGAAGATCGAGATCGTCGAGCAGTTGGTCACTCAGCGCCTGCAACTGCGCCCGCTGCTCGGGCGACATCGAGTTGAGCATCGCCTGCATTGCCGCCATACGCCTGGCCAACTGCTCGAGCAACTCGTCGAGCGACGACGGATTCTCGGGAAAGAAGTCGCCGAACTGCTGCATGAACTGCTCGAACTGCGGATCTTCGCCCCGCTCTCGTCGCTCGATCATCCGGTTGAGCGCCGCGAGCATGTCCTTCGTGCGCTCGATATCGCCAGGAGTGAGCTGCCCCATCGCCGACGACATCTGGTCGACCACCTGTTGCATCAACTGCTCGCGCAGCCGGTCGACGAGCTGCTCGAACCGCTGCTGAGCCGCACGGCTCTCGAAGTTGTAGGCGCTGAGCTCGCGGACCTTCCCCGCGAGATCATTCGGCAGCATGTCGAGCCGGAACTGTCGCTCAGCAGCGGCATCGTGCGCATTCGACGCCCGGCGCTCGTCACCACTCTCCTGGGCGGACCGAGTGGCGTTGTCGATGGCATGACGCTCTTCGTCGACGATGTCAGCGAGTTCGCGAGCGATCTCGCTGTAGACGCCACCCAGGTCGTACCGGTCGAGTCGGTCGCGCCTCGCATCGCGGATGCGCCGCATCATGTCGCGGAGGCCCTCGAGTCGGCGTCCGTCTCGATCCGTCATGCCCTGCTGCAGGAGGCGCCTCAGCGCTGCATTGACGTCGCCGTGGTACAGCAGGTCGTCGGTGAGCTCGTCGAGCACGCCCGCTGCGTCGAGGTCGAATCCGACCTGCGTGCCGTCCCAGCGCGAGTAGGTGAAACGGCGTGCCATGCGTGCACGCTAGTCGGGGCAGTCAGTCGGCGGCCGACGGCATCCTGCACGGCCATGAACATCTTGTGAACGAATTCACGAGGTCTGCTGCGCGCTGGTATCGTCCTCCATATGCGTGTGCCGCGCACCTTCGCCTTCGTCGACCTTTCGGGCTTCACCAACTACACCGCAGCATTCGGTGACGACGCCGCAGCACGCATCCTAGGTGCCTTCCGCACGATCACCCGCCAGGTGGCGAGCGAGCGAGGGGTGCGCATTGCCAAGTGGCTCGGCGACGGCTGCATGATCGTCTCGATCGAGCAGGAGAACGCCATCGCCTTCGCCGTCGAACTCGAGCACCGCTCGGCCGAGATGTGTGCCCCACTGGCGCTGCGAGTCGGCATGGCCACCGGAGAAGCACTGCTCTTCGAGGGCGACGACTACATCGGCTCGGCCGTCAATCTCGCCGCGCGACTGTGCGACGCAGCAGGACCGTGCGAAGTGCTGCTGCCGACGATGCAGATCGCCCGGCTGCCCGAGGGCATCACCGCCACCCCGCACGGCGAACTCGAACTGCGTGGCTTCCCCGGCGCCATCAGCGTCGTCGAGCTCAGCGGACGTCCAGTGCTGCGGGCAACGAATGACACCGGCGAGCTGTGGACGCGCACGCCGTTCAACCTCTGACCACGGGCCGCGCCGTCGGGTGGGCACCCGACCGCTTTGCCGACATCGTCGACGAGGCGGCGGCGATGGGCGAGCGCTCCGTGCGCCTCGACGTGCCGTGGGCCCTCGGCGAACCACGGCCTGGCTCGATCGACGGCGGCGTGTTCGAGACACTCGTCGGCACCGCACACCGAGCGAGGGGCCTCGGACTCGAGACGTGGTGCCGGCTGCTCCAGCCAGAGGTACCACGGTGGTTCGACAACGAGGGCGGCTTCAGCGACGAGCGGGCAGCACAGCGGTCATGGCCCCGATGGGTGGATGCCGTCGCCGACCGACTCGGAGAACACATCGACGGCTGGGTCCCCATCGAGGCGCCGTTCGGTGCCGCCCTGCGTCTGGCGCCGTCACACCCGCGGCGGCAGGGCGAGATCCTCCATCAGCTCGTCGTGGCGTGGCGCGATGCATGGCGCCTCCTGCGCGGCGTGCATCCCGTTGCCACCTCGCTCGACGCCGCCATCGAGCGTCCAGCGGACGACTCGCCGGCATCAGGCGACGAAGCCCGACGCCGGAACCACATGCGCTGGGACACCTGGGCCCACGGCCTCCGGACAGGAATCATCGGAATTCCCGGACGGGCAGACATCCAGCTCGACGATCTCGGCGGTGCGCTCGACGTCCTCGGCATCGCGCTGCGCGCCGACGAGGACACCCAGCGCGACCTCGAGGCACTCCTCGGCCGAGTCATCGACCTTCGGCTCGAGCGGCCGGTGGTGGTCACCGTTCGGCCCGATGGCGCCAGCGATGCGCAGCGACTCGAATCGGTCGCTCGGTTCCGTGAACGACTCGCCGCGCTAGCCCCTGACGGTGGCGTGGTGCGACTGATGGTGCTCGACTGAGGTCAGGTGCGGCCGCGATATGTGGCGGCGGTGGCACCGGACCCGGCATCCTTGTTGAGGCGCTTCGACAGATGCAGGCCCTCGAGCACGAACTCGACCGCTGCGGCGACTGCCGCCGCCGACTCGTCGCCACCGACGAGTGCCTGCACCGGCGCACGAAGCGCCGGCACCTCGTCGAGCAGTCTGACGAGGTCGACCGAGGGCACCGCCTCGCCGGCATGGACCACCACACCCTCCTCGAATGCGGCGACGACCTCGCGCACCTGCTCGAACGGCAGAAGGTCCTTGAAGACTGTCAGCACGCTCTGCTTGACGAGCGAGTCGAGAATCGCGCCCTCGCGGCCCTCCTCCAGCGACTCGATCTCGACCTTGCCATTGCTGCTGGCGGCCATCGCCGACAGGTCGCTGACCCGCGGCACCACGACCGTCTCGCCAACGTGCAGGCCACGACGGATCGCGTTGGCGCAGAGCACCTCGAGGTTGCTCACCGAGAGGCGGACGCTGACACCGCTGCGCTGGTTCACCTGGTTGCTCTGACGCGCCAGATGGCTGAACGTGGCCACCACGAGTTCGAGATAGTGCGGCGTGCGCACGGTGACAGTGCCGATGCTGGGCGGACGCGCCTCTTGGCGCATGATCGCAACCTCGACGTCCGGACCGAGCGGATAGTGCGTGCGGATCTGGCTTCCGAAGCGGTCCTTGAGCGGCGTGATGATGCGGCCGCGGTTGGTGTAGTCCTCCGGGTTGGCACTCGCGACGAGGAGGACGTCGAGCGGGAGGCGGATCTTGTAGCCCCTGATCTGCACGTCGCGCTCTTCGAGCACGTTGAGGAGGCCGACTTGGATTCGCTCGGCGAGGTCGGGGATCTCGTTGATGGCGAAGATGCCGCGGTTCGTGCGCGGCACCAGCCCGTAGTGCAGCGTGAGTTCGTCACTGAGATAGCGGCCCTCGGCCAGCTTGATCGGGTCGACCTCGCCGATGAGATCGGCGATCGAGGTGTCGGGGGTGGCGAGCTTCTCGCCGAATCGTGTCTCGCGGTGCACCCACTCGATCGGCGTCGCGTCACCCATCTCGGCGACGAGATCGCGCGCGTGTCGGCTCACCGGGTGGTACGGATCGTCGTTGATCTCGCTGCCGCCGACAATCGGCATCCATTCGTCGAGCAGGCCGGTGAGCGAGCGGATCATGCGCGTCTTCGCCTGGCCCCGCTCGCCGAGGAAGATCACGTCGTGACCCGCTAGCAGGGCATTCTCTAGCTGGGGCATCACCGTGTCCTCGTAGCCCAGCACCCCGTCGAACAGCGGCTCGCCGCTCGAGATCCGCGCCACGGCGTTGCGGCGGATCTCCTCTTTCACCGTCACCGACTGCCAGCCTGATGCCTTCAGCTCGCCGAGGGTCGCTGCACGGGTCGTCATGCGGGCGACCCTAGTCGCCACCCGTCGACATACGCTTGCGGGCGTGGAACTGCGCGGCCGCTGGGTAGCACGTCCGGCCGACGACGACCTCCGCCGCGACGGCGTCGGACTCGATCTCGACGACTCGGCGTGGCCCGAGGTGCAGGTGCCAGGTCACTGGCGGGATGAGCCCGGCTGCACCGATGAGAACGGACCGCTGCTGTACCGGCATCGATTCCACCTCGATCCTCCCGTCCCAGGCGAGCGTCGCTTCGTCACGCTCGACGGCGTGATGTACCAGGCGGATGTGTGGCTCGACGGCGCATACCTCGGCGATCCCGAGGGCTATTTCTTCCCCCACTCGTTCGACATCACGAGCCTCGCCAGGCTGGCGAGCGAGCATGTGCTCGCCGTCGAGGTCGCCTGCCCGAGCGACAGCCGGCGCGCCATTGCCGGCGCCCTCCTCGATCCGGCCGTCGTCGGACACGGGTGGAACCCTGGCGGGCTCTGGCGCCCCGTCCGCATCGAGTCGACGGGGCCGGCCCGTATCGACCGACTGCGCGTCCTGTGCCGCGACGCGAACGACGCCCGCGCCCACCTCAGGCTGCACGCCCGACTGGATCTCGATGCCACGAGGACGGTGACGATCCGTACGTCGGTCGATGGTCGGCTCGTCAGCGAACAGGTTCGAACGGTCGCCAGCGGCGTCAACGAGGTCGACTGGGATCTCGACGTGCCCGAGCCCCGGCTGTGGTGGCCGTGGAGTCTCGGCGCCCAGGAGCTCACTGACGTGCAGGTCGAGGTCGTCGTCGACGGACGGGTGAGCGACAGCCGCTCGGTGCGCACCGGCATGCGCGAGATCGCGATGCACGACTGGATCGTCTCGGTGAACGGCGAGCGGCTCTTCGCCAAGGGAGCGAACGTGGTGCCGACACGACCAGCGCTCGCCGGTTCGACATCGGCCGACGTTCGGCGCACGGTCGAGACCGCACGCGAGGCGGGACTCGACCTGCTGCGTGTCGCCGCTCACGTGGCACGGCCCGAGTTCTACGACGCTGCCGACGAGCTCGGCATGCTGGTCTGGCAGGACCTCCCGATGCGACACGCCTATGGACGGTCCATCCGGCGCCAGGCCGTCAGGCAGGCCCGCGAGATGGTCGATCTGCTCGGTCACCGGCCGTCAGTCGCATGGTGGTGCGCACACGACGAGCCGACGCCGCTGCACGCCGCCGAGTCGACCGCCCGGGTGCCGCCCGGACAGCGCTCAGTCTCGTCCGTCTCGTGGCGATCGCTCGCCGGACGGCTGCTGCGCGAGCAGGTGCCGACATGGAACTCGACAATCCTCGACCGCTGGCTGCGACGGTCGATCGAGGCCGCCGACGAGTCGCGTCCTGTGGTCGCGCACAGCGGGGTCGGGCCCCAGTTGCCCGCCCTGCGCGGCACCGACAGCCACCTCTCATTCGGGTGGCTCCACGGCGACCTGCTGGATCTCGACGCCTATGCCGCCGCGCTGCCGAGCATGGTGCGGTTCGTCGGCTCGTTCGGGGCGGCATCGGCACCGGGTTCGCGTGAGGCGATCACCGGGCAGTGGCCACACCCCGACTGGAACGACATGCGCGACAGGTTCGGGGCTGATGTCGACGTACTCGTCGAGCGCATTCCCCCGGCCGCACATGACACGTTCGAGTCGTGGCGTGACGCAACCCAGCGCTACCAGGCAGAGCTGTTGCGCCACTACATCGAGACACTTCGCCGGCTCAAGTACCGGCCCACCGGGGGATTCTGCCTCTCACGATGGAACGACGCACGCGCATCGATCTCGCCAAGCGTGCTCGACCACGAGTTCCGGCCGAAGGCGGCGCTTCGAGCCGTGACCGACGCATGCCGTCCGGTGATCGTCGTCGCCGACCGACTCGCCCCTTCGATTCCGGCTGGGACACCGCTCGCGCTCGACGTGCACGTCGTCAACGACCTGCGCATTCCCCTTGATGGCGCGGTCTGCACCGCCGTGCTCGAATGGCCGGGCGGCTCGCACGAGTGGCGATGGACCGGCAGCGTGCCGATCGATGGATGCGTGCGAGTGGGCACGGTGCGCTGTGTCGTGCCCGATGCTCCAGGCACGCTGCGGCTCGACCTCGCAGTCGAGCACGACGCGGTCGTAGCGACCAATCGCTATGAGGCCACCGTCGGCGCCGTCCTCAGCTCTGGCTGATGAGCTTGCGGTTCTTGAACTTCGCCGTGCGGTAGTCGCGGTGCATCATGGCGATGAAGTCGATGCTGATGCTCTTCGGGCATGCCGCCTCGCACTCGCCGTGGTTGGTGCACGAGCCGAAGTGCTCGTCCATCGTCTCGACCATCGCCTCGACGCGGCTCCACCGCTCGGCCTGCCCCTGGGGCAGCAGGTTGAGGTGGCTCACCTTTGCAGCGGTGAACAGGTTGGCGGCGCCATTGGGGCAGGCCGCCACGCACGCCCCGCATCCGATGCACTCGGCGGCATCCATTGCTGCGTCAGCCACCGGCTTGGGCACCGGGATGAGATTGGCGTCGGGTGCGCCGCCGGTGGGGGCCGTGATGAAGCCGCCGGCCTCGACAATGCGGTCGAATGCCGAGCGGTCGACCATCAGGTCCTTCACGATCGGGAACGCCGTCGCGCGCCATGGCTCGACGGTGATGGTGGCCCCGCTCGAGAACTTGCGCATGTGCAATTGGCACGTGGCCGTGCCGCGCTGTGGACCATGCGCCTGTCCGTCGATCATCAGCGAGCAGGTACCGCAGATTCCCTCACGGCAGTCATGGTCGAACACCACCGCATCCCTGCCCTCGGCGATGAGCTGCTCGTTCAGGACATCGAGCATCTCGAGGAATGATGCCTCGTCGCTGATGCGGGGAATGACGTGCGTCTCGAACCGACCGGAGTCGTCGGGCCCAGCCTGGCGCCAGATCCGGAGGGTGATGTTCTCGAGGTGCTTGGAGTGTGACGCGCTCACTTGTAGCTCCGCTTCGCGAGGTGGATCACTTCGTACTGAAGGTCTTCGACGTGCCGCACTGACTGCATCGGGTCACCGGTCCACTCCCAGGCAGCAACGTGCGCGAAGTTGTCGTCGTCGCGCTGCGCCTCGCCCTCGTCGTCCTGGTATTCGGTGCGGAAATGCCCGCCGCAGCTCTCGTTCCGCTCGAGCGCATCACGGCACATCAGCATGCCGAGCTGGAAGAAGTCGTCGACACGGCCCGCCTTCTCGAGCGTCTGGTTGAGCCCTTCTCCAGTGCCGGTGACGCGGAGATTCGAGTTGAACTCCTCGTAGAGCGCCGGCAGTTCGCTGAGCGCCTTCTCGAGTCCAGTCTGCGAGCGCTCCATGCCGCAGTAGTCCCAGATCACCTTGCCGACCTCGCGGTGGAACCAGTCGGGCGAGCGATCGCCCTTGATGCCGAGGTAGCGCTGGAACCGCTCGCGAGCCTGCTGCTCGGCAGCCTTGAACTCGGGGTGGTCGGTGCCGGGCACCGGCTTGTTGAGCATCGGCGCCAGGTAGTTGCCCACGGTGTACGGCAGCACGAAGTAGCCGTCGGCGAGCCCCTGCATGAGCGCCGATGCGCCAAGGCGGTTGGCGCCGTGGTCGCTGAAGTTCGCCTCACCCGCTGCATACAGACCGGGGATGGTGGTCATCAGCTCGTAGTCGACCCACAGGCCACCCATCGTGTAGTGGCTGGCCGGATAGATGCGCATCGGCACGTCATACGGGTTCTCGCCGGTGATGCGCTCGTACATCTCGAACAGGTTCCCGTACCGCTCGGCAACCACGTGCTTGCCGAGTCGTCCGACTGCCGCCGAGAAGTCGAGGTAGACGCCGTTCTTCAGGGGGCCCACGCCCCGGCCGCTGTCGACCGCCCGCTTTGCCGCACGCGACGAGATGTCGCGCGGTGCCAGGTTGCCGAAACTGGGGTAGAGACGCTCGAGGTAGTAGTCGCGCTCGTCCTCGGGAATCTGGTCGGGAAGGCGCTCGTCGCCCACCATCTTGGGAACCCACACACGGCCGTCGTTGCGAAGGCTCTCGCTCATCAGCGTGAGCTTGCTCTGCGTGTCGTCAGCCTGCGGGATGCACGTCGGATGGATCTGCGTGTAGCACGGATTGGCGAAGAGCGCTCCCTTGCGATGCGCCCTCCACGCTGCAGTCACGTTGCATGCCATCGCGTTGGTGGAGAGGAAGAACACGTTGCCGTAGCCGCCGGTGCACAGCACCACGGCATGCCCGGCATGCGAGCGGATTTCGCCGGTCACGAGGTCGCGCGTGACGATGCCGGCCGCCCGACCGTCGACGACCACCACGTCGACGAGCTCGGTGCGATTCCAGAGCGTGACGTTGCCGAGGCCGATCTGCCGGGCGAGCTGCTGGTACGCCCCCAGCAGCAGCTGCTGGCCGGTCTGGCCACGGGCATAGAACGTGCGGCTCACCTGCGCGCCGCCGAAGCTGCGGTTGTCGAGCTGTCCGCCGTACTCGCGGGCGAAGGGCACGCCCTGGGCCACCATCTGGTCGATGATGTTCACGCTCACTTCAGCGAGGCGGTACACGTTGCCCTCGCGGGAGCGGAAGTCACCGCCCTTGATGGTGTCGTAGAACAGTCGGTGGACGCTGTCGCCATCGCCGCGATAGTTCTTGGCTGCGTTGATGCCGCCCTGCGCAGCGATGCTGTGCGCCCGGCGTGGCGAGTCGTGGAACGTGAATGCCTCGACCTGGTATCCCAGCTCGGCGAGCGTTGCCGCAGCCGACGCCCCGGCGAGGCCGGTTCCCACCACCAGCACCTTGAACTTGCGCTTGTTGTTGGGATTCACCAGCTTCATGTCGGACTTGTAGGCCGACCACTTGTCGGCGATGTCACCTGCCGGGATCTTTGCGTCGAGCGTGACTGACATGGTGCTCACCCCACCACTCCGGCCATCACGGCCACCGGGAAACTGACGTTGCCGACCACCACGACTGCCGCCACTGCGACGGCGAGCTGGCGGCGGACACGGTTGAACTTCGGGTTGTTCCAGCCCATCGACTGGAAGAGGCTCCACACGCCGTGGAACAGATGCGTGCCGAGCGCAAGGTTGGCAACGATGTACAGCGCGGCGACGGGCCAGCGGCTGAAGCTGCGCACGACGTTGTTGTAGGCCTCGCCATACACGAAGCTGCCGTCGGTGCCGACGCCGTTGACCCAGCCCCACGTGAGGTCGGCGAGGTGCCAGACCACGAACAGCCCCACGATGGTGCCCGTCCAGCGCATCGACCTGCTGGCGAACGAGGCCACCTGGTAGTCGCGGCTGCTCTGGTACTTCACCGAGCGGGCCGTGCGGTTCAGCGCCGTCAGGGTCGCTGCCGCATGGATGTGCACGAGCACCGCAGCAATGAGCCCGATGCGCAGGATCCACAGCACGGTGCCATGCGGGACGATGGGCACGAGCAGTTCCCGCAGGAACTCGGCGTAGTGGTCGAGTTCCTCTTGGCCGAGGTACATCTTGAGATTGCCGAGCATGTGGGTGATCACGAACCCGATCAGCATGATGCCGGTGACCGCCATGGCGTACTTCTTGCCCACGGCGGTGCTGTAGAGATCGGCGAGGAAGAACCGGCGTCGCTGCCGCGGGGTGACGGCGGTGCCCGAGACGGGCCCACGCGTCCTGAGTGCCTGTGCCATCGGGGGACGGCCTTTCGCTGGGAACGGACGGGAACGGAAGTTCGACACGCACCGTAGTCCCGGCCAGCACAGGGCGTGAATTCCAGAACCCGGATCGGTCCGGACGGATGTCTCAGCCCGAAGTTCGTCGCGACCCCCTCGAGTCACTACGCTCTTCCCGTTCCAGCATCCGAGCGCGGTTGTCCCGCGCCAGAGAGACCCGGAGACCACCGGTGCCAGCATTGATTGCCGCTGAAGGCGGCTACCAGGAGTTCGTGCTCAAGGGCGGCGAGTGGGCGGTTCTGCTGCTGTCTGCCGCCGCTGCACTCGTCGCCATCGCCGTCGGGTTCTACCTGGCCAAGTTGGTCATGGCCGAGGACGAGGGCTCGCCGAAGATGCGCGAGATCGCCAGCGCCATTCAAGAAGGGGCCTGGGCCTACTTGAAGCGCCAGTTCCGGACGATCGCGGTCATCCTCGTGCCGCTGGCTGCCATTGTCTTCGTCACGTCGACGGCAATCGCCAAGCCCGACGGCACCGAGGCACTGTCGCTCGCCGAGGCCGGCCTGTGGCGTACCGTCGCCTTCCTGCTGGGCTGCCTCGCCTCGGGACTCACCGGCTACATCGGGATGACCCTGGCCACCCGGGGCAACGTCCGCACTGCTGCGGCGGCGCTCACCAACAGCATGCCCAAGGCGCTCACGGTCGCATTCCGCACCGGTGGCGTTGCCGGCATGTTCACCGTCGGCCTCGGACTGCTCGGCGCAACGCTGATCATCATGGTGTTCCAGAACACCTCGTCGGTCATCCTCGTCGGCTTCGGATTCGGCGGGTCGCTGCTCGCCCTGTTCCTTCGCGTCGGCGGCGGCATCTTCACCAAGGCTGCCGATGTCGGTGCCGACCTGGTCGGCAAGGTCGAAGCCGGCATCCCCGAGGACGATCCGCGCAACCCGGCCACCATCGCCGACAACGTGGGCGACAATGTGGGCGACTGCGCCGGCATGGCGTCCGACCTGTTCGAGAGCTACGAGGTCACGCTCGTTGCGTCGATCATCCTCGGCGTGGCGGCGTTCAACAGCATCGGCCTCAACCCGGCGCTCGGACTCGTCTTCCCGCTCGCCGCCCGGGCCATCGGCGTCGTCGCCAGCATCGCCGGCGTCTTCGCCGTGAAGGCCAAGGAGGGCGAGACCAACGCCCTCAAGCCGATCAACCGCGGGTTTCTCGTGGCGGGCAGCCTCACGCTCATCGGCACCCTCATCCTTGCGCTGGCCTATGTCGGCAACGCACAGGGCACGCAGAACGCCGACAGCACTGCCGTGCTGATGAGCGGTGCCGGCTGGCGAGTCTTCGGAGCCGTGGCCGTCGGCCTCCTGCTGGCCCAGCTGGTGAGCCGCCTCACCGAGTACTACACCGGCACGCACTTCTCGCCGGTGAAGGAGATCGCCGAGTCGGCCGAGACCGGCCCCGCAACGGTGGTGCTGAGCGGCACATCCGCCGGCCTCGAGAGTTCGGTCTACGCAGTGGTCGCCATCGCCGTGGCGATCGGCGCCGCTCTGGCCCTCGGAGGCGGCAACCTCACCTTCTCGCTCTACCTCGTGGCGCTCTGCGGCATGGGAATGCTCGCCACCACCGGCGTCATCGTCTCGGAGGACACCTTCGGCCCGGTCAGCGACAACGCTGCCGGCATCGCCGAGATGAGCGGCGAGTTCCACGGCGAGCCGCAGAAGATCATGGTGAGCCTCGATGCGGTGGGCAACACCACCAAGGCCGTCACCAAGGGCTTCGCCATCGGGTCGGCCGTCATCGCCGCCGTCGCACTCTTCGCCAGCTTCATCGAGATCGCCGGCGCTGAGCTCAAGGAAGTCGCCGCCAACCTCGCCGACGGCGTGTTCCGCCAGCCCAATCTGGCCATCAACGTCGCTGATCCCAAGGTGTTCATCGGTCTTCTCATCGGTGGCGCAGTGCCGTTCCTGTTCTCGGCCCTCGCAATCCGAGCGGTCGGCCGCACTGCCGGCGTCGTCGTCCAGGAGGTCCGCAAGCAGTTCGCCGACGGCAAGATCATGCGCGGCGAGAAGCAGCCCGACTATGCACCGGTCATCGACATCTGCACGGCAGCATCGCTGCGCGAGCTCACCACGCCCGCACTGCTCGCCGTGCTCACCCCGGTGATCGTCGGATTCGGCATCGACTGGAAGGCGCTCGGCGCCTTCCTCGCGGCCGTCATCCTCGTCGGCCAGCTGATGGCCAACTATCTGAGCAATGCCGGCGGCGCATGGGACAACGCCAAGAAGTACATCGAGGACGGCCACCACGGCGGCAAGGGCAGCGAGGCGCACAAGGCCGCCGTCATCGGCGACACCGTCGGCGACCCCTTCAAGGACACGGCCGGCCCGGCGCTGAACCCGCTGATCAAGGTGATGAACCTCGTCAGCCTGCTGGTGCTGCCGGCGATCATCTCGCTGAAGGACAATGACGGCGCCCGCTATGCCATCGCCGCGGCCGCTCTTGCCATCCTGATCGGGTCGATCATGTTCAGCAACCGCAAGCAGGCATCCATCAGCCAGGCGTCCTGACGGGCGCGCATGCGCTCATCGTGATCGCGACGCTGCCGATCCTGCGTGGGTGCTGGCGGCATCGCCGCCGACAGCAGGTCGACCGACCGGCGGAGCCGACCAGACGGGAACTAGTGGCGCACTACGGTCGTCACACCGCCATGACACGCCGACCTGCCATCCCCCGCCTCGTACTCGCCGCCACGGTGGCGCTGCTACTCGGCGCCTGCTCGGCAAACGACATGGAGTCGAGTGACGCGCGCGACGAGATGCCGCCGAGCGGGGAACAGCAGGGCGACAGCATCGGGGGCGGCGCAGCGGTCGACAGCGGCGGCGGTGACGGCAGCATCGACCTGCCGGCCTTCACCCCGCAGGAGGGCCGGTCGCTCATCGTCCGGATGGACGTCGGACTCGAGGTCGCCAGCGTGGCGGACGCCGTCGAGGGCCTCATTCGGCTCGCCGAGCGCCACGACGGGCAGCTCGCCAACAGCCGCGTCGACGTGTCGAGCCCCGAGTTCGCGAGCGGAGAACTCGTCTTCCGGATGCCGCCGGACGAGGTCGATCCGTTCATCGACGATCTCGATCCCGAGGTGGGTCGCACGGTCTCGCTGAACGGCTCCACACAGGACGTCACCGGCCAGATCCGCGACCTCGACGCCCAGATCGAAGCAGCCGAGATCAGCGTCGACCGCGTGAAGGCACTGCTCGAGGGTGCTACCAAGCTGGCAGACGTCATCCTGCTCGAGAGCGAACTCACGTCACGCCAGACGACTCTCGAGCAATTGCGCGCGGTGAAGGCGGACCTCAGCCAGCAGGTGGCACTTGCCACCGTGACCGTCTATCTCTCGACTGCACCCGCAGACGTCGACGACAGCGACGGCGTGGTCGACTCGATCGGCGACGCCTTCGCCACCGGGTGGGACGCATTCCTCGCAGCTCTCGTCGGCCTGCTCGTGCTGCTCGGATGGACGATCCCGTTCATCGCCGCACTCGCCATCGTCGCAGCCCTCACCGTCGCAGTCATCCGGGCAGTGCGACGCCGCCGGCCCACGCCGACTGCTCCCGCCACCCCGTCCGAGTAAGCCACTGCAGCACCACGGTGCCGTCGCTGCGCCGGAGGTGTGCTGCGAGGCTCCGGCCAGCGGCAGCGGGCACGCTGTCGAATGGCGGCCGGTACGGGCTGCCCCACACGTGCGCGCGAGCCGACTGTCCCACGACCTCCAGCACGCCGTCTGCAGTCTCGATGCGGGCATCGAACTCGCCGGACTGCCGATAGCCGTCTGATCCCGGCGCGGCCTCGAGCGAGATCGGCTCTGCCGTCGAATACCACTCGATGTCGAACGCCACCGGTGCCAGGTCGCCGAAGGGGCGGCGCAGCACCGACATCGGATCGTCGACGAGCACGCCGTGCGCCTCATTGCCGAGGCTCCACTGCCTGAACGGCAGGTCGCAGTCGTGCCCTGCCCACATCTCCGGAGGCTTCACCTCGAGTCCCTCGCGCAGTCCGGTGCTGTCGAGTTCCTCGACATAGAGATACCGATGACCGGCACGCGCCAGCCCGGCCCAGTAGTCGAACCGCCGCCCGCGCAGTTCGAGGCCGACGAACCATGCCACATCGGGCTCGCCGCCGTCGTCCATCGCTCCTCCCCACCACCACCATGCCTCGACCGGCGACTCGGGGTGACGGGTCTCGTCGCGTGCACGGTCGGACCACATCGCCGCCAGACTACGTGCGTGGTCAGATACCTCAGCCTCGACTGGCTCGATGAACTCAGCACGCGGGTGGCCGACGACGACCACCTCCAGCGACTCGCCGCCGAGCACTCGATCGGCGTGACACAGGTGGTCACCGACGGCCCGGAGGGCGACGTGACCTACCACCTGCTGGTACGCGACGGGATCGCCAGGTTCGGTGTGGGTGCCGCAGAGCCCGAGGACGTGCGCATGCAGCAGTCCTGGCAGACCGCCGTCGATGTCGCCACCGGCCGCCTCAACGCACAGGAGGCCTTCATCAAGGGTCGGATCCTGCTCTTCGGCGATCAGCAGTCGCTCATTGGAGCACAGCCGGTCTTCGGCGCACTCGACGCCATCTTCTCGGCGCTGCGGCCGCTCACCGAGTACCGCTGAGCCGCCGGCTGGAGCCGTCAGCCAGTTGCGAGCTCGCAGGCGATCCGCACCATCCGGTCGACGCCAGCGCGCAACTCGTCATCGCTGATCCGCTCTGCGCCCTGGGGGCCGATGATGTCGCTCACCGCCGCCAGGCAGAGTGTCTCGATACCGTGGATCGCACCGAGCGTGTACAGCACGGCCGCCTCCATCTCGACCGCAAGATGTCCGCGCTGGCGCCAGCGATCCATGATTCCGTCGCGGGGGTCGTAGAACAGCGCCGAGCTCACGACAGGGCCGACATGCACCCTGACTCCGGCACTTCGCGCATTCGCCACGGCCCGCTCGACGAGCGAGAAGGTCGCCGTCGGCGCATGGGGCTCTCCGCCGGTGAGCTGGAGCACGATGCCGTCGTCGGGCGTTGCGCTCACGGCCACCACGAGGTCGCCCATCTGCAGCCCCTCGGCGAATCCACCCACCGTGCCCACCCGGATCAGGCGACGGGCGCCGAGCTGGATGAGCTCTGAGTAGTAGATCGCCGCACTGGCACAGCCCATCCCGACTGCCTGGACGCTCACGGGAACGCCACGGAATGATCCCGTGTACCCGAGCGCACCGCGCTCGCTGTTGACGAGTCGCGCTCCGTCGTCGAAGACGTGCTCGGCAATGAAGCGGGCTCGGTTCGGATCACCCGGAACGAGCACGACCGGCGCATAGTCGCCGGGCTCGGCACGCAGGTGGACGGGCATCAGGAGGGCTCAGATCAGCCCGAGCGACCTGACGGCGTCGCGCTCGTCGGCCAGTTCGCCAGCGGTCGCATCGATGCGTCCACGGCTGAACTCGTTGATGTCGAGACCCTGCACGATGCTCCACTTGCCGTCCTTGCAGGTGCACGGGAAGCTCGAGATGAGACCCTCGGGAACGCCATAGGAGCCGTCGCTGGGCACGGCCATGCTCACCCAGTCGCCTGGTGCCGTGCCGAGTGACCATGAGCGCACGTGATCGACAGCCGCATTCGCTGCTGACGCCGCAGAGGACGCACCGCGTGCATCGATGATCGCCGCACCCCGCTTGGCCACCGTGGGAATGAATGTCGTCTCGTACCACTCGTGGTCGCCGACCAGCTCATAGGCGTTTCGCCCTCCCACCTTGGCGTGATAGAGGTC
>JBEGVK010000039.1:0-9637 GCA_041178405.1 Actinomycetota bacterium | reverse complement strand
GCCGGCGATCGCGTCGCACGGCGCTCGAGTGCATGGTGCACCAGCTCGCGGAACAGCGGGTGAGGGCGGTCTGGGCGGCTCTTGAACTCGGGATGCGACTGTGTGGCCACCCAGAACGGGTGATCGTCGAGCTCGATGAACTCGACCAGCCTTCGGTCCGGCGAGAGACCCGTGCACCGCAGGCCTGCAGCCTCGAGTCGGGGCTTCCACTGCGCGTTGAGTTCCCACCGATGACGGTGACGCTCGCTGACAACGGGCTCGCCGTAGGCCTGTGCTACCCGGCTGCCGGACTCGAGAATGGCGTAGTAGGCACCGAGTCGCTGCGTGCCGCCCTTGTCGGCGATGTCGCGCTGGTCGTGCATCAGGTCGATCACCGGATGCGGTGTGCTCGGATCCATCTCTGTGCTGTTCGCTCCGGCAAGGCCGAGCACGTTGCGGGCGAAGTCGATCGTCATCGCCTGCAGTCCGAGACACAGTCCGAGGCACGGAATGTCGTGTTCACGCGCGAAGCGGGCAGCTGCGATCTTTCCCTCGAAGCCCCGATCGCCGAATCCGCCAGGAATGATGATCCCATCAAGGTCCGAGAGCCTTGCCGTCGCGAGCAGTCCTTCGACATCTTCAGCCTGGATCCAGTCGATCTCCACTGCTGCTCCATGGTGAAACCCGGCGTGCTTAGCGCTCTCGACGACGCTGAGATATGCATCGTGGTAGTCGACGTACTTGCCGATGAGGCCGATGCGGACCGGTTGCGTCGCGGCCTCAACCTTGGCGACGAGTTCGCGCCACGGTGCGAGATCGATCTCCGTGTCGAGGCGGAGCACATTGCACACGACCGTGTCGAGGCCCTCGTCGTGCAGGACGAGCGGCAGTTCGTAGATGTTGCCGACATCAGCCGCATTCACGACGGCGTCGTCGTCGACGTTGCACAGGTTGCTGATCTTGCGCTTGAGGTTTGCACTGAGAGGCTCCTCACTTCGGCACACGATGATGTCTGGCTGGATGCCGCGACTGCGCAATTCGGTAACCGAGTGCTGCGTCGGCTTCGTCTTCTGCTCACCGCTGGGGCCGATGAAGGGGACGAGCGTGACGTGGATGTAGCAGAGATTGTCACGACCCACGTCGGTCCGCATCTGGCGAAGAGCCTCGAGGAACGGGAGGATCTCGATGTCGCCGACAGTGCCGCCCACCTCGGTGATGACGACGTCGACGTCTGTTGAGGCCAACCGCTGGATGCGGCGCTTGATCTCATCGGTGATGTGAGGGATGACCTGTACCGTCTTGCCGAGGTAGTCGCCACGACGCTCAGCCGCAAGCACGGCCTGGTAGATGCTGCCGGTCGTGGCATTCGAGTCGCGGGTGAGGCTCTCGTCGATGAATCGCTCGTAATGGCCGAGGTCGAGATCGGTCTCCCCGCCGTCGTCGGTGACGAAGACCTCCCCATGCTCGAACGGATTCATCGTGCCGGGATCCACGTTGATGTACGGGTCGAGCTTCTGGAGCGTGACCCGGAGGCCACGCATCTTCAGCAGACGTCCGAGCGATGAAGCCGTCAGGCCTTTGCCGAGCGAACTCGCCACGCCGCCGGTCACGAAAATGTGTTTCGCCATCTGGCGGGCCTCCGTCACAGTCGCACTGATAACGGGATGGCAGGATACCCACCTCCCCCGTCCGTTCGCGGGATGGATCTCGGTCGCCCCGCAGCGACCGAGGTCGCCCGGTCTCGCAGAGGACCGACCGGTAGACTCCCGGCCGTGGCCGAGGAGATCCGTCGCCCCGCCACCACCGCCGCAGGCGCCGCTGACGCTGCTGCGACCAGCCTCCCGGCCCGGCGAACGGCATGGGTCCGCGAGATTCTCATCGTCATCGGGTTCTACAACGTGTACCAGGTCGTCCGCGGCCAGGCCGATGTCGGCGCCCGGGCTCGGGCCTTCCGCCACGCCCGCTGGATCGTCGAGGCCCAGCAATCTGTGGGCCTCTTCGTCGAGCAGGCCATGCAGAGCGCCATCCTTGGCACGGAATGGCTCGTCTCTGCTGCAAACACCTACTACGGGACGGTCCACTTCGCTGCGACAGGCGGGATCCTGATCTGGCTGTTCTTCCGGCGTCACCATCACTATCGACGCCGGCGGAACACCCTCGCCCTCATGACCCTGCTCGGATTGCTGGCGTTTCTCGCCTTTCCTCTTGCACCGCCACGGATGCTGCCGTGCAACGAGTCCGTGCCGGTTGTCGGCTCTGGCTCGGTAGCCCTCGGAGAGTGCTTTGTCGACACTCTCAAGACCGCTGGCGGCGTCTGGAGCTACGAGTCACCCGTCGCCAAGGCCATCGCCAACCAGTTCGCTGCGATGCCCAGCCTTCACTTCGGCTGGTCGCTCTGGTGCGCCGCTGCACTCTGGACCCACGCCCGTCGACGAGTCGTGCGCGTCCTCGGACCGACGCATGTAGTCCTCACGCTGCTCGTCATCGTGGTCACTGCCAACCACTACCTGCTCGATGCAGTTGGTGGCGCGGCCGTCTTCGGCCTCGCCCTGTGGATCGCCACTCGCATCGAACGACGCTCAGGCGCTGCGTCGCAGCAGTCGGCGTCGCACACCGCCATCGACTGACGCCAGCACAGCGACGAACACCGCCACCCCTGCGACTCCTGCGACGAAGATCGCTGCCCCCGATTCGCGCCGCCGTGGGCCGAACTGTGCAGCAACCACGAGCATCGCCGCACCTGCCGCGCAACCGGCGAAGGACGCCGTGAGCAACTGTCGCCCGAGTTCTGCATGTCTGAGCGCACCAGTGAGCGACCTCACGCGCCGCACGAGGAGAACCGCTGTCGCAGTCTGCGCAGCGCCGTAGCCTGCGGCCAGCGCGGCCGATCGGTAGTCGTCAGCGACCAGCGCCGAGAGCGCCTGCATCACGATTACCCCCACGACAGCGCCGACGATCACGAGCCTCGACGCCGCCCGCACGTCACCCAGCGAGTAGAGGGTGCGAGTGAGCATGTACGCAAGGCCGTACCCGAGCAGTCCAGGACCGAACGCGACGAATGTGAAGGCGATCGGCGCGAGTCCTTGGCTTGCGATCTGGCCGAAGGCCATCACGTCGGCGACCGGCCACGCCAACGCCACCATGCCGGCGCCTCCAAGTACGAGCAGTGGGACTGCGACGCGGACGGCGTGGTCGATCGACTCCCTCGTGGCATCGCACTCGCCCACCTGCCAGGTCGCAGCGACCCGAGGTGACAGCGCAGTCGCCAAGGGGACCGCAACCAGCGAGTGCGGCAGCACGAAGAACGCAAAGACGAACACGTAGATCGCCACACCGCCGGCAGCACCGTTGCCGAGAAGAAGTGCCGTTGCTGTCGGCACCAGCGTGCCGACAATCGACAGCGTCGCCCAGCCGAAGTTGTCTCGCATCGACGAGACAGCCGGATGCCTCGGACGCCAGACCGGCCGCGCGCTGATACCGGTCCGCCGCAGAGCGATCCACGGCAGCGCAGCGAGGCACGCAACCCCGGCCGTGGTGCCGCCGGCGATCAGCGAGAACTCGACCTCCGAGAGATCGAGATCGGCTACGGCGCCGTCTCGCGCCCACCTGAAGAACAGGCAGGCAAGGATGACCACCACGTTGTTGGCCGCAGGGGCGAGTGCCCCGGCAACGAATCGGCCCTGAGCGTTGAGGGCGGCGCTGGTCACCGTGGCGAGTCCGTAGAAGACGAGTTGGGGCACGAACACCAGCACCATCGGCACCATCACATCGAGCTTGTCGGCGGCGATCTCTGGGGCTGGCTCAAAGGCGACCATGACCTGCGCCAGCAGCGGCGATGTTGCAATCCCGGCTACCGCCACCACGCCGAGCGCTACGAGCGCCGCACCGGTCGCGGCGCGGACGGCCGCGTCCAGTGCATCACGGCCATCGCGCTGGGCAGCGGCAAACGCTGGCACGAGCACCGCCTGCAGCACACCGAGCGCTACGAGCTCGAACAGCAGGTTCGGCACCAGATTCGCTGTCTGGTACACGTCACCGAGCAGACCGCTGCCCAGCACCGCAGCCGTCGCCAGCACGCGGCCGAAGCCGGTGATCCGGGACAACAGGGTGCAGACCGTGACGACGAGTGCATCTCGCTGGAGGCGCCCTGTGGTCGTAGCCCCGGGCAGCGGTTCGGTCATGATCGCTGGCGTCTGACGCGGCCGCCCAGCAACTCGGCAGCGTGCCGGCGGGCGGACTCCTCGGCAACCCCGCCGGACAGCATCCGCGCCACTTCGTCAACACGGGAGGGTCCGTCGACGACAGTCGCCTCGGCAACAGTGACACCGCTGTCGACGCGCTTCGTGACCACCACGTGCGAGTCGGCAAGTGCCGCCACCTGTGCCAGGTGAGTAACCACCAGAACCTGGTGCCGATCGCCGAGCTCAGCCAGGCTTCGGCCCACTGCAACGGCTGCCGCACCGCCGATGCCGGCGTCAACCTCGTCGAACAGCAGCGTGTCAGGCGCCTCGGTGAGGACCAGGCGCAGCGCGAGCATTGTCCTCGCCAGCTCGCCGCCGCTCGCCACCCGTGACAGCGGCAGCAGCGGCGAACCCGGATTGGCAGCAAGCAGGAACTGCACGTCATCCCCGGGATCTTCGTCTCCGACCACCACCCGGAGCGATGCGTTCGGCATGGCGAGTTGGTGCAGATGCGCCTCGATCGATGCCGCAAGGGCAGAAGAGCCAGATCGACGAGCAGCGCCGACCGACGCGGCTGCTGCGCGCTCATCGGTCTCGGCCTGCTCCCGCTCTCGCTCGAGCACCGACACCCGGTGCTCGTAACCCTCGAGCTCGCTCAGGCGGCGCTGCGCCTCATCTGAGAACTCGAGTACGTCGGCGAGCGTGTCGCCATACTTGCGGCGGAGGTCGCGGAGCAACTGCAACCGCGTCCGCACATCCTCGAGCCTCGACGGATCCTCGTCGATCGACTCGGATCGGTCACGGAGTTCTGCGGTCACATCGGCGAGTTCACTCGACAGTCCTCGCAGGCGGCTCTCGAGCTCGGCGAACGGCGAACGCCCACCGATCGACCGAAGTGCAGCCCCGATTGCATCGAGCGCACCCCCGTCGTCGGCGAGGGCCGCGGCGGACATCTCGCCCGCGCTGCGATGCTCGACCGCATCCGCCAGCATGTCGTGCTCGCGCAGCAGTTGCTCATCTTCGTCGGGAGCAGCGATGGCCGCCGCAGACAGCTCGGCAACCTGGAATCGCAGCAGGTCTACCTCGCGGGCCCGTGCCCTGGTATCGCCTCCCAAGGCTGCCAATGACGCATCGATCTCAGTCAGACGCGCCCTCGACGCTCTCAGGGCGCTCAGGTCGGTGCGGCACCACCGATCGAGCGCATCGCGCTGCTCTGACACCGAGATCAGCCGCTGATGGGCGTGCTGGCCGTGCAGGTCGACGCAACGATGGCCGAGTTCCACGAGATTGCCCACCGTGGCCAACCGTCCGTTCACGTATGCGCGCGAGCGACCGTCTGCAGGGATCACCCGCGCCACGACATACTCCTCATCGCCGACGACGAAACGGCCCTCGACCCGAGCCTCAGCCGAACCCGAGCGAACCATCGTCGCGTCGGCGCGCCCACCGACGAGCAGGCTGATCGCCTCGACGAGCATCGTCTTGCCAGCGCCGGTCTCTCCAGTGAGCACCGTGAGCCCGCGTCCGAGCACAAGGTCGAGCCGTTCGATGACACCTAGGTGCTCGATGTGCAACTCGGTCAGCATTCAGCGCTCCGTCAGCCCGAATTTGGCAGTGAGAACCTGGTGGAATCTCCGCTCTCCGAAGCGCAGTAGGCGAGCTGCGTGCGGCGACGGAGCCGCCACGATGCTGTCGCCTCCGACCAGCGTCGTTCCTGGCTGGCCGTCGATCGACAGCGCTGCCGCACGATGACCGAGGATCTCCACGCACACGGTCTCACCGGGGTCGAGCACGAGTGTGCGGTCGAAGAGCATGTGCGGCGACACGGGCGTCACCAGCATCGCCCGAAGCCTCGGCGACACCACCGGTCCTCGGGCCGACATGGAGTATGCGGTGGAGCCAGTCGGCGTGGCAAGGATCAAGCCGTCAGCCGCATACGATGTGAAGGCGCTGCCATCGATCGTCACGAGCATCCGGATGGTGTGGCCGGTCTCCTGCTTCTCGAGCACCGCCTCGTTCAGCGCAGTGAATGCCGGCCCGGGTGTGCCGTCGGCGCGGCGCACGTCGATCGAGAGCATCATCCGCTCGTCAACCGACCACCTGCCGGCCTCCGGACCTGCCGCCCAGCGAGCAAGTGCCGGGATGAACTCGCCGGGGTCGACCTCGGTGAGGTACCCGAGGAGACCCAGATTCACCCCCATCACGGGTACCGGGAGTCCGGAGAGGAGGCTGACCGTCCGCAGCATGGTGCCGTCGCCGCCGAGTGAGACCGCTAGGTCGACTGCCTCCCCTGCGTGATATGTGCCCGTCGAACCCGGTCGCACTCCGACAGCATGGGCGTCGTCGGCGGTCATCACTGCGCCGTGGCCGTGGTCGGCGAGCCATTGAACGGCCGCAGCACAAAGATTGGTCGCCTCGGCCCGATCATGATGGGCAACGAGCAGGACGGTACTCACGCCACCGATCCTCCCGCGGCGGACACCGAATGCACAAGGAATTCGCGGTTGCCGTCGCCGCCGGGCACCGGAGAGTCGCACCAACCCTGCACGTCGAGACCACGGGACTGAAGGAATCGCTCGACGTCGGCGCACACCCTTGCGTGGACCAGTGGATCGGTCACGACGCCTCGACCTCGCGACACCTCCTGTCGCCCGGCCTCGAACTGCGGCTTCACCAGGAGTACGAGGTGTCCACCCGGCACGAGCACGCGCAGGATCGGATCGACGACCTTCATCACCGAGATGAACGACACGTCGACTACCGCGACTGCAACACTGCCAATCAGCCCGGGCGCGATCTCCCGAGCATGGGTGCGTTCAAGCACCGTGACGCGGTGATCGCTGCGGATGCGGGGATGCAGTTGACCGTGTCCGACATCGAGGGCAACCACATGGGAAGCGCCATGCTGCAACAGGCAGTCGGTGAACCCGCCGGTCGAGGCCCCGACATCGAGCACCCGAAGCCCGGCGATGTCGAGTGCGAACGCTCCGAGTGCCGCCTCGAGCTTCACGCCGCCTCGGCTGACGTACCGAGGCGGCTCGCCCTCGACAAGGAGCGCATCGCCCGGGTGAACCTGCCGAGAGACCTTGTCGGCGCACGCCCCGTTCACCAGCACACGCCCCGAGTCGACGAGCGACGCGGCCTCAGCCCGGGACGACACCAACCCGCGGCGCACGAGCTCGGCATCGAGCCGCTGGCGACGTGCCGTCATCAGGGCCGAGTCGCCGGTGCCTTCTTGGCCGCAGTCGCTGACGGCCGAGTCGCCGGTGCAGCGGTCTTCTTGGCGGCAGTCTCCTTCGCAGCGGTCGTCTTCGCAGCGGTCGTCTTCGCGGCCGCCTTCTTCGCGGCCGCCTTCTTCGCAGCGGTCTTCTTCACCGTCGCCGTCGAACCCGTGGCCTTCTTCGCCGATGCCGTGCCTGAAGACGGGGCTCCCGATGTGCGGCGGGCAGCCTGCGATGCCGCACCTGCTGCGCTGCGGGCAGCCTTCTTCACCTGAGGCGGCAGTCCGAGCCGGTCCGCGATCTGCTCGACTCGACGCTCGACGTCTTCGATTCGCACGTGCACCGTGCCGAGCTGCCGGGCGATCTCAGTCTGCACCGCCGACACGAGTTGGTCGCTCACCGCACGCCCCCGGGCCACCAGTTGCGCCACCAGGTCCTCAGTGTCCTTGCGGCGAGCCTGGCCTGCCCTGACGAACTCCTTCACCAGCTTCTCGGCCTGGTCCTGCGACATCTCGCCGATGTGCAGGCCGGCGTCCAGCAGGCGCTTGAGAATGGGATGCGTTGCCATACTCCAAGCCTACTGAGGGCTACCCACCGGTAAGAACTGTGCTCGCCGGCAGTTGACCGTCGAGCACGAGATCAGCCACAGCGGCGAGATCGGCACATGCGATGTCGGGCGACGGTTCGACGGATGCGCCTGCCGCCGTCACTCCGCTCCACACGAGCGCAGCGCGGCACCCGAGCTGCCTCGCGAATCGACCGTCTGTCGATGGCCGATCTCCCACCATCACGGCGTCAGTCGACCACTCGCTCCCGAGCCACTCGCGCACGAGTACGGCCATCGGCTCGAACGGCTTGCCGGCAATCGTTGCGTTCGTGCCCGACGCCGTCTCCACCGCAGCGAGGATTGCGCCACCTCCGGGAATGAGGCCATCCGCCGTCGGGTACGTGGCATCGTCGTTCGTAGCGACCAGGCGGGCACCGCCGCGCACTGCGGCGGCGGCACGATGAAGGCCATCGAAGTCGAAGTGCCGGTGCCAGCCCACGACAACGGCATCCGGCACGGTTCCGCTGTCGACCTCCTCGGAGGTGACCACGATGACGCCGCGGCGCTCGAGTGCCTGCACGACGCCGGCGGAAGCGCAGGCGAACGCCGTGCTTCCCGCCTCGAACAGTCCTGCGGCAGCCATCGCCGACGTCAGCACATCCCCAGTCGCCGGAATGCCGATCCGCTCGAGAGCGGCCTCCTGATCCTCGACCCGCGCCGAGGAGTTGTTGGTCACGAACAGGACGCGGTGTCCCGCAGCCCGAAGGCGGGCAACTGCATCCACGGAACCTGGAATCGGCTCACGCGTCAGCCACACCACGCCGTCGAGGTCGCACAAAATCGGGAACACGTTCGCACTGTAACGACCAGAGGTGACAACCTGTCGGCGTGCCCCGGTTCGAACCATTCTCTGCACTCCGCTACGCAGCGTCGCTCCCCCTCGACGCGGTCGCAGCGCCGCCGTACGACGTGCTCTCAGATTCCGATGTCGACAGGCTTCGACGATTGCACCCGTCGAACATCGTGCACGTCGATGTGCCTCGGGAGGCCGACGGCCCAACTCGCTACGAGGATGCAGCACGACGGCTCGCAACGTGGGTGGCCGACGGCACGATGATCGCCGATTCCACGCCGAGTTTCACGCTCTACCGGATGTCGTTCACCGATTCCCAGGGCCGAAGCCGCAACACCGTTGGCGTGCTCGGGGCGCTCGAAGTCGTCGACGAGGGAGCTGGCGGCGTCCTCCCCCACGAGCGGACCACGCCGAAGGCCAAGACCGACCGCCTCGATCTGACACGCGCGACACGGGCCAATCTCTCGCCCGTCTGGGGTCTCTCGCTCGCCAAGGGCCTCACCTCGCTGCTGGCAGCACCCGCAGTCGAACTCGGCTCATGCCGTGACGAGCAGGACGTGCTCCACAGCGTCGAGCGCGTTGACGATCCAGAACGCATCGCGGCGATCCGTGAGGCGATCAGCGCCAGGCCGGTGCTCATCGCCGACGGCCACCACCGCTATGCGATCAGTCGCACATACCGCGACGAGGTACGCGCTTCCGGTGCCATGGACTCAGGAGCAGAGCTCACCCTCACCTACATCGCCGAGCTCGTTGACGACCAACTCTCGATCGACGCCATCCACCGCCTCTACTCCGGAATCAGTGCTGCCGCTCTGCTCGATGCCCTTCGACGCAGTTTCGACACCTCCGACGC
>JBEGVK010000038.1:0-6288 GCA_041178405.1 Actinomycetota bacterium | reverse complement strand
GGCAACGCCCAGTATTCGACACCCCATCTCCACTTCGAGATCCACCCGGGTGGAGGAGCCCCGGTGAATCCGTATCCGACGGTGCGAGCCCACTGCTGACCGGACGGCGTGCGCCGGGTGGCGGGGTGGCGCGACAATGCACCCGATGCCGGCCGATGACCTGACTGCGGCGCTCGGGCGCCGACTCGGATGCGGCGACGTTGCCGATCTCACTCGGCTCAGCGGCGGCGCCTCGAGGGAGACGTTTCGATTCACCGCCGACGGGCGTCCGCTCGTGCTGCAGCGGCGCCGGCGGGGTGACACGCGGAGCCTCGCTGTCGAAGAACGCGTCCTCAGGGCGGCGCATGCGGCAGGAGTTCCGGTTCCCGCGGTCGTCGACGCCGACGTCGAACCCGGCGAGATCGGCGGGCCATTCATGGTGCTCGAGGCGGTCGAGGGCGAGACCATCGCCCGCCGGATCCTGCGCGACGGCGAGTACGCAGCCGCGCGCACGGTGCTCGTCGAGCAGTTCGGCGAGGCACTCGCGCGGATCCACGCCATCGACGGTTCGTCGATCAGCGGTCTCGAGGCCGGCGACCAGGTTGCCCAGTACCGCCAGGTACTCGACGCACTCGGTGAGCCGCACCCTGCGTTCGAACTTGCCTTCCGATGGCTCGACGACCACCGGCCAGCGTCGTCACGTCAGTCGCTCGTGCACGGCGACTTCCGGCTCGGCAACGTCGTCGTTGGCCCGGACGGGTTGCGTGCCGTGCTCGACTGGGAACTTGCGCATGTCGGCGATCCCATGGAGGACCTCGGATGGCTCTGCGTGAAGGCATGGCGGTTTGGCGCCGCTGGCGAGGTTGCAGGGCTGGGCGGCATCGACGAGCTCATCGCTGCCTACTGCGCTGCTGGCGGCACCGATGCCGATGCCGCGACCGTGCACTGGTGGCAGGTGCTCGGCACGCTGAAATGGGGGATCATGTGCATCATGCAGGCAAACGCGCATCTCTCCGGCGCGGCGCGGAGCCACGAACTCGCTGCGATCGGGCGGCGCGTGTGCGAGAACGAGCACGACCTCTTCCTTGCGCTCGAAGGTCGCTGGTGACCGCGCCGCACGATCGCCCGACCGCTGTCGAACTCGTCGCCGCAGTCCGCGAGTGGGTCGAGCGTGACCTCGTGGGCTCTGCACAGGGCAAGCTCGGCTTCGATGCCAGGGTGGCCGCCAACGTGCTGGCCATCGTCGAGCGAGAGCTCGAGAGTGGCACCGCACTTGCCGAGCGCCACGCCGCGCGTCTCGAGGCGCTCGGGGTCGCCGACGACGCAGAACTGGCGGCCCGGATTCGCAGCGGGTCGCTCGACGCGCGGCTCGACGAGGTGCGGACGCTCGTGTGGGAGAGCGTCCGCGACAAGGTTGCCGTCGCGAATCCGAAGTATCTCGCGGCGAGCGATCAGCACCCGATGCCGTGAGCTCACGTGACTCGCTGCCGAATCGGCGGCTTGGGAGCGGCGCTGGTCAGCGACGGCGGTCGTGATCGATCGACACTGGCTGGCCGGCAGCCAGCTGGCCGCATGCGGCATCGATGTCAGTGCCGCGGTTACGCCGTACTGTTGCGTTCACTCCGAGTGCCTCGAGGAGATCGCGGAACGACGCCACCTTCGACGCCGGCGATCCGACGGTGGGGTAGCCGGGTGTGGGATTGAGCGGGATCAGATTGACGTGAGCGGGTATGCGGAACCGCCTGCACAGCCGCGCCAACTCCTTCGCATCCGAGTCCCGGTCGTTCACGCCGTCGATGAGCGCCCACTCGAAGCTCAGGCGTCGGCCCTTGGCATCGAGATACTCGGCACAGGCCGCCATCAGGTCGTCGATCGGATACCGGCGGTTGATGGGCACGAGCGAGTCGCGGAGCGAGTTGTTCGCGGCATGCAGCGAGACCGCAAGGTTCACCGGCAGCGGGCGGGTGGCGAGTGTCCTGATTCCCGGAACGAGGCCCACCGTGCTGATGGTGAGGTGACGGGCGGACAGTCCGATGTCGCCGTGCAGTCGCTCGACTGCTGCCCAGACGTTGGCCTCGTTGGCCATCGGCTCGCCCATACCCATGAAGACCACGTTTGCGAGCCGACGACCCATCGCCCGTGCGGTGCGCCCCGCTCGGACAACCTGCTCGACGATCTCGCCGACCGTGAGCTGGCGCGTGAAACCCGCCTGGCCGGTGGCGCAGAAACCGCACGCCATGGCGCATCCTGCCTGGCTGCTGACGCACACGGTGACGCGGTCGGGATAGAGCATCAGCACGGTCTCGATCGGCGCGCCGTCGTGAAGCGACCAGAGGTACTTGACGGTGTCGCCGCGGTCACTCGTGCGTGCGGCGACCTCCGTGAGCGCAGTCGGGGCCGTGCTCGCCAGTCGCTCGCGCACTGCCTTCGGAACGTTGGTGAGCCCGTCCGGCTCGAGGAAGTGCTGGTAGAGCCCTGTCCAGACCTGGTCGACGCGATAGCGCGGCTCGCCCTCGAGCAGGTTGCCGATCGAGTCGCGGTCGAGGCAGTACAGCGAGTCCATCAGGAGCGGCTTGGTCAGGCCTTCACGGTCGAGGCGAGTTCCTCGTAGGAGGCGATGCGCGCTCGCACGACGTCGAGGCTCGCAGTCCAGAATGCGCTGTCGGTGACGTCGAAGCCGAACACGGCACCGAGTTCCTCTGCAGTGTTCATGCCGGCGCGCGACAGCGCGTCGTCGTAATGGGCCGCGAACCGCTCGGGATCGATGCGGTATTGCGCGTAGAGCCCGAGTCCGAAGAGGAGCCCGTAGGTGTACGGCCAGTTGTAGAAGTGCGAGCCGTAGTAGTGGGGCTTCACTGCCCACATGAAGGGATGAGCGGTCGACTGGTCGAGTCCATCGCCGTAAGCGTCGCGTTGTGCCTGGAGCATCAATTCGTTCAGCTCGCTGACGCCCAGAGTCCGGCGCTGGCGTCGTGCGAAGACCTCGGTCTCGAAGAGGAATCGGCTCCGGATGTCGACCGCAACCTGAGTGGATCCCTGCAGGTCGACGTCGAGCAGCGTGAGCCGCTCGAGGCCCTCGAGGCGCGAGAGGCCCTCCTCGACGACCAGTGTCTCGCAGAAGATGCTCGCCGTCTCGGCGAGCGCCATCGGCAGGTTCTTCTGCATCGGCGTCCGGCCGGCGAGCTGGATGTTGTGGTAGGCGTGGCCGAGTTCATGGGCGGTTGTCTGCGCCGACTCGACGCTGCCGCTCCAGTTGAGGAACACCAGCGACCGATCGCCGATGAAGGGCATGCAGAAGGCTCCGCCCATCTTTCCGTCGCGCGGGCCGGCGTCGATCCAGCGCTCGTCGAGTGCCCGGTCGAGGATCCCTGACAGCGTGCCACCGTACGAGCCGAATGCGGTCCGGACGATCTGCAGGCCGTCGTCCCAGCTCACCGAGGCGGGCGCGAACGGGAGCGGAGCGAACATGTCCCACCACGGGAGGGCGCCATCGTGACCGTGCAGGCCCGCCTTAGCTCGCATCCAGCGGCGGAAGTCGGGCAGCGACGATGAGACGGCATCGTGCATTGCGTCGAACGTCGCTCGCGTGACGCTGTTGGCGAACAGCGAGGCGTCGAGCGGCGATGCCCACCCGCGCCGCCGGTTCACGGCGTTCGCCTCACCCTTGACGCCGTTCATGGCAGCAGCGCAGACCGGAGCCACTGTGGGCCACGCGGCCATCTCGGCGTCATAGGCGGCACGGCGGACCGCCGGGTCGGCGCTCGACGCCATGCCGCGCACGGCCGCCATGGGGAGCGTCTCGACACTGCCGTCCGGCATGGCGACGTTCGCCCGGAGCTGCGAGGTGACGACCGAATGCAGCTGATCCCATGCCGACGAGCCCGTCTGCACGAGCTCTGCGTAGAGGTCTTCCTCGGCCTCGGGCATCTGGTGGGCGGCTCGGGCCGCCAGCTTCTCGAGCGGCCCGCGGTGCTCGGCAACCTCGGTACTCACCTCGGCGAGCGGCGCCACGCCGAGCGAGTCGAGCCATGCTGCGAGTCGTGCGACGAGGGGCCGCTGACGCGACTGCGACATGCTGAACTCGGCGAGCAGTCCCTCGGCCCGCTCGTCGTAGCTGTTGGTGCTGGTGGACGCGAAGATGTAGGCCTCGGTGACGTCGGCATGTGCCGCGAACTCGTTGAGGGCTCGCACGACGGCATCGGCGGCGGTGCCATCGTCGGCAGTCACGGGACGCTTCGCGGTGGCGCGGACGCCGTGCTCGTCGAAGAGGGCTTCGAGGCGTGTGATCCCGGCGGCGACCCGCTCCATTGAATCGGTGAACGAACGAGCGTCGAACGACTCGTGGAGGTCGCTGACGTCCCAGCGGGGGAGTTCATCGGTGCTCATCGGTGGGTCCTTCCTTCAGTGCTGACGTGTGGTTCGGGCGAGTGCGGTCCGGGCGGCTGGCGTGGGGGCGCGGCCGTGACGGCCCACGAAGGCCTGCTCGGCGTGCACGACCCTGAAGCCGAGTGAGGCATACAGGGTGACGGCCGCCTGGTTGCCGGCGTCGACATAGAGCATGCAGGCGCTGGCTCCGATCGTGGAGAGATAGTCGATGCCGGCGAGCGTGAGCGCCCTGCCAAGTCCCGTGCCGCGGTGGCGTGGGTGGACGGCAATCACGTAGATCTCGCCGATCGGCCGCTGGTCGACGCCGGCGGCCGGCGGGTGCACCTTGGTCCAGCAGAACCCGGCCATCTCGCTGTCGATCTCGTGCACGAGGAAGCCGGCTGCATCGAACCATGGCTCGCGCTCTCGCTGGCGGATCATGTCGAGGTCCCAGCTGCCCTGCTCGTCGTGCCACGCAAAGGCGGCATTGTTCACCTCGAGCCACTGGGACTCATCGGCACCCACCGCGAACGGCCGAGTGGCGAGCACCTCCCGTGGTTCATCGACCGGCAGGCCCACCCGCATCTGCAGCAGCCGGCGGCCTTCGACGAGCCCGAGCGAGCCGGCAAGGTCGCGGTCGTCGTCGTGCGCCCACCAGGTGACTCGCGAGCCGGCCGGCAGAGCGTCCATCAAGGGTCGCAGCAGGTCGCTGCGGAGCGAATCGTGCTCGTTGCGGCCGATGACGCTGTCGACGACGTGTCCGCCGGCGCTCGACGACGCCTGGGCGTAGCCGACGAGGGCGCCGTCGCGGCGTGCGATCGCTGCGAGGAATCCCGACCTCGGGCCGTGCCGGAGGTCGGCGACGAGATGGTCGTCGAGGCGCTCGCACTCGAGTCCGGGGCGCCCGCCATGGTGCAGGTCGTCGGAGAGGTCTCGGAGGAAGCGGTCGATGCCCTCGCGAGTCGCAGGCGACAGCTCGTGCATGACCTCGACGTGGGTCACTGTGACGAGGCTAACGGGGACGCCCGACAAGCAGTGCTCGTGCTGGCCGGGTCGACGCTCGGGCTGCCAGTCGCGCCGCAATAGCCTGCAACCATGGCAGCCACTCGGCGCACGGCGAAGGGGGCGGCGCCTGCCCGCCGGCGGCAGCCGGCGCCCACGGCCCGAGCGGCGCACATCGTCGCTGCGCTGGAGGCCGAGTACCCGTCGGCGGAATGCGAACTCGACCACCGGTCGCCGTTCGAACTGCTGGCCGCCACGATCCTCTCGGCACAGTGCACGGACGCCCGGGTGAACATGGTGACTCCTGGGCTGTTCGCCCGCTATCCGAATGCAGCGGCACTGGCGCAGGCCGAGGTCACCGATGTGGAGGAGATCGTCAGGTCGACGGGTTTCTTCCAGACGAAGGCCAAGAACCTGGTGTCGATGGCGGCCGCTCTGGTGGAGCGCTTCGGAGGGGAGGTGCCCACGGCACTCGAGGACCTCGTCACGCTCGCCGGAGTCGGCCGGAAGACGGCCAATGTGGTGCGCAGCGTTGCGTTCGGCCTGCCGGGCCTGCCGGTCGACACCCATGTCGGCAGGCTTAGTCGCCGGCTCGGTCTCACCGCCGAGGAGGACCCTGTGCGCATCGAGCATGCGCTGGGCACGATGCTGGAGCCCTCCGAGTGGGGAGACTTCAGCCTCCGATTGATCCTGCACGGCAGGCGTGTGTGCGCAGCGCGCGCACCGCGATGCGAAGCGTGCTGCCTCGCTGACGTGTGTCCGTCCGTGTCGTCCGGATGACGTGCACACGCACGCCCTCCGGTAGTTGAGCGCGGCGCAGGTCGGATGTTAGGGTTTCTCTCGTAGATCAGGTACCCGCCACCTGGTCTCCTGTGTCGCTGGGATCCGCCGCCCGGCGACGCCGGACCGACGGCCCCGCAAGGGGCCGTCGTCCAGTTTTGG
>JBEGVK010000037.1:0-3445 GCA_041178405.1 Actinomycetota bacterium | reverse complement strand
GATCCCGCTGATCGGGGTGCCCGTGCGCAGGCCGGTCTGGGCCGCTGCGCCGGCTGCAACAGTGGCGAGCCGTCCGCTCGACGGCCGAACCTCGGGCAGCGCGCCGGCCGGCACGCCGAGCAGCTCGCACATCTCGTCGCTCCAGCGCAGCTGCCTGATGTCGAAGAGCATGGTGCGGCTGGCATTGGTGGTGTCGGTGACGAACTCGGCGCCATCGGTGAGCTTCCACACCAGCCACGAGTCGATGGTGCCGATGGCCAGACTCTGGCGCGGGATCGACCGGTGCTCCAGCAGCCATGCAGCCTTGGTGCCGGAGAAATACGGGTCGAGCACGAGGCCGGTCACCTCGCGCACTCGGCTGAGCATGCCGGCTGCCGCAAGCGCATCGCAGCGCTCGGCGGTGCGGCGGTCCTGCCACACGATGGCGGTGCCGTAGGGGCGTCCCGTTGCCCGGTCCCATGCCAGCACCGTCTCGCGCTGGTTGGTGATGCCGATGGCGGCCACGCTGGCGGCACCGACACGACCCACGACATCGGCAAGCGTCGCTGACACGGCCTCCCAGATCTCGTCGGCATCGTGCTCGACCCAGCCGGGCTGAGGGAAGTGCTGCGTGAATTCTCGGTACGACGCGACCACCTCTCCGCCGCCAGGGCTCACGGCACGGCTGCGCACGCCGGTGGTGCCGGCGTCGATGGCGATCACCACTGGCGGCAGTGGTGTGCCGGGCGATGTGCCGGTCCGGACGGTGGTCACGTCGGTCTCCTCGCATCCTCTGGCCGCAGTCCCTCTAGTCTCCTGCAGCGTGCGTGTCGGCATTCTGACAGGCGGCGGCGACTGCCCTGGGCTGAACGCAGTCATCCGCGCCATCGTGCGCAAGGGCATCACCGTCCATGGCGACGAGATCGTCGGCTTCCACGACGCATGGGACGGCGTGCTCGAACGCCGCTTCACCATGCTCGATGTCGCCTCGCTCCGGGGCATGCTTCCCCGTGGCGGCACCATGCTCGGCACCCGTCGCGGCAGCCCATACGACCACCCCGACGGGCTCGAGCGGGTGCAGTCGACATTCAGCGACCTCGGCATCGACGCGCTCATCGTGATCGGCGGCAACGGATCGCTCACCGTGTCGAGCAAGCTCTACGACGACATCGGACTGCCGGTGATCGGGGTTCCGAAGACCATCGACAACGATGTGGTCGGCACCGACCTCACGTTCGGATTTCACACCGCGGTGCAGATCGCCACCGACGCGATCGACCGGCTGCACACCACCGCCGAGAGCCACGACCGCGTGATGGTGGTTGAGGTGATGGGCCGGCACGCGGGGTGGATCGCCACCCACGCCGGAATCGCCGGTGGAGCAACTGCCATCCTCATTCCGGAGCAGCCGTTCGACATCGACGGCGTATGCGAACTGCTCCGCCGCCGCCACGACCGCGGCCGCTACGCCTCGATCGTCGTGGTTGCAGAGGGTGCCGAGCCGGTCGCCGGCACGATGCAGTCACGCGACAAGGTCTACGACCAATTCGGCCACGTTCGCCTCGGCGGCCTCGCAGAGACGATCGCGAATGCCATCGAGCACCGCACCGGCTTCGAGACGCGGGTCGTGCTGCTCGGGCATGTGCAGCGAGGCGGCACGCCGACTGCGTTCGACCGCGTGCTCAGCACCCGCTACGGGGTCGCAGCCATCGACGCAGCACACGTTGGGGCATTCGGGTCGATGGTGGCGCTCCGCTGCAACGACATCGTGACGGTGCCGCTGCGCGAGACAGTCGGCGGCACGCGCTCGGTCGACCTGCACCTCTACCACGAGGTAGCCGAGGTGTTCTTCGGCTAGGAGCCCTCAGCTGGGCGGCGAGGGCACGGCTGGATACGCCGGCTGCGCCGTGACCAGCAGGCCCGGATAGTCGTAGACGGTGAGAGGCCGGGCGCGGAGCTCGCCGCCCGCCGACGGCCACTGCCGGTCGGCGCCGTCCACGAGTACCCGCACCGATCGGACACCGGCGATCTCGGTGGCGGTGAACACGATCTGGGCGATGGCGGCGACGAGCGAGTCGTCGGAGAGCTCGAGCAGCGTTGCCGAGACGTCGACGACGAGCGTTCCGCTGCGGAGCTGAGCCGATCGAAGCACGGTGCCGGCGGGGATTGCAGTGCGCAGCTGGCCATCGAGCTCGTCGTCGTTCGGCCCTGCGAGCAGTGCGCCGAGCAGGGCCGACGGCGACTCGTCGACGTCGCGGGACACCGCCGTGATGGCCTGCGCCTCTCCAGTCGCATCGGGAATGAGGAGATAGATGCGAGCCTGCCCGGCAGCCTCCCCGGCGCGGCTGCCGCTGTCGATCCCGAGCTCGACCTGCTGCAGCACGGGGATGTCGCGGGCGACGTCCTCCGACGCGATCGCGCATCCGCTGGCTGCCGCTACCACGACGAGACTCGTCGCCGCGACCACCACTCGGTGCCGTCGGGCGGGCGTCGGAGCATGGCAGCGGGCGGCGGTGCTCACAGCGCGATCTCCTCGGCTGGAAGCTCGATGACGAAGCGCGCGCCAGGCTCGCCGTCGGCGCGGTCCTCGACCCAGGCCCGTCCTCCGTGCATGCGCACATGCTCGTCGACGAGCGCCAGCCCGAGACCGGCGCCCTCGGTGGCTGCGCGGCGGCCCGCGACGCCGCCGCGCGCGAACCGCTCGAAGATCAACTCCCGCTCGCTCGGCTGCACGCCCGGCCCGCAGTCCTCCACGGCGATCCTGATGTGGCCGAGCGGCTCGCCCTCGCCGTCGGGTTCGGCAACCGTGACTCGTGTGCCGTCGCCACTGCCGTGCAGCCGTGCATTGTCGATGAGGTTGGCCACCACTCGTGCGAGGCGGCGGCGGTCGCCGCTGATGAGCACCCGCTCCGCTCGCTCGCTGACATCGACCGGGACCTCGGGCATGCTGCTCACGGCGACCGCCTGCCTGACGAACTCGCCGACCGCCAGTTCGTCGAGGTTCAGCCTGATCGCGCCTGCGTCGAACCGCGAGATCTCGAGGAGGTCCTCGACGAGTCCCTGGAACCGCCCTACGTCGGCGGCGAGGAGGTCGAGCGCCGCCTGGGCCCGCTCGGGCATCTCCTCACGCCGAGACTTCATCACCTCGACGCTTGCGGCGAGCGTCATCAGCGGCGAGCGAAGCTCATGGCTGACGTCGCTGGCGAACCGGGCATCGCGCTCGACGCGGGCCTGCAACGCAGCGGCCATGTCGTTGAATGCGTTCGACAGCACCATCAGATCGTGGTCCTCGGTGGGCGCAAGGCGGGTGTCGAGTCGTCCGCCGGCGATCGCCTTTGCGGCCTGGGCCGCCTCGCCGAGGGGACGGACGGCCCGCGACGCAATGACGACACCCAGCAGTGCCCCGGCCAGAGTGGTGATGAACGCTGCGAAGAGCAGGCTGAGCCTCACGCTGTCGAGCGTGTTC
>JBEGVK010000036.1:0-3704 GCA_041178405.1 Actinomycetota bacterium | reverse complement strand
GCAGCGGCATCATCGGCAACGAGCTCGGCCTGCCCACCGGCACCAATCGAACCTGGCTGAGCGTCTACACGGCACTGCCGCCCACGCGAGTGCTGGTCGACGGCGGCGACGAGGGAGCCCGCCGAACCGTCGAGCGCGGCTGGTGGATGGTGTCGCGCCAGCTCGATATCGCGCCCGGCGACACCATTGAGGTGGTGGTTGCCACACGCGGCGTCATCGGCGCCGACGACGACTACCGCATCACCGTGCGCAACCCGCCGCTCGTGCGACCCGTCACCGTCTCAGTCGACCTCGACGGACGGCTGCTCATCGCGCCCACCGCCGTCGCCGGCATCATCCGCGGCTGAGCCCAGCATCCCGGCGTCGCGCCACTCGTCACGACGCCGCCCATCGTCTGCTCGTGCGTTGTCCGGCCGCACGTCATCCAGCCGCAGGTCGCCGTGCTGACTGTCGCCAATTCGGTCCGCAGCGACGGGGGTGCGATGCGACGACGTCACCTCGCTGCGCCACAGCCGCCGATGCAGTCGGTGCCACACGGCATGCTCCACCGCCAGCGCACCCGCCGCCACGGGCACGGTGGCCACCACGGCGATCGCCACGGCAACCAGCGACGGCGGCAGTGTGCGCGCCAGTGCGCCGGCGCGCGCCACCCCGATCGATGCCGCCACGCCCGCAGCGGCCGTCACCGCTCCGGCGCGTACCGAGGCGCGCCCGCCCGAGGAACGAGCCGCCAGGTGCACGATCCACACCAGCACCCATGGCCACCACGCGAACGCCGCACCCACGACCGCACTGGCGCGGTACTGGCCGCCATGCCAGCCGCTCCACGCCACCAGCACCGCCACGCATGCCGTCCACCACGGCATCAGCGCATGCCCGCCGTACTCGAGCGCTGCCAGCACCGCCACCGCCAGTGCCACCCACGGCAGGTGACTGGTCTCGGGCACGCAGCAGTAGACCGCGAACAGCGTGCAGCCGAGCAGCAGCGGCGATGCGCCGGGCACGCAGAACAGTGCCGGCACGCGCCCCGCACTCGGTCGACGACCCACACGGCAAGTGTGGCACCCCGCAGCAACAAGGTGATCCGCCGATCGACCCCGGCACCGTGTCGAACGGCAGGGGTACACTCGCCTCGGCGTGGACACAACGGTGGACATCCTCTGCGTGTGCACGTACAACCAGACCCGCTCGGTGCTCATGGCGGCGCTACTCGGCGAGCACCTCCAGCGGGAAGGCGTACGGGCCCGCATCTCCGGAGCCGGCACCCGCGCGGGCGGCGGCGCCCCGATGCAGTCCACTGTCCAACTGCTGGCGCAACGCGGCATCGACGTGCGCGGCCACCGAGGGCGTCCGCTCGACGAGCAACTCGTCGCCGATGCGCACCTCGTCATCACCGCCGAGCAGGCCCACGTCATCGAGATCGCCGGCCAGTGGCCTTCGGCCTTCCCGCGCACGTTCACGCTGCCAGAGCTCGCACGGCGCATCAGCGCAACTGGCGCACGCGGCACCGACACCATCGAGCAATGGGTGCGTCGGCTCAACGACGGGCGCAGTGCCGGCCTCGACTACTTCGACGACCCCACCGTCGGCGAGGTGGCCGACCCCACCGGACGCGACCGCGGCACGTGGTCCGAGAGCTTTGCGTCGATCGACGAACTCACCCGCCGCATCGCCGAGGCACTTGCCCGATGATGCGTGCCGGCACCGCAGCGGATCGCGCATGATCGCCCGGCAACTCGTCAAGGCGCTCAGCCTCGCCGCCGATGCGGCACTTGCCCGTACCGACGGCATCACCATCCTCATCTACCACCGCGTCGGCGGCGGCTCCGACAGCGAGGTCGACCTCGACCTCGCCGCATTCCGCGCCCAGCTCGACCACCTCGCCGCCCACACCGACGTGCTGTCGCTCGACGACGCAGTCGCCGCCCTGGCTCGCCCTGCATCGCCACCGGCAACTGACGCCGCGACGCGGCCGAAGGTGGTGATCACCTTCGACGACGGCACCGCCGACTTCGCCGACCATGCCGTGCCGGCACTCGTCGCTGCCGGCCTGCCCGCCACCCTCTACGCCGCCACGCACTTCCTCGACACCGGCACAACGTTCCCGTGGGGCGCACCGCCCGCGTCGTGGCAGTCGCTGCGCGACGCAGCCGGCACTGGGCTCGTCACCATCGGCTCGCACACCCACTCGCACTGGCTGCTCGACCGCACCGACCACGCCGCCGTCACCGACGACCTCGACCGCTCGATCAGCCTCATCGCCGAGCACATCGGCACCGCCCCGCAGCACTTCGCCTACCCGAAGGCCGTGCTCGGCTCGCCGGCCACCGAGGCGGCAGTGCGGGCCCGATTCGCTAGCGCCGCCCTCGCCCGCAACCGGCCCAACCGCGCTGGTGCCGCCGATCTGCACCGCCTGTGGCGCACTCCCGTGCAGCGCAGCGATGCACCGCAGCACTTCGCAGCAAAGGCCGGCGGCGGCATGCGACTCGAGGGCTCGCTGCGCGACCTCGCCGCACGCTGGAAGTACCGGGGCCAGACGCAGTGACACGCGTCAGGTCGAGGCTGCGACGCGAGCGGCCGCTCGTCGTGCACCTCACGACCACCGACATGAGCCTCGACTGGCTGCTCGCACCGCAACTGCGCGCCTTCACCGATGCCGGCTACGACGTCGTCGGGATGTCGGCACCGGGCACCCACGTCGCATCACTCGAAGCGTCGGGGATCCGCCACGTGGCGCTGCCTGCGTTCACCAGGTCGGCCAACCCGTTCGACGACCTACGCGCTGCGGCACAACTGTGGCGGGCGCTCCGCCGCGAGCGGCCCGACATCCTCCACACCCACAATCCCAAGCCCGGCATCATCGGCCGCATCATCGGACGGCTCGCCGGCGTGCCGCTCGTGGTGAACACCCAGCACGGCCTCTATGCCCAGCCCGGCGACCGCTGGCAGCGACGGCTCCCCGTCTACGCAGCCGAGCGCCTCGCCGCCTCGTTCAGCCATGTCGAGCTCGTCCAGAGCCCAGAGGATGTCGACACGCTGGTGCGCAGCCTGCGCGTGCCGAGCAGCCGGGTCCGGCTGCTCGGCAACGGCATCGACCTCGATCGCTTCTCGCCGCATGCCGTCGATCCCAGCGCACGCACGGCGCTTCGATCGCAGTGGCAGATCGCACCCGACGAGATCGTCATCGGTCTCGTCGGCCGACTCGTGCGCGAGAAGGGCATCGTCGAAGTGCTCGAGGCAGCCCACGTCCTGCGCACACGCGGCACACGCGCGCGCATCGTCGTCATCGGGCCCGCCGATCCCGGCAAGTCGGATGCCATCGACGACCGGCTCATCGCACGCGCCGCCGACGACGGTGTCGTGTTCGCCGGCCGGCGCGACGACATGCCCGAGTGCTACTCGGCCATGGACCTCTACCTCACCGCCAGCTGGCGCGAGGGCTTCCCGCGCAGCGCAATGGAGGCCGCAGCAATGGGCCTTCCCACCATCGCCACCGACATCCGCGGCAACCGCCAGGTGGTGCGCCACGAGCACACCGGCCTGCTCGTGCCAGTGCGGTCACCGCACGCCATCGCCGACGCTGTCGCCAGCCTCATCGAACAGCGGCACCGCTGGCCCTCGCTGTCTGCCGCAGCACTCGCTGCCGCCGCCGACGAATTCGACCAGCGACGCGTCATCGCCCGCACCCTCGATGCCTACCGTGG
>JBEGVK010000035.1:0-21260 GCA_041178405.1 Actinomycetota bacterium | reverse complement strand
CTGGCGTGCTCGACCCACACGCGCTTCACGACGTGTCCCTTGATGTCCATGCCGAGGATGTTGCCGGCGTGCAGTCGCACCTCGTCGGCGGTGGCTGCCAGCTTGATGCCGCCGGCCTTGCCGCGACCGCCGACGCGAACCTGTGCCTTCACCACCACCGGGTAGCCCGCCGCCTCGGCAGCACGCACCGCGTCGTCGACGGTTGTCGCTACATCGCCGGGGCTCACGGGAATGTCGTATCGCGCGAAGTACTGCTTGCCCTGGTACTCGAACAGGTCCATCAGGCGCCTTCCTCTCGGGCATCGAGGGCGGCCTCGAGCCATTGGCTGATTGCCCGCAGCGAGCTGCCCGGGCCGAAGATCTCGGCAACGCCCTGCTCGCGAAGGGCGCGGGCGTCGGCATCGGGAATGACACCGCCGCCGAAGACCAGCAGGTCGTCGAGCCCGCGGGATCGCAGCTCGGCGATGACGCGCGGGAACAGCGTGAGGTGGGCGCCGCTCAGCAGCGACAGTCCGACGGCGTCGACGTCCTCCTGCAGGGCTGTCTCGGCGATCTGCTCCGGGGCCTGGTGCAGGCCGGTGTAGATCACCTCGAACCCGTGGTCGCGGAGCGCCCGGGTGATGGTCTTGGCGCCGCGGTCGTGACCGTCGAGTCCGGGCTTTGCCACCACCACTCGATACGGGCGCTTCACAGCCCTGACCCTACGACCACTGCCGCCGCTGTCTCAATTCCACTCGATCCCGGGCAGACTGTTCCCGATGGCACGCACGAGGCCGACGTCGACCCTCGCCCGAGCGGTCATCCCGGTGGCCGCCGGCATCGCCTTCTTCGCCGTGCTCGGACTCGCCCTCTGGGGCGTCGCCGCCCTCATCGCCGACAACGCCGTCGAGACCGAGGAGATCCTGCTGCCCACCTACCAGGACCTCGGCAGTGTCGACACCTTTGCCGAGATCGTCGCCGACGGCGGACCGCTCGTGATGGCCGACCTCATCGGCAGCGACCGCTCGATCGTGCTCGACCACACCGGCGACGATCCCCGCCAGGGATGGGCGATCTATCTCGCCTATCCCGCCGACCGCGACCCGTCGTGCCCCGTCGAACTGACCCCGGGCACGCGGGACTTCACCGACTGCGACGGCCGCACGCTCGGCATCGACCAGCTGGCGCTGCCGCCCCTCGGGGTGCAGCCGATTGTCAGCGACGATGGGCTGCTGACGCTCGACCTCGTCGCCACCACCCCGACGACCGCCGACTGAGCGGCGAGGGCGGAGACGGCTCAGGCAGCGGCCGACATCGTCGCCGCGAGCCGACCGGCGAACTCTTCGGCGTGGTCGGCGAGCCGGGCCCTGTGCAGGGCGACGCCCCCAACGACGTCGCAGCCCACGACGCGAAGCGCCGTTTCCATGCGGTCGAGCGTGCCGCCCGGGTGAAGTGCGTACGTGCAGAACGTGGCGGCGCGCTTGCCGCGCATCGCCGGCATCCGCTCGATTGCGCCGATACCCCACGGTGCCTGGCCGACGACGAACAGGCCGTGCACCCAGGTGCCGACGACCACCAGATCGGCCTCCTGCACCGACTGCAGGTCGGGCCGGCGAACTGGTGAGACGCCGGTGACGCTCCAGCCGAGTTGCTGCAGGTCGGTGGCGATGAGGCCGGCCGCAGTGCGGGTGGTGCCGGTGAGGCTCTCGAAGAGGATGGCTGCCTTCATGGGTCCAATTGAATCACGCCGGCACGCGCCGACCTGATCCGGCGTCCGACCGAGATCCCCGTCGTCGTGAGGCCGGTGGCGATGACGAACACCAGCACGCCGACAGTGACCGGCGGGATTCGCTCGGTGCTGGTGAAGAGATAGACGTCGGGGATGGCGTAGGCGATCGCCGTGAGCACCCCCCAGCGCATCGCCGTGCGGCGGCGGCCGTCGACGAATCCCACCACCATGCGCGGCATCGACTGGCCGAGGACTATCGACGTCGACAGGTCGACGCACAGGTACGCCCAAGGGTTCAGCCCGTAGTCGCCGAGCAGCACCCAGGCCAGCACGGTCCTGACGAGCGACCAGGCGATCGCCGCGATCGCCCATCCCCGCGACAGCACCCGGCGCCTGCGAAGGACGTGCGGTGCCAGTTCGCGACCGGCCGACTGCAACGACAGGTGCTCAGCCACGACGCGAGAGCGGTGCCCAGGCCAGCGACAGATGCTTGGTGACCGAGCCCGAGAAGCGGACGGTGGCAATGGCATGGTCGCCGTCGCCGCGGATCTCGACGATGATCCCATCGCCGAATGACGGGTGTTCGACGTCGTCGCCGACGCGCAGCCCGATGGCATCGGCGCCGCTGCGCTGAGGTGCCGCATTCCGGTGCGCCATGGCAGCGTCGACCACGCGCTCGCGGTGGTCGTCGCCCAGGTCGTCGGGGTCGAAACCGCTCACTGCGGGTCGGCGATCGCCCGACGACCGGTAGGACGGAACGCTGCCGCTGCGATACGCCGCCCGTCCCGCAAACGAGCCGCCCGACCCGCTGCGGCCCTGTGCGTCGAGCAGGCCGCCGGGGATCTCGTCGAGGAAGCGTGATGGCGGATTGAAGTTGGTGTTGCCGAAGAGCTGACGACTCCAGGCGTGCGCCAGATAGAGGCACCGCTGAGCGCGGGTGATGCCCACGTAGGCGAGCCGCCGCTCCTCCTCCATCTCGTGCGGCTCGGTGAGCGCTCGGCTGTGCGGGAAGATTCCCTCTTCCATGCCCACGATGAACACCACCGGATATTCGAGGCCCTTGGCACTGTGCAGCGTCATCAGCACCACGCGGTCGTCGTCGTCGATGTCGTCGGTGTCGGCAACGAGCGACACCCGCTCGAGGAAGTCGTCGATGCTCGTGAACTCGCGCGCCGAGCCGACGAGCTCACCGAGGTTCTCCTGCCGTCCCGCAGCCTCGAGGCTCTCCTCGGCCTCGAGTTCGGCGAGGTAGCCGCTTGCCTCGAGTACGTGCTGCAGGATGTCGCCGGGCGACGAGTCGTCGTGCAGCCGAGCCCGTGCCTCGTCGAGGAGGGCGACGAACGCCTCGATGCCACGGGCAGCAGCGCCTCCGATGCCGGCATCACCAGTGCGACGGAGCGCGTCGACAAAGGTGATGCCCTCGGCGGCGGCAAGTGCATCGACCTTGGCGATGCTGCCCTCTCCGACACCGCGCTTGGGCACGTTGAGCACTCGCTTCACGCTCACCTCGTCGGCCGGATTCACGACAGCGCGCAGGTACGCCATCGCGTCCTTCACCTCTCGGCGGTCGTAGAAGCGAGTGCCCCCGACGACCCGGTACGGGACCCCGAACCGCATGAGCGCCTCTTCGAGCACCCGGCTTTGGGCGTTCGTCCGGTAGAAGACCGCCATGTCCTTCCAGAGATATCGGCGTTCGCGCTGCACCTCCTGCAGCGTGCGCACCACCCAGACAGCCTCATCGCCCTCGTCGTCGGCGCGGTAGCTGACGATCTGCTCGCCCTCGCCAAGCTCGCTCCAGAGCTGCTTGTCCTGTCGGCGGGGATTGTTGCGGATGACGGCATTCGCGGCATCGAGGATGGTCTGCGTACTCCGATAGTTCTGGTCGAGCACGATCGTGGTGACACGGTCGTACGCCTGCTCGAACTGCGAGATGTTGCGGACATCGGCTCCGCGCCACGCATACACCGACTGGTCACCGTCACCGACGATGGTGATCTGCTCATGTTCTGCAGCCAGTGAGAGAGCGATCTCATTCTGGGCCATGTTCGTGTCCTGATACTCGTCGATCAGGATGTGCTGGAACTTTCTCTGGTAGTGACTGAGCACCTCGGGCGACTGTCGGAAGAGTTGCACCGTCTGCACGAGAAGGTCGTCGAAGTCCATCGCGCCTGCCTTGCGGAGCCGCTGCTGGTACTCGGCGTAGATGTCGGCATGCTTGCGCTCGAAGATGTTGGAAGCCGATGCTGCGGCCTGCTCGGGGCTGACGAGTTCGTTCTTCCAGAGGCTGATCTGCCCCTGCGACGCGCGGGGGGCGAATCGCTTCGCGTCGAGGCCTAGATCGCGCACGACGTAGCCGACAAGTCGCTGCGCATCCGCCTGGTCGTAGATGCTGAACGTCCGCGGATAACCGAGCGTCTCGGCATGGGCTCGCAGGATCCGGACGCATGCAGCATGAAACGTGCACACCCACATGGCCCGCACCACCGGGCCGACGAGAGCGGACACACGGTGCTTCATCTCGGCGGCGGCCTTGTTGGTGAATGTGATTGCGAGAATCGACGACGGGTGCGCTCCCTGGTCGATGAGGTACGCAATGCGATGGGTCAGCACCCTGGTCTTGCCCGAGCCCGCCCCTGCCACGACGAGCAGCGGCCCTCCCCGATGCGTCACCGCGTCGAACTGCGCCGGATTCAGCGACTCGAGATCGAGCCCTCTCGTGCCGGACGATGCGACGCCGTCATCGAAGAGCGACGGGGAGTCTGCCATGGTGCGTCCATCCTACGGATGGTGCGTCCGCCGCCATCGACGGGCCTCGCGGGCACCGTCACTAGGGTGGCGGCGATGCGTCGGATGCTGCGGCTCCTCGTGCTGGCCGCCGTTGGCGGCGCAGTGAGCGGAGTCGGCGTATATGCATTCCTCCGATCGCTCGACGCCGCCACGACCGCCCGCCTCGACACTCCGTGGCTCGTGTGGCTGCTCCCTGTCGGCGGAGCCGCCGTCGCTGCCGTCTATCACGCCATCGGCGGCCGGGCGCGCAGCGGCACCGCAGGCGTGATCGCCGAGGCGACGGTGCTCACCCACGGAGCACCGGCGCGCATGGCACCGCTGATCCTTGCGGGCTCCGTGGCGAGCCATGCCGTCGGCGCATCGGTCGGCCGCGAGGGAGGCGCGCTGCAGATCTCGGCATCGCTTACCGATTCTGGATCACGGCTGCTGCGGATCCCGGCCGACGACCGCCGGCTGCTACTCGCGGCCTCTCTTGCCGGCGGATGGGGTGCGGCCTTCGGCGTGCCGGTCACGGGTGTGGTCTTCGCGTGGCGCTTCGCCCGCCGTCAGCGGCTCCGCACAGTGCCGCTCTCGGCCGTGTCGGCACTCGTCGGCCAATGGACGGTCGGGGCCCTCGGCTACGACCTCGCCCGGCCAGATCCACTCGACGACACTGACTGGTCGCTCGGCCTCGTCGCCACTCTGTTCGCAGCGGGCATCGTCTTCGGCCTGTTGGCCCGCTGGTTCGTGTGGCTGCTCGGCCGTGTGCGCCGGCATTCGGCCCGTCGCCTGCACAATGCGGCACTCCGCGGTGCCGTCGGCGGCATCGCCGTGCTCATCGTCGCCAGTGTCGCCGGCCGCGACGTGCTGGGGATGTCGCTGCCGCTGCTCGACGACGCACTGGCCGGGGCCAGCATCGAATGGTGGATCGCGCCGGCCAAGCTCGTCGCCAGCGCACTCTCGCTGGGTGCCGGCTTCGTTGGGGGCGATGTGATGCCGCTCTTCGTGATCGGCGCCACTGCAGGCGCTGCGCTCGCTGCGGTGGTCGGCGCCGAAGGGGCGCGTGCGGTGCTGGTGGCCTCCGTTGGCTCCACCGTCGCATACGGTGCCGCTGCATCGGCCACGGTGCTCGGCATCGTGATGTCGGTCGAGCGGTTCGGTCGCCATGCTCTGCTTCCAGCCGTCATCGTCGCATTCGTTGCGCGCGGGGCGGCGGGCCGGCCGGGCCTCTACTCGGCGCACCACTGACTCGCTCCGAACCGCCCCGCGCTCGACGATGCCCGGGGCGACCGCCGTTCAGGCGCGGCGAAGTCGTTCGATGATGTCGTCGCTCAGCAGGTCGGCTACCAGCGCGATCGGCCGCCGCGGTCCCGTCACCGACTCGAGCGCTCGACCGCCGTTCCCGGCGGCGGGCAGGCTCACCGTGAGGATGCCAAAGCGGACGGACGGATCGACAGCGTGGGCAATCGATGCCTTGGCGATGGCGCGCCAGAGCATTTCGATGCGCTGGGCGCCGGGACGGTTCGATGTTCGCCCGCCGACGACTTCGAACCACCACCGGCGACCACGGCGGTCGACGGCAGCGAGCGTCGGCTCGACCGCCGGCACCACGCGCGTCCCATCGGCAATCGACGTGAAGCCCGCCTGCTCGAGCAGCGCGACGGCGAGGTCCTTTGCCGCCCATCCGGCCTCCACTGGATCAGCGACAGCCTGGCGGGCACTGAGCCGAACCTGGTCACGAGCTCGCTCAGCCCCGACCCTGGCCAGTGCATCACGTACGTACCGCCGCTCGGTGTCGTACCCGACGAAGTGGCGACCGGTGCGACGCGCCGCCACCGCAGTGGTACCAGATCCCATGAACGGATCGAGGACTAACTCGCCCTCGTAGGTGTTCATGTGAATCAGCCGTTCGGGGAGAGCGACGGGGAACGGCGCAGGGTGCTGCACTCTCGACGCGCTCTCGGGCGGGATCTCCCACACATCGACGGTCACCTCCATGAACTCGTCGCGGCTCATGGTGCTCACCGAGGGCAACCCCCGACGGGCGCGCTCGCGGACGTCGACAGCGCGGTCGAATCGGCCCTTCGATGCAACGATCACCCGCTCGGTGAGGTCGCGTAGCACCGGGTTGCCGGGACGCTGGAAGCTTCCCCACGCGCAGTTGCCGGCAGCGCCGCGCTGCTTCACCCAGATGATCTCGCCGCGCAGCAGCAACCGCAGGTCGTCCTGCAGGATGCCCGTCACGTCGGCCGCCAGCGACCTGTATGGACGGCGGCCGAGGTTGGCCACATTCACCGCAATGCGGCCGCCCGGCTGCAGCACGCGCCGGCATTCGGCGAACACATCGCGCAGCATCTCGAGGTACTCGACGTAGTCGGCTGGCACATGGCCCTCGCCGAGCACCGCCTCGTACTCCTTGCCGGCGAAGTAGGGCGGCGACGTGACCACGAGCGCGACCGAGGAATCGGCCACCTGGTGCATATCGCGGGCGTCTCCCACGTAGATCCGATCGACCTCGGCCGCTTCGTTGATGTGGGCATCGTCGGACACCTGTGGTGCAGCGAATCGCTCGTAGAAGGGCCGCGAGTCGTGGCCTTCCCGGCGTCCGACCCCGAATGCCGACGTGCGCGTGCCGCGTCGCGTCGCTGTCACTGGCGCCCCGTGCTCCCTGCGCCGCTGCACTGCCTCGCCCCCACGCGGCAAGGCTACGCGGTGCGACGCGCGTTGCGCGCGATGCGCGCTGCGCACAGTAGGCACCTCGCTGGCACTCCCCCGTAGAGTGTCGGCGTGTCGTACCGCTATCTGTGGACGCCGATGCAGCTCGGGCCCGTCGCGACGCGCAATCGCATCGTCTTCAGTGCACACCTCACCAACTACGCGCGCGAAGGCCTTCCGACCGAGCAGCACGCGGCCTACTACGCGGCCCGTGCGGCCGGTGGTGCAGGTCTCATCATCACCGAGGAGCACAGCACCCATCCCACCGACTGGCCGTACGAGAAGCTCATCCACGGGTTCCACCGCGAGGCCATCCCCGGCTATCGGCGGATCACCAGTGCAGTGCACCGCCACGACACCCCGATCTTCGCCCAGATCAACCACAACGGCGGCCAGGCATCGTCGATGTACACCAGGCTTCCAGTGTGGGCACCGTCACCGGTTGCCGATCCCCTCTTCCGCGAGGTTCCCAAGGCCGTCACCCGTGCGGAGATCGACGAGATCATCGCCGGCTATGCCACCGTGGCAGAGCACTGCGCCGAGGGCGGCTTCGACGGCATCGAACTGCAGTGCAGCCACTCGTCGATCGTCCGCGGATTCCTCTCGCCCGCCACGAATGTGCGCACCGACGAGTACGGCGGCTCGCTCGCGAACCGGTCCCGGCTGCTCATCGACATCATCGCCGCCGTGAGGCGTGTCATCGGGAGCCGCCTGGCACTCGGCGTAAGGCTCTGCGGCGACGAACTCATCGACGGTGGCACGACGATTGACGAGGCAGTGCAGGTGGCCCGGCTCGTCGAGGCGACCGGACAGGTCGACTATGTGAACACCTCGATCGGCGTGGCGACAGCAAGCCTCTACATGATCGAGGCGAGCATGCATGTGCCGCCCGGCTACGCACTGTTCATCTCGTCAGCCTTCCGGAAGGCAATCGACCTTCCGGTCGTCGGCGTCGGCCGGTTCAAGGATCCGCTCCAGGCCGAACGCGCCCTTGCCGAAGGCCACTGCGATCTCGTCGGGATCGTGCGCGGCCAGATCGCCGATCCCGACTTCGCAGCCAAGGCGCGCGCCGGCCACGCCGACGACATCAGACTGTGCCTCAGCTGCAACCAGGAGTGCGTCGGCCGAATGGGACTGAACCGCTGGCTTGGCTGCATCGAAAACCCGCGGACTGGCCGCGAGACGACGGAGATCGGCATGTCCACTCGACCTCTGCGCCGCCGTTCAGTGCTCGTGATCGGTGCTGGGCCGGCCGGCCTGCAGGCAGCCATTGCTGCCGCTCGCAACGGCCACCGCGTCTCCGTCGTCGACCGCGCCACCCGAGCCGGCGGGCAGGTGCGCATTGCCGCATCGGTTCCCAACCGAGCCGAGTTCGGCGACCTGATCCGCAATCAACTCGCCGAGTGCGCCCGTCATGGCGTGTGCATCGAGCTCGGCATCGAGGCCGATGCAGCGTTTGTCGCCTCACGCGGTGCCGACCACGTGATCGTCGCCACCGGCTCGTCGCCGCTACGCCCCTGGTGGGTCGGCGACGATGCGACGCACGTGCTCGATGTCCGCGAGGTGCTCGACCCCACACCCGGCCAGCGCATGCCGGCAGCTGGCGAGACGGTTGCCGTCATCGACGAGATCGGATTTCACCACGCAACCTCGACTGCCGAGTTGCTCGCCGACCGCGGCTGCCGGGTCGAGATCATCACTCCGGGGATGGTGGTCGGGCAGGACCTCGGCATCACGCTCGACATGGAGCAGTGGTGGATGCGGGCAGCTGCCAAGGGCATCGTCCAGCGAACCGACCTCGTCCCGATGGGGCTGCAGGCAGGCGAGCTCACGCTCTTGCACCACCCCACCGGCATCCAGCATGCAGAGCGACACGACTGGATCGTGCTGGCAGTGCCACCGTCTCCTTCCGACGACCTCTACCATCGGCTGCGGGCCGACGGCATCTCTGTCACTCGAGCGGGCGACTGCGTTGCCCCGCGACGCGCCCACGCCGCAGTGATCGACGGCGAGCGGGTCGGCAGCGCCGCCTGAGCAACCGGAGTGCTCCGGCGGCTACCCTCCCGCCCGGATGTCCGAGAACCAACCCGAGGCGCGCCAGCACCGGCCGGTGACCCCGCCAGCCATGGTCGGCCTGGTCGGCGGCGGGCCGATGAGCCGGTACCTGGCGACCGCCGCTCGGCAGATGGGCTACCGCATCGGCGTGCTCGATCCTGATGCGGAGGCGCCGGCGATGCCGATCGCCGACCTGTCGATCGTTGCCCCACTCGACGATCCAGATGCGTTGCGCCGTCTCGCCGAGGCGTGCGACGTCGTCACCGTCGAAGCCGAGGACGCTCCGCACGCAGCACTGCGCGGGATCCTCGACAGCTGTGCGGTGCGGCCGTCTCCCGACGTGATCTCGATGTGCCGCGATCGCATCGAACAGCGGACATTCCTCGACGATCTCGGCGTTCCGCTCGCGCCGTGGCGGCCGCTGCGCACGGAGGAAGATCTCGAGGCAGCAGCCAGCCTCGACTTCCCCGCCATCTTGAAGCCGGCCGTTGCCGGCCCCGACAGCCCCGGACACGTGTCGGTGCCCAACAGATCGCGCCTTGCAGAGATGTGGGACAGCATCGGCAGGATTCCGTGCGTGCTCGAACGGCGGATGCGGGTGTTCAAAGAGCTCGCGGTCGGCGTGGCGCGCAGCGCCGACGGACGAACGGCGTGCACTCCGATCGCCCAGTGCCTGTACATCAAGGGCGTGCTCGATGCCACGCATGCCCCCGCAGCACTGCCACCGAACGGTCAGGAGGGCATCGAGGACCTGGTTGGCTACATCGCCGAGGAACTTGGCTGCGTCGGCCTGCTCAGCGTCGAGCTGTTCATCGTCGGACGCGCTGTCATCGTCAACGAGATCACGCCGGTCCCGCACCGCGCCCAGCTGCTGACGGTCGATGCATGCGCCAGCAGCCAGTTCGACCAGCAGGTTCGTGCCGTCTGCGGCGTGGGCCTCGGAATGTCGGCGATGCGGGCACCGGGCGCGGCCAGCGTGTCGCTCTCGACGTCGCTGTGGGCCGACGGCGAGCCAGCCTGGGCAACGGTCCTCGACGAACCCGCAGCACAACTCCATCTCTACCCACGACGGCCGGTGGCAGGGTCAGGAATCGCCGGCCATATCACGGTGGTGTCGAAGTCACCGACCGCAGCGGTCAGCAAGGCACGGATTGCACGCAACCAGATTGTGCCGAAGCGCCCTCTGTGAGGGCAGCAGCATCGACTACCAGCGGTAGTGGGCGAAGGCCTTGTTGCTCTCGGCCATCTTCTGCATGTCGTCGCGCTTCTTGATGCTGGCACCAAGGCCGTTCGCAGCGTCGAGCAGCTCGTTGGCGAGGCACTCCGCCATCGTCTTCTCGCGACGGGCACGGCTGTACTCGACGAGCCAGCGGATGGCCAGGGTGCTGGCGCGTCGCGGACGGACCTCGACCGGCACCTGGTAGGTGGCGCCGCCGACGCGACGGCTGCGCACCTCGAGCGGCGGCTTGACGGCCTCAACGGCGCGCTTCAGCGTGGCGATCGGCTCAGCGCCCGTCTTGGTCTCGATGGTCTTCAGCGCGTCGTAGACAATGCGCTCGGCGAGCGAGCGCTTGCCGTGGAGCATCACCTTGTTGACGAGCTGGGTGACGAGCACCGAGCGATACATCGGGTCGGGAGTGAGGTCTCGACGCTGTGCGGGTCCTTTGCGGGGCATGTTCGGTCCTGAACGTTCTCTTGGGTGCTGACTGGGCGCTTACTTGCCGGCCTTGGCGCCGTAACGGCTGCGGGCCTGCTTGCGGTTCTTCACACCGGCGGCATCGAGCGCGCCGCGGATGATCTTGTAGCGGACACCTGGCAGGTCGCGGACACGGCCTCCACGGACGAGCACGATGCTGTGCTCCTGGAGGTTGTGTCCCTCGCCGGGGATATAGGCCGTCACCTCGACACCGCTGGTGAGGCGCACACGCGCCACCTTGCGAAGCGCCGAGTTCGGCTTCTTGGGGGTGTTGGTGTACACGCGGGTGCACACGCCACGACGCTGCGGCGACCCCTTCAGGGCCGGCGTCTTGGTCTTCGAGAACTTCGTGCTGCGACCCTGGCGGATCAGCTGCTGGATTGTGGGCACGGTGTTTCCCCTACGTCAGTGTGTGCGGTGCGTCATGGTGCGAAAGCGGTCGGCCGGAACCAGTGCCCCGCAGGACCCCGTAATGCTACGGGTGGCCTGCGAGGGCTGGCAACCTCGGTCAGCCCTCCACGACCTCGTCAGCATCACTGCTGTACGTGCCGTGGATGTTGCTGAGCCAGTCGGCCGGGTTCGAGTCAGCATCGCTGCTGAACGAGAACGCCGACGGCTGGTAGTCGGGGGCCTGGACCGAGAACTCCCGGTAGCGGCCCATTCCGGTGCCGGCCGGGATGAGCTTGCCGATGATGATGTTCTCCTTGAGGCCCAGCAGGTTGTCGCCCTTGCCGTCGATGGCCGCCTCGGTGAGCACCCGGGTGGTCTCCTGGAACGACGCCGCCGAGAGCCAGCTCTCGGTGGCCAGCGAGGCCTTCGTGATGCCCATGATCTCGGGACGTCCCTCGGCCGGCTTCTTGCCCTCCTCGACCATCCGACGGTTGGTGTCGCGGAACGTCTTGGCGTCGGCCCGCTCGCCGGGCAGGAACCCGGTGTCGCCGGGCTCCTGGACTCCGACGCGGCGGGTCATCTGGCGCACGATCAGCTCGATGTGCTTGTCGTGGATGCTCACGCCCTGGTCGCGGTACACGCGCTGCACCTCATCGACCAGGTAGTTCTGCGTCTCGCGGATGCCCTTGATCTCCATCAGTTCCTTCGGATCGAAGGGGCCGTCGGTGATCGGATCGCCTGCCTTCACGTCCTGGCCATTGGCCACCATCGGGCGGCTTCCAGTGGGCAGCACGATCTGGAACTCGTCGCCCTCATCGTTGACGACGGTGACGGGAATTCCCTTGCCCTCGTCGTCGCCGATGCGGACCACGCCAGTCGCCGCTGCCAGTCGGGCCGAGCCCCTCGGCGTGCGAGCCTCGAACAGCTCGACGACTCGGGGCAGACCACCGGCGATGTCCTTGCCGGCGACACCTCCGGTGTGGAACGTGCGCATGGTGAGCTGCGTGCCCGGCTCGCCGATCGACTGGGCGGCGATAACGCCGACCGCCTCGCCGAGCTCGATGCTCTTGCCTGTCGCGAGTGAGCGGCCGTAGCACAGCGCGCACACGCCCAGCTCGGCATCGCAGGTCAGCACCGAGCGCACGCGCACCCGGTTGACCTTCGGATCGTCGCGCAATTGCGCCATCTCGACGTCACCGACCAGCGAGTTGCGGGCCAGCACCGTGCCGTCGGAGAGCGTGACGTCCTGCGACAGCGCTCGGCCGAACAGCTTCGTGTCGAGGTAGCTCTTGCGGTTCGGCGTGTCGGGCTCGACGTGCTCGATCCAGAGGCCGAGAGCCGAGCCGCAGTCCTCCTCGCGGATGATCAGTTCCTGGGCGACGTCGACGAGACGACGCGTGAGGTATCCCGAGTCGGCGGTACGCAGCGCCGTGTCGACGAGACCCTTGCGGGCGCCCGGCGTGGCGATGAAGTACTCGAGCGTCTCGAGGCCCTCGCGGAAGTTCTTCTTGATCGGCCGCGGGATCATGTCGCCGCGTGGGTTGGCAACGAGACCGCGCATGCCGGCGATCTGGCGCATCTGGGTCATGTTCCCTCGGGCGCCCGAGCCCACCATCATGTCGATGGGGTTGAAGCGCTGTGCGCGGAACTCGTCCTCGAGGGCCTTCTGCACCTGCGCCGTCGCATCCGTCCAGATGCGGACTTCCTGCTGGCGCCGCTCGCCGTCGGTGATGATGCCCCGGCGGAACTGCATCTCGACCTTGTCGGCCATCGCTTCGTGCTCGGCGAGGATCCGCGCCTTGTCGCGCGGCGTCTTCACGTCGTCGATCGACACCGTGACGCCACTCTGTGAGGCGAAGCGGTAGCAGACATTCTTGATCGCATCGAGGGCAATCGCGACCGCACCCTTGTTGTAGTTGTCGGAGAGGCGCTCGACGATGACGCCCATCTCCTTCTTCTTCACCACTTCGGTGATGTGGCCGAAGCGGCTCGGGTAGTCCTCGGGCAGCGCGTGCTCGAAGATCATCCGGCCGGCCGTGGTGCGGAACTCGGCCGAGTCGATGGTCTCGCCGGGCTTGTCGGGATTCGGCAGCGACTCGCGGCGACGAACCGTGATCGGGGCATGCAGGTGCAGGGCGCCCTCGTCGAGTGCCCGCTGCACCTCCCAGAGGTGGCGGAAGACGCGGCCCTCACCCTTGGCGCCCTCGACCAGTTCGGTGAGGTAGAAGCCACCGATGATGAGGTCCTGGCTCGGCGTCACGATCGGACGGCCCGATGCCGGCGACAGGATGTTGTTGGCGCTCAGCATCAGCACCCGAGCCTCTGCCTGGGCCTCCGCCGACAGCGGCACGTGGATTGCCATCTGGTCGCCGTCGAAGTCGGCGTTGAAGGCCGTGCAGACCAGCGGGTGGATCTGGAGGGCCTTGCCCTCGACGAGCACCGGCTCGAAGGCCTGGATGCCGAGGCGGTGGAGCGTCGGGGCGCGGTTCAAGAGCACCGGGTGCTCCTTGATGACGTCCTCGAGCACGTCCCACACCTGAGGGCGACGGCGCTCGACCATGCGCTTGGCGCTCTTGATGTTCTGGGCCAACTGCAGGTCGACGAGGCGCTTCATCACGAACGGCTTGAACAGCTCGAGGGCCATCAGCTTGGGCAGGCCGCACTGGTGCAACTTCAGCGTCGGGCCGGCAACGATGACCGAGCGGCCCGAGTAGTCGACGCGCTTGCCAAGCAGGTTCTGGCGGAAGCGACCCTGCTTGCCCTTCAGCATGTCGGAGAGCGACTTCAGCGGGCGGTTGCCCGGCCCGGTGACCGGACGACCACGGCGGCCGTTGTCGAACAGGGCGTCGACGGCCTCCTGCAGCATTCGCTTCTCGTTGTTGACGATGATCTCGGGGGCACCGAGGTCGAGAAGGCGCTTGAGGCGGTTGTTGCGGTTGATGACGCGGCGGTACAGGTCGTTGAGGTCGGACGTGGCGAAGCGGCCGCCGTCGAGCTGCACCATCGGGCGAAGCTCGGGCGGGATCACCGGCACCACGTCGAGGATCATCGCCTTCGGGTCGTTGACGCGGTTGCCGTGCTCGTCGCGCTTGTTGAACGACGCAACGATCTTGAGTCGCTTGATCGCCTTCTGGCGGCGCTGGGCGCTGAGCGGCTTGTTCCCGCTGGCGGTGTGGTCGATTGCGTCGCGGAGCTTGCGCTCCTCCTCGTCGAAGTCGATCCGATCGATGAGCTGCTTGATGGCATCTGCGCCGGTACCACCTTCGAAGTAGTCCTCGAAGCGGTAGCGCAGCTCACGCCACAGGCCCTCGTCGTCGATGATCTGACGTGAGTGCAGGCTCTTGAACTCGTCGAAGGCGCGCTGCACGCGGTCGATCTCGGCCTCGATCTCCTCGCGCTTGGCGGCGCACTCGCGGTCGAGGGCAGTGCGCATCTTGCGGGCGTCGGCCCCCTCCGCCTCGGCCTTGCCGGCTTCCTTCTCGAACTTCTTGTGCAGCCGGTCGATCTCGAGCTCGAGCTCCTTGCGCAGCCCGTCGATCTCCTCGAGGTGCTCGGCCTCGATGGTGGGCAGCTCCGCGTGGCGCTTCTCCTCGTCGACCCACGTCACGAGATGGGCGTTGAAGTAGACGACCTTGTCGAGCTGCTTGGCCTTCAGCTCCTCCTTGGGCTGCAGCCCAGCGAGCAGGTAGGCAAGCCAGCTGCGGGTGCCGCGCAGGTACCAGATGTGCACGACGGGCGCCGACAGCGTGATGTAACCCATGCGGTCGCGGCGAACCTTCGAGCGCGTCACCTCGACACCGCAGCGCTCGCAGATGATGCCCTTGAAGCGAACCCGCTTGTACTTGCCGCAGTAGCACTCCCAGTCGCGGGTCGGCCCAAAGATCTTCTCGCAGAAGAGGCCGTCCTTCTCGGGACGCAGCGTGCGGTAGTTGATGGTCTCCGGCTTCTTGACTTCCTTCTCGCCGGGATGACGCTCATTTGTCCAGGCGCGGATCTGGTCTGCGGTCGCCAGCCCGATGCGCAGCTGGTCGAACATGTTCACGTCAAGCATGGGGTGCCTCGTCTCGCTCGTTCTCGCGTCGGATCTCAGTAGCTCGAGCGGGCGGCCCGGCGGGCCTCGCGCTCACGGTCGTCTTCGTCGGTGCCGCGCTCGTTGCGGCTGATGTCGATGCCCAGTTCCTCGGCAGCGCGGAAGACGTCTTCGTCCATCTCGCGCATCTCGATCTCCGAACCGTCGCTGGCGAGCACCTCGACGTTGAGGCACAGCGCCTGCATCTCCTTCATGAGCACCTTGAAGCTCTCGGGGATGCCGGGCTCGGGAATGTTCTCGCCCTTCACGATGGCCTCGTACACCTTCACTCGGCCGAGCACGTCGTCGCTCTTGATGGTGAGCAGTTCCTGCAGGCAGTAGGCGGCGCCGTATGCCTCGAGCGCCCACACCTCCATCTCGCCGAATCGCTGTCCGCCGAACTGCGCCTTTCCACCGAGCGGCTGCTGGGTGATCATGCTGTACGGCCCAGTGCTGCGAGCGTGGATCTTGTCGTCGACGAGGTGGGCCAGCTTCAGGATGTACATGAAGCCCACCGTCACCGGGCGGTCGTACGGATCGCCGGTGCGGCCGTTGTACAGCACCGTCTTGCCGTCGGCCTGGATGAGGCGGCGGCCATCAGCAGCCTCGGGGTGCAGGTTCTCGAAGATCTGCTGGATGGTCGGGTGCTTGCCCGAGGCCTCCTCTTCGTCCCAGTGCGCGCCGTCGAACACCGGCGTGGCGATGAAGGTGCTGGGCGGCGTCGTGGGACGGGTCTTGGTCTCAGTGCCACGCGTGGGCTTGGCGCCGACGTCCTTGCCGTTCTTGGCATCGACCCAGCCCCAGCGGGCGGCGTAGCCGAGGTGAGCCTCGAGCACCTGGCCGACGTTCATTCGGCTCGGGACGCCGAGCGGGTTGAGGATGATGTCGACCGGCGTGCCGTCGGCCATGTACGGCATGTCCTCGACCGGCAGCACCTTGGAGATCACGCCCTTGTTGCCATGGCGGCCGGCGAGCTTGTCACCGACACTGATCTTGCGCTTCTGGGCGACATATACCTTCACGAGCTGGTTCACGCCGGGTGCCAGCTCGTGGCCGTCCTCTCGGCGCTGCACCTTCACGTCGATCACCTTGCCGCTCTCTCCATGCGGCACCTTCAGGCTCGTGTCGCGCACCTCGCGGGCCTTCTCGCCGAAGATGGCGCGCAGGAGGCGCTCTTCGGGCGTGAGCTCGGTCTCGCCCTTCGGGGTGACCTTGCCGACGAGCACGTCGCCGGGGCCCACCTCGGCACCGATGCGGATCACGCCGCGGTCGTCGAGGTCGCGGAGCACATCGTCGCTGAGATTCGGAATGTCGCGGGTGATCTCTTCCGGCCCGAGCTTGGTGTCGCGGGCATCAACCTCGTGCTCGTGGATGTGGATCGAGGTGAGCACGTCGTCGCGGACGAGGCGCTCGCTGAGGATGATGGCGTCCTCGAAGTTGTAGCCCTCCCAGGGCATCAGCGCCACGAGAAGGTTCTTGCCGAGCGCCAGTTCGCCGTGGTCGGTGGACGGGCCGTCGGCGAGGATCGTGCCCTTCTTGACCGACTGGCCCTCCTTCACCCGGACCCGGTGGTTGATGCACGTGTCCTGGTTGCTGCGTCGGAACTTCGCCAGCGGGTACACCTTCTTGCCGTGCTCGGCGTACTGCACGGTGATGCTGGTGCCGTTCACCTCTGTGACGGTGCCGTCGCCGAGCGCCTGAATCAGGTCAGCGGCGTCGCGGGCGGCGCGGTCCTCGATGCCGGTGCCGATGTACGGCGCCTCGGCACGCACGAGCGGAACTGCCTGACGCTGCATGTTGGCGCCCATGAGAGCACGGTTGGCATCGTCGTGCTCGAGGAACGGGATGAGTGCCGTTGCCACGGAGACGATCTGCTTCGGGCTGACGTCCATCAGCTGCACCTCGCTCGGCGGCACCGACGCAATGTCGGTGGTCGCGCCGAAGAAGCTCTCGGCCTCGAGCATCTTGCGCAGGTCCTCGAGGCTTGCCGCCTGAGGGCTGCGGCGAACGAGCACGCGCTCTTCTTTGAATGTGCCGTCGGGGTTCAGCGGCGTGTTGGCCTGGGCGACGACGTAGTTCTCTTCCTCGTCGGCAGCCATGTAGCGGATCTCGGTGGTGACCTTGCCGTTCTTGACGACGCGGTACGGCGTCTCGATGAAGCCATACGGGTTCACTCGGGCAAAGGTGCTGAGCGCGCCGATGAGTCCGATGTTCGGCCCCTCGGGAGTCTCGATCGGGCACATGCGGCCGTAATGGCTGAAGTGCACGTCGCGGACTTCGAAGCCGGCGCGCTCGCGGCTGAGGCCGCCGGGGCCGAGGGCCGAGAGGCGACGGCGGTGCGTGAGACCTGACAGGGGGTTCACCTGGTCCATGAACTGCGACAGCTGGCTGGTGCCGAAGAATTCCTTGATCGCTGCGGTGACCGGGCGGTTGTTGATGAGGCTCGCCGGCGTGATGGCTTCGACGTCCTGCGTGGTCATGCGCTCGCGGACGACGCGCTCCATACGGCTCAGGCCGATGCGGACCTGGTTCTGGATCAATTCGCCCACGCTGCGGATGCGGCGGTTGGCGAAGTGGTCCTGGTCGTCGAGTCGATAGCCCGGCTCCTGCTTGACGAGGTGGAGCATGTAGCTGACCGCTGCGACGATCTCGTTCGGGCGCAGCACGTGCGGGTCGTTGGGATCGCTCTCGACGCCGCGCTTGCTCGGATCGTCGGCTTCGGCGCGGAAGTAGGTGCCGGCGGCAATGGTGCCCTTGCCGAACAACTGGTCGAGCTTCTTCACCTCGTCGCCGAGCTTGCGGTCGATCTTGTAGCGGCCGACGCGGCTGAGGTCGTAGCGCCGACCTTCGAAGAAGGCATTGCGGAAGTAGGTGCGCGCCGACTCGATGGTGGGCGGCTCGCCGGGGCGGGCGCGCTTGTAGATCTCGAGCAGCGCCTCGTTCTGGGTGGGCGTGAGGTGACGCTCCTTCTCCCACTGGCCCTCGAGGAAGTCGAAGTGGGCGACGAAGCGGTCGAGGAAGCCGGGCACGTGCTCTTCGTCGTAGCCGAGGGCGCGTAGAAGGGTGAAGATGCCGGTGCGGCGCTTGCGGGCCACGCGGGTGCCAGCCGTGACGTCCTTGCCGGGCTTCTGCTCGACGTCGAACTCGAGCCATTCGCCGCGGTACGGGTGAATGGTGCCCTTCACGAGCTGGTGCTTGCTGAGGTTTCGCAGGCGGAAGCGCTCGCCGGGCTCGAAGATGACACCGGGGCTGCGCACGAGCTGCGACACCACCACGCGCTCGGTGCCGTTGATGATGAAGGTGCCCTTCTCCGTCATCATGGGGAAGTCACCCATGAAGTGCACCTGCTCTTTGATCTCACCGGTGTTGCGGTTGAGGAAGCGGGCCCTGACGAAGATCGACGACTGGTACGTCATGTCGCGCTCCTTGCACTCCTCGACGGAGTACTTGGGCGCGGTGAGCATGTCGGTGTCGGGGTCGTTCGGGTCGAACTCGAGCTCGAGCTGCAGGGCTTCGCTGAAGTCCTTGATCGGCGAGATGTCGCGGAAGGTCTCGCGCAGACCCTCGCGGAGGAACCACTCGAAGCTCTCTCGCTGGACGGCGATGAGATCGGGGAGCTCGAGCGGCTCAGAGAGATTGGCGAACGAGTAGCGATCGCGTGACACGGAACGTGCGGCCATGGTGTCTCCTCAGACGCTGTGAGCGGTCGGCATCGGGGCGCGCAGGGTCACTGGGACAAAGGAGTAGCAGGACACGGCACGCACGGCAACGGCCGATGCTATCCACAGGCACGCCCAACGTCAACCGCCTCGGGCAGAAGCCCAGCGGCCGCGTCGTCAGCGCAAACGCTAAGACCGGCCGCCCGCCGATGTCAAGCACCGCCGGACCGTCCCTGACACCTGAACCGGCCGACGACCAGGCCCCAGACGCGGCACCGCCCGGGGCGTGGCCCCGGGCGGTGTCGACACGGTGTCCGGCGGAGCCGGACGGGTCACTTGACCTCGACCGTGGCTCCCGACTCGACGAGCTTGGCCTTGGCGGCCTCGGCTGCGTCCTTGTTGACCTTCTCGAGGACGGGCTTCGGGGCGCCGTCGACGAGGTCCTTGGCCTCCTTCAGACCCAGGCTGGTGAGCTCGCGCACGACCTTGATCACCTGGATCTTCTGGGCGCCGGCGTCGGTGAGGATGACGTCGAACTCATCCTTCTCCTCGGCGGCGGGGGCTGCACCGGCAGCACCACCGGCGGCCACGGCGGCAACGGCCACCGGGGCTGCGGCGGTCACGCCGAACTTCTCCTCGAACGCGTCGAGCAGTTCCTTCAGCTCGAGCACGGTGAGGTTGCTGATTGCATCGAGGATCTGATCCTTCGTCATTGCTGTGTCTCCTGTTGTTCGTTCGTGTGTGCGTCGAGATTGACGCGGTGTGGTTCGTGGTGTGTTGGGGCCGCGTCAGGCGGCCTTCTGGTCGATCAGTGCCTTGAGCCCATAGGCGAAGTTGCGCGGTAGCGCTTGCAGCAGGCCGGCGGTCTTCACCAGCGGCGCCTGCAATGCACCCGCGAACATCGACAGCAGGACCTCGCGGCTCGGCAGGTCGGCGAGTGCCTCGACGTCGCGTGACGTCATGACCTTGCCGCTCATGTGGCCGCCCTTGAGGACGAGCGTCGGCGTGGCCTTGGCCGTGTCGCGGAGGGCCTTGGCCGCAGCGGCGACGTCGGCACCGGCAATGGCGAGGCCGGCCGGGCCGACGAGCAGCTCGTCGAGACCGTCGAGTCCGGCCTCGCGCGCACCGCGTCGAGCCAGGGTGTTCTTGAACACCTTGAACTCAGCGCCGGCCTTGCGGAGCTGGACGCGCAGCTCGGCCAGCTGGCCGACGGACATGCCGCGGTACTCGCACACGAAGACTGCCGGAGCAGCCGAGAGGCGGGCGACCACGTCCTCCACCACCGCCACCTTCTCGGGACGGGGAATGCGTGTCGTCATGTACACCTCCTCTCGCTTCTACTCGGGGTGCTCGCGTGAGCGAACACCACGAGGAGCGAGAGCATCCGGGCGCCAGCCCGGCGGCGTTCGATCCGGTGGATATTCACCTCGGCTGGTGGGCGAACCCATTATCCGCCGAGATCTCTCCCGACGGGCCAGCGGTCTGCGGCGAGCGACCGGTTCAGTTGTGCCGGAGAGGCTACCGGTCGCTCCAGCAGGCGCAAACCCCGCACGAACGCCGACCCAACCCGGTGGCTTCGTTATCGTGCGGGCCACGGCACGGAGGTGGACATGGCAGACGGTCAGGGCAGCATCGCCACCGCCATTGTCGATGCAGTCGGCGGGGCGCGAGGGTCGAACGATCCCGCCCGAGTCGCCGCAGCACTGCTGTGCGTGCCGGCCAGCGACCTCGAGGCATTCCTCCACGCACGGTTCGAGGCCGAGTCGCTCGGACCGCCGCTCACCACCGGTCTCGGCGCCTCGCCCGGCGCCGCCTCCGGCCGTCTCGTGCTGTCGGCCGACGAGGCACTCGACGCTGCCGACGCAGGCCACTCGGTCATCCTCGTGCGAACCGAGACGACGCCCGACGACGTGATGGGCATGCAGGTGTCGGCCGGCATCCTCACCACCCGTGGCGGCATCACCAGCCATGCCGCCGTCGTGGCGCGTGGATGGGGCATTCCCGCCGTGGTCGGCGCTGCTGACATCGTGCTCGTCGACGACGGCGTCCGCATCGCCGACCGTCACCTGCCGCGAGGGACCGTCATGTCGATCGACGGACACTCGGGTGAGGTGTTTGCCGGCGCTGGCACCGCGTCAACCGACGCCGCACCTGACGAACTTGCCGTCCTGCTGCACTGGGCGGACGCGGTGCGGTCGAGTG
>JBEGVK010000034.1:0-21088 GCA_041178405.1 Actinomycetota bacterium | reverse complement strand
GTGCTCGACAGTGGCCGCTACGGGCACGGACTCATGGATGGTGGCGTGACGGTGAGCCTTCTGCGCGCTGCGAAGTACCCGGATCCGACACAGGACCATGGCCGTCACGCCGTGACAGTGGCGATCTTTCCGCATGGAGCCGGGCTCGCCGACGTGGTGCGCGAGGCCGATGCGCTGAATGTGCCGTTGCGTTACGCCGTCGGCACTGCTGCGACTCCATGCCATCCCGTTGTCGACATACGACACGCTGCCGAGCATGCGCTCGACGTCAGCGCAGTGAAACTCGCCGACGACGGCACCGGCGATGTGATCGTCCGACTTGCCGAGGTCTGCGGCTCTCGCACACCCGTCACGGTCGGACTCGACCGCAGAATCACGGCCGCGTCACGGTGCAATGCACTCGAGGAACCTGAGCAGCCGTTCGACGTGGCCGACGGCATTGTCGACCTGACGCTGAAGCCCTTCGAACTGGTGACCCTCCGGCTGGGTGACAGCACCTCGTGAGTCGCTGACACCCTCGACCCGGCGGTCGCTGGGCGACCGCTCAGCGGGCGAGGTGCGACAGTGCGAGCGCGCCGTACATCGCGATTCCGTTCACCATTGCCTGCTCGTCGAAGGTGACGCGGTTCGAGTGGTTCGGCGGAGCGGTGAGCGGGTTGCGGTCGTGGGGCGTCCCGCCGAGGAACAGCATGGCGCCGGGGATGCGGTCGAGTACGTAACTGAAGTCTTCGGCGCCCATGATGGGATGGGGCATCCGTACCGTGGAGTCGGCGCCGACGATCTCGCCGGCGACGCCGAGCGCGAAGTCGGCCGCATCGCCGCTGTTCACGGTGACCGGGTACCCGTCGTCGTAGTGCACCTCGACAGTGGCGCCGTGCGCGGCGGCGATGCCCTCGGCGACGCGCTGGATGCCGTCCTTCACGCGCAGTCGGGTGCGTTCGCTGACGGCACGAACCGTGCCGAGGATCTCTGCGGACTCGGGGATCACGTTGGTGGTGGTGCCGGCCGTGATCCGCGCCACGGTGACGACGGCCGGATCGAATACGTCGATCTGCCGCGTGACCATCATCTGCAGCGCCTGCACGATCTCGCACGCCACCGGGATGGGATCCAGGGCGTGGTGCGGCTGGCTGGCGTGGCCGCCGCGGCCGGTGACCGTGATGGCGATGCTGTCGGACGACGCCATGATCGAACTGCCCTTGGTCGCAATGAAGCCGCTAGGCATGTTGGTGGTGATGTGCAGCGCATACGCACCGGTAATGGGCGAACTGCTGCCGTCCGGTCGGTCTGGGAGGTCGAGTAGGCCCTCGTCGAGCATGAACCGTGCCCCCGCGTAGCCCTCTTCGCCAGGCTGGAACATGAAGAGCACTCGTCCGGGTATATCGGCGCGGCGTGCACTCAGGAGTCGGGCTGCAGCGACCAGCATTGCCGTGTGGGTGTCGTGGCCGCATGCGTGCATCGAGCCCTCTGCCGCGCTGGCGAACTCGAGGTCGGTGTCCTCGTGCAGCGGCAGGGCATCCATGTCGCCGCGCAGCAGCACCGTCGGCCCCGGCCGTCCCCCGTCGAGGATGGCGGCAATGCCGCTGGTGGTGGTGTGCTCGCTGATCTGCAGCGGCAGGCCCTCGAGCGCGCCCAGCACGTTCTCCTTGGTGATGGGCAGGTCGTTGCCGATCTCGGGCCAGCGGTGGAGCGTGCGTCGGAGAGCGATGGTGTCGTCGAGGAGGTCGCGGGCCTCATCACGCAGCGTGGAGAGTTCCATGCGCAGATGGTAGTCATGGCTGCCGTGGCACGAACACGGCTCTCGGACACGTGGTGATGCGCCCGCCACCGGGCGGTGACGCCTCGGTCGAACTGGTTGACGTGGTCGACGCCGACGATCGCGTCATCGGTGTGGCCCTCCGGCATGAGATGAGGACAGACCGCCTGCGTCACCGTGCGGTGTTCATCGCCGTGCTGTCGACGCCATCGGCAGCGGGACTCAGTCGGGTCCTGCTGCACCGCAGGGCCGCCCACAAGGACATCTGGCCCGATCGCTGGGACATTGCGGTCGGCGGGGTAGTGGGATCGGGAGAGGGATACGACGGTGCCGCTGCGAGAGAGCTGGCCGAGGAACTCGGTGTCGCATCCGGTCACCTCGTCGACCTCGGCGGCGGATCGTATGCCGACGCGGACGTCGATCTCATCGGTCGGTGCTACTCGATCGTCCACGACGGCCCGTTCTCGTTCGACGATGGTGAGGTCGTCGAATCGAGGTGGGCCGACAGGGCCGCGCTGGATGCCATGCGTCGATCGGGTATCGCCTTCGTCCCCGATTCGATTGCGCTCGTGCTGCCGTTGATCGAGCAGCTGCTCGCCTGACGCCGCACGACGGCGACCCGAGCGACGCTCGCGGTTGTGTTCCGATCGCAGTCGAGGTTCCAGTCGCTGATGTTGCCGCGCGGTCGCCGCCGATGTGCCCAGCACGCCATCGGTGATCCGCCGACAGACGAAGGAGAGCCCATGGCAATCATCGGCGCAGACCCAGACCAGCTAGCGGCGCTCGGCCGAACGATGCGCGAGCAGATCTCATCGATCGATGGCGTGACGTCGGCTGTCTCGGCCAGCCTGGCGGGCACATCGTGGACCGGCCCGGCGCGTGAGCAGTTCGAGCGCGAGTGGAACGAGGTCTTTCGCGTGGCACTCACGAGGCTCGTGCAGGCCTTCGATGCTGCCGGGGCCGACTGCATGGCGCGCAGCGATGAGCTCCTCAGGGTGATGGGCGCTCGCTGACCATTCCACGCTCGCCGGCCTGACGGCGCCCGGTCGGATGCAACGAGCAGATCGCTACGATCGGCGCAGTGCTGATCGTCGAGTTCACCATCGAGCCGTTCGTCGAAGGCCAGCCCGGCCGTCATGTCCGCGCCGCCGTCGAGGCGGCCGAGGCGCTCGGGGTGAGTGTCGACTTTGGCCCGTTCGGCACTACGTGCACCGTTGCCACCGAGATGGTGGGTGCCGTGACTGCCGCAGTCGTCGGCGCAGCGATGGCCAACGGGGCGACGCATGTCAGTCTTCACGTCGCCCGGACGGACGGAGACGGCTCGTGACCGACGTGCACCGGCACCCGGTGGTGCTGGCGGTGTCGGCGATCGTCAGTCAGCTCGGTGCGACAATCGTGGCTCCCGACGACCAGGAGCCTGGTGATCTCCCCCTGTGCTGGGAGGGAGAGGTGATCGCTGCAGTCCGGCCGGCTCCCCTTCACGGCGTGCTCGACCGGCTGATCGAGCAGGTAGAGCGCGACCTGGGTGGAGCATTGCCGTCGCTCTCGAGGGAGAACAAGCAGCGCGCCATCCGACTGCTCGACGAGCGCGGGGCGTTCATCCTCCGTCGTGCGGTGGAGGACGTTGCCGACGCGATGGGCGTCAGCCGAATCACCGTGTACAACTACCTCAACGCCCTGCACCGCTAGACCAGTGCCGCGCACCGGCTAGAGGCGGCGCAGGCTCACTGACGACACGCGGTGATCGCGGCCCTTCCGCACGAGCAACCCTGCTCGCTCGCGAGTGGGCTCGATGTTCTCGCGGAGGTTCCGGCCATTGATCTCGTGCCAGATGTACTTGGCGACCCCAACCGCTTCCTCCCGCGAGAGATGGGCGTAGTGCTGGAAGAAACTGTCGGGATTCTGGAACACGGTGTCGCGAAGGGTGAGGAAGCGCTCGACATACCAGCCCTCGATGTCGGCAACATCGGCATCGATGTAGATGCTGAAGTCGAAGTAGTCGCTCACGAACTCGGTGGGTGCCGCATCGCCCATCGACCCGACCTGGAGCACATTGAGGCCTTCGAGGATCAAGATGTCGGGCTGGCGAACGGCGATGTGATCGCCGTCGATGATGTCGTAGACGACGTGGCTGTACACGGGCGCCCGCACCTCGGCGGAGCCGCTCTTCACGTCGCGGAGGAACTGCAGCAGTCGACGCGTGTCGTAGCTCTCGGGGAAGCCCTTGCGGTTCATGATGCCGCGCTCCTCGAGCACCCTGTTCGGATGGAGGAAGCCGTCGGTGGTGACAAGGTCGACCTGGGGATGGTCGGGCCATCGGCCGAGGAGGGCCTGCAGGATGCGCGCGAACGTGCTCTTGCCGACGGCCACGCTGCCGGCGATCCCGACGACGAAGGGGACCTTCGGGGCGAGCGTGCCGAGGAATGCGGCCGATGCCTTGTGGAGTTGCTGTGTTGCCGCCACATACAGATTCAGCAGGCGGGTGAGCGGCAGGTACACGGCGGCCACCTCATCGAGGTCGATGCGCTCGTTGATTCCTCGCAGTGAGGTGAGATCGCTCTCGCCAAGTGTGAGCGGTGTCGCTGCGCGTAGACCCGCCCACTCGTCGCGGCTGAAGTGCAGGTACCGGTCGACACCCGACGATGAGGGTTCCGCGCCGGCTGACGTGGTCACGGGCAACACCCTACGCTGGGGTGGTGAGCAGCCCCCAGCGCGCAGCAGATGCTGCCGAGCGGAAGCGGCTCGGGGCGTGGTACACGCCTCACTCACTCGTCGCAGCGGTCGTCGACGAGGCGGTCTTCCAGGGGGCGAGGTCGGTGCTCGATCCGGCGTGCGGCGATGGTCGCTTCCTCGCCGCTTCCGGACTGCCCGAGCAGGTGGGCGTCGACATCGATCCGTCCACTCCCTTCGACCATGGCGACTCGCTGCAGCGCGACTGGGGCGATCGCCGCTTCGACGTTGTCGTCGGCAATCCGCCATTCCTCTCGCAGCTTGCGGCCGCCACCAGCCGTGGAGGCCGGTCGCCCTTCGGCGGTGGACCGTATGCCGACACGGCGGCCGAGTTCCTGGCCCTCGCCCTTCGCTTGACGCGTCCGGGTGGACGGTTCGGACTCGTCCTGCCTCAGTCGCTGCTCTCGACGCGCGACGCTGCCGACATCCGCGCCGAGGTGCAGCAGCGTGCGGCGTTGCGCTGGATGTGGTGGTCGCCCACGCAGATGTTCGATGCGTCGGTGCGGGTCTGGGCTGGCGTGTGGGAGGTCGGTGCGTCGCAGGGTGAGGTACGCCGATCATTCGGGCCCGAGTTCGTGCCGCTCGCACCGGCCGCGATGCCGCTCGGCGCACTGCACTCGAGCTGGGCGGCGCTGCTAGGCAGTGGTGATGACCGGTCTGGCACCGGGTGTGCAGGAACTGCTGAGCCGTTCGACGGTCCGACGCTCGGTGACGTCGCCACGTTCAGCGCCGATTTCCGCGAGCAGTACTACGGGCTGATCGGGGCGGTCGGTGACGATGTCGATGGCCCGCCGCTCGTGACGTCCGGGCTGATCGATCCCGGTCGGTGCCTGTGGGGCGAGCGACCCGCTCGATTCGGGAGACAGTCGTGGGCCGCGCCCCGCGTGTCGATCGAGCTGCTGTCGCCGGCAATGCGGCGATGGGCCGAGCGGCGTTGTGTGCCGAAGATCCTGATCGCCAATCAGACGCGTGTCATCGAGGCGGTGCACGACGAAGACGGCGCCTGGCTGCCTGCCGTGCCGGTGATCTCGTGCGTCACGAACGACGCAGACCGCGTCCTCGACGTGCTGCAGTCGGACGTGGCGCTCGAGTGGGTGCATCGGCACGCTGCGGGAAGCGGGCTCGGTGCGGGCACGGTGCGTCTCTCGCCCTCGCTGCTGGCGTCGATTCCGCTCCGTCAGTGAGCCGGTGCTGGCCGCTGTTGCGTCAGGCGGCTGAGCCGAACACGGCAGCAAGGGCCGCCGTGCGGGCGAGCTGATTCCAGGCAGTGCCGTCGACTCTCGTGGGTGACAGCTCGATCCGCACTCGCGAGTCGAGGTGGGCCATCCACCACGATGCGAGGACTGAGGGGTCGATGTCGGTGCGCACGATTCCTCGGCGCTGTGCCCGCTCCCACGCGGCCGAGGCGCGTTCGGCGAGCGTGCGGTCGATGTCGACGACCGCAGCGGCGAGGTCGGGTCGGGTGATGGCGCTGCCGACGATGTGGGCGCGCACACGGCGGTCGTGGCCCCGGTCGGTCTCGAATGCGGTGCGAAGTTCGGCCTCGAGCGCAGTGCGCAGTTCGGCAACGGTGGCGGCTCCGTCGATGGCCTCCGCCAGCGCATCGATGTCGTGGCCGGTGCAGCGGCGGTAGCGCTCGGCCTGCGCAGCGACGATCAGCCCCTCGCGGCTTCCGAACGCTCGGTAGAGGATGGGTCCGGTGACGCCGCACGATGCGGCGATGTCGTGGACCCGGATGGCTACCTCGCCGCCGTCCTCGATGACGGCGATTGCCGCTTCGAGGATTCTTCCCGGTGCTTCTGAACGGGCACGCACTGCGGCTCCTCCCTCGCGTGCCCGACCCGTGGTGAGCGAACCGTGCTCCGGTTCTCAGGGTCTCGTCAAGAACGCTACAGGTAGTGAAATCAGTCGTTGCTGAGACAGCCGAAGTGTAAGCAAACCGTCTGAAAAGGGAAGGCTTTCTGGCGAGAATGGGCCAAACGGCTCACCACGCATCGTGGTCGCCGGATGCTGCCGCCAATGGGCGTGAAGGGCCGCCGAACTCAGCGCCGCCACGGGGCGCTCGGGCTGGCAGCCCCGGGCGCCGTGAGCACGTCGACCCCGTCGTCGGTGACGAGGACCGTGTGCTCGAACTGGGCCGTGCGCTTGCCATCGGCGGTGACCGCAGTCCAGTCGTCGTCGAAGACCATCTTGTGCTGCCATGTGCCGAGGGTGATCATCGGCTCGATGGTGAAGGTCATGCCGGGCTTCATCACCGTGCTGGCCCGGGCGTCGTAGTAGTGCAGTACCTGGATGTCGGTGTGGAACTGCTCGCCGATGCCATGACCGATGAAGGCCCGCACCACGCCGTAGCGGTGCTTCTTGGCGTGGAGCTCGATGGCGCGCCCGATGTCGCTGATCGGACGGCCGGGCTGGACGGCTTCGATGCCGTGCCACATGCACTCCTCGGTGACGTGGACGAGGCGGGTGCTCTCGTCGTCGACACTGCCCACGAAGAATGTTGCGTTGGTGTCGCCGTGCACTCCGTCGACGAAACACGTCACATCAAGGTTCACGATGTCACCGTCCTCGAGCGGCCGGCTGTCGGGGATGCCGTGGCAGATGACCTCGTTGACACTCGTGCACACGCTCTTCGGATAGCCGTGGTAGTTGAGTGGACTCGGATAGGCGTTGCGCTCGATGGTGGCCTCGTGGACGAAGATGTCGATCTCGTCAGTGGTGATGCCGGGCCGCACCAGTTCGCCGGCCAGCCGCAGGATCTCGGCGGCCATCGCTCCGGCGCGGCGCATCCGGTCGATGACGTCGGGTGTCTTCACACGCGGCTCGGCCCAGCGGGCGGGCTCGCCTGTGAGCGCATACGACGGCCGGCCGATGTGGTCGGGCACGGAGCGCATCGGCGAGACCGTGCCCTTCTGGACTCGGCCCTCGAGCGGCTTGTGGCAACGCTTGTACTTGCGCCCACTTCCGCACCAGCACACATCGTTGGCGCGCAGCGTCTCCATCCCCCTGAGTGTACGGCGGTGCCGCTGCGGCGACCCGATGGAGCGGCGGTCCCCGCAGAACTGGCACACTCTGGGCATGGCTGATGCCGAGGGCACCGCGGTGCCGATCAAGGTGTTCCTGCTCGACGACCACGAGATCGTCCGACGGGGTGTGCGCGAGCTGCTCGAGTCCGATGCCGGCATCGAGATCGTCGGTGAGGCGTCAACGGCAGCCGAGGCGCTGGCGCGTATCCCGGCGACCCGGCCCGATGTCGCAGTGCTCGACGTGCGACTGCCCGACGGCAGTGGCGTCGAGGTGTGCCGGGAGGTACGCAGTGAGATGCCGTCGATCGCGTGCCTCATGCTGACCTCGTTCAGCGACGACGACGCCTTGTTCGAGGCCATCATGGCCGGCGCCGCCGGCTATGTGCTCAAGCAGATTCGAGGCAACGACCTCATCACCGCCATCCGCCGCGTGGCAACGGGAGAGTCGCTGCTCGATCCGACGGTGACTGCCAAGGTGCTGCACCGCCTGCGCAACCCGAGCGAGGAGGACGAGCGCCTCGCCAAGCTCACTGCCCAGGAGCGGAAGATCCTCGACCTGATCGCCGAGGGCGCCACCAACCGCCAGATCGGCAACGAGCTACACCTCGCAGAGAAGACGGTGAAGAACTACGTGTCGAACATGCTGATGAAGCTCGGCATGAGCCGCCGCACTGAGGCAGCGGTGTTTGCCGTAAAGGCAGGCGTGGGGCGAAAGCCACCGGCCGGTCCTGACGCCTGACCACGAGTGAGCGTCAGGGCGCCAGCGGTACCTGCCAGCGAACAGTGGTGCCCTGGGGCTCGTTCGCGGCGACGTTGCATGAGCCCCCAAGCCGCACGGCCCGGTCGTGCATGTTCAACAGCCCGCTTCCGAGCCGATGACTCGATGGGATGCCGCTGCCATCGTCGGTGACGACCAACTCGAGCTGATCGTCGCTTCGCCGAAGCACGACATCTGCGTGCAGGGCCCGTGCGTGGCGGGCGACGTTGCTGAGCGCTTCGCGGGCCACCGCCGCAACCTCGGCAGTGACCTGCTCGTCGACGGTGTCGAGCACCCCGACGAAGTGGAGCGTGGGCCGGAATCCGAGCACCCGCGACGACTCATCGACGAGATCGTTGACAACGACGCGCAGCGTGCGACCTGCGCTGCGCTTGCTTGCCAGCCCGAAGATCGCAGTGCGCAGTTCCTTGATGGCGTCGTCTTGGACGTCGATGATCCGCTCGACCTTTGCCCTGGCTCCCTCGGGCATCACCGAGACGAGGCTCTGCAGGGTGAGACCGGCGGCAAAGAGACGCTGGATCACTGTGTCGTGGAGGTCGCGGGCGATTCGTTCGTGGTCTTCTGCGAGCATGACGCGCTGTCGTGCAGACTCGAGTTCCGCGTCGGCAGCTCGGCTTGCGGTGACATCGCGCACCGATGCGATGACGACGTGCCGATCGCCGATCTCGGCTGGGGCGAGGGAAATCTCGACAGGAAACTCACTGCCGTCAGACCGACGGGCGCTCAGCGTCATTCCGGTGCCCATCGCGCGGCGCCGTGGTGCTGCAGCGAAATTGCGCCGATGAGCGACATGCGCCGACTGCTGACCGGTGGGCAGGAACATGTCGACCACCTTGCCGAGCATCTCGGCCCGGGAGTAGCCCGTGATGCGCTCCATCTCGCGGTTGACGAGCAGGATCTCACCGTCGTCGGCCACGATGACGACACCGTCGGGCATCGCCTCCACCACCTCGAGCAACCATGAACTGTCATCCACCGGGAGTGAGTCTCACAGACCGATGTGCGTGAGAGGCGACTGGGGTACTCAGGCGTTGCCGACGCCGAGATCGTCGATGGTGGTCTCGTAGGCGTGAGCGAGCACGAGCAGGTCGACGTCGGCCCGGGGACGACCGATCACCTGCATGCCCATCGGCAGGCCGGCCGGTACACCTGGTGCCGTGTCGTCCTCGCTGAATCCCGCGGGAAGGCTCATCGCCGGCAATCCGGCGAACGTGGCGTACGAGGTCACCTCCATCCACTGGTGGTAGGTGTCCATCGTCCGGCCGCCGATGTGCTGCGGCCAGTGGAGTGCAGCGTCGAATGGCCACACCTGAGCCGATGGCAGTACGAGGGCGTCGAATTGCTCGAACAGTCCGACCATGGCAGCGTGGAACGCCGTGCGCTGCTGCGCAGCGCGGGCGATGTCGACTGCGCTCAGCACCATGCCGCGATCGATCTCCCATCTCAGCTCGGGCTTCATGAGCGCCGCCTTCGCCGGATCGCGAGCGAGCACGCCGAGGCTGCCGGCGATGCTGAAGTGACGAAGGGCGAGCCACGCCTGCCAGGTGCGCTGCAGGTCGATGCCGAGTCCGGCCGGCTCGACGTGGCAGCCGAGCCTAGTGAGCCGGCCAAGGCCCGACTCGCAGGTGGCGACAATGCCGGGCTCGAGTGCGAGGTGGCCGTCGAGGTCGCCCAGCCATCCGATTCGCAGCCCGCTGATCCCTCCACGGCCGTCGGTGCCGGCTGCCAGGGTGGCAGTCGTCGTGTCGATCCCGTCGAATTCGTCGAGTCGGGTGTCGAGCGCGAGCGGACTGAGCGGGTGCGGGCCGCTCTGAGTTGCAAGGAGTAGGGCCACGTCGAGCACGCTGCGGGCCATCGGCCCCTCCGTGCTCATCTGCGACATGTAGGCATCGGCAGTCGGCAGGCCGGGCACGCGGCCCTGACTCGGGCGCAGGCCGATGACGTTGTTCCACGCGGCCGGGTTGCGCAGCGAGCCCATGTAGTCGCTGCCGTCGGCGATCGGCACCATCCTGGTAGCCAGCGCCACGCATGCCCCGCCACTACTGCCGCCGGCGGATCGCGTCGGGTCGTAGGCATTGCCCGTGGTGCCGAACACCTCGTTGTAGGTGTGCGATCCAAGGCCGAACTCTGGGACGTTGGTCTTTCCGATGATGATGCAGCCGGCAGCGCGCATGCGCTGCACCATGAGGCAGTCGGCGTCGGGGACGTGCTCGGCGAGCAGTCGAGAGCCCGACGTGGTGCGCAGGCCCTTCGTCTCGGCGAGGTCCTTCACTGCCACCGGTAGGCCGTGCATCCAGCCGCGCGAGAGTCCGGCGGCGAGCTCGTCGTCGCACTGGGACGCCTCGGCCATCAGCGACTCCCTGTCGCGCAGCGAGACGATGGCGTTGTGCCGCGGATTGCGGTCGTCGATGCGGTCGAGATGGGCGGCCATGACCTCGCGGCACGAGACCTGACGGTCGTGGATGGCCGTCGACAGCGCAGCGGCCGTGAGATCGATCGGATTCACGGTCACAGGCTGGCACACGGGCGGCCGGCGCCCGCTGGCTGCGATGTCAGGGGCGCTCGAGCGACCGGTCGATGTCGTCGGCGGGGATCCACCACTCGCGGCCACGGGCGGTGGTGACGTACTCGGGCCACGGGTGGTGGATGGGCGGCTCGTAGTCGCAGCGCGGCGCCATCCACTCCGTGCCGCCGACACCACCGCCGGTTCGCTCCTCGAACTCGGCACGTGCTGCAGAGAGTCCGGCCGGATCGGTGAGGAGGTCGATGATCGTGGCGCCGATCGTCCGAGCAGCGCACTCGATGGTGGGGTCGATCGTTGCCGGAATGCCGCCGAGGGCATTCATCGCCCAGTCGGGGTAGGCGTAGCCGGCGGGTCCGCGCAGCGCCGCTCGGCCCACGTACATGCGCACTGAGGGTGCGAACCATGTCATGTCGGTGTAGTCGTCGCTGGTGTAGTGGGTCTGCCATGAGGGGAGCTGTGATCGAACGCGGCGTTCGGCCTCCTCGGGGTCGAGCAACTGCTCGATCTCTGGAATGAACGGATGATCCATCGCTTCGAGTCCCAGGTCGCGCTGGATCTCACGGGCGACGGCGCGTGCGTCATCACCCCACTTGGGCGGGCCGCCAAGTTCGAGATTGCGGTAGGCGATGCGCGTGAGGGCGTGATTGGCGAGGCCTGGCGCCGACTTCGACACCCAGTGCCGGCGGACCGTGCAGTGGGCGGCCGCTGCGGCGGCGGCAGCGTTGCTGTCGAGCACCTTCAGGGCCCGGTCGAGCATGTCGAGTGACGGGGCGCGCATGGAGTACATCACCTTCGACATCTGCGCAGCGAGGTTGTCGGCCGTCGCCTGCCCGGAGGCGAGGATGATCTCGTTGATCGTCCACGTGCCGGTGTGCGGCAGCATGTGGTCGCGCATCATCTTCGACAGCGTGTACATCGCCACGACGGCGTCGTTCGCTCCCGGGGCGCGTGCAGCAGTGTGCGCAGCGGCGATCGGCGAGGTGCTGTCGGCGAGCCACGTCTCAGGTGACTCGCAGAGGAACTCGTAGATGACTCCGTAGTACGGACCGCAGTGCGTGTCCCATCGAAGGGTGTTGCAGTACGGGAGCATGTAGAACGGATGCCACGACAGGATGGCATCGACCCCGTCGTAGTAGCCGTGGGCAGCGTGGATCGGCTTCGAGCCGCGCACCTTCTCTGCCGGCTCGCCCATCAGTCGCAGGGTGCCGCCGATGCCCTCGCGCTGCATCACGGCCTTGGCGGCGAGGACGCCGGCGAGCGAGCCGATGCCAAGAGCCGAGTGAGGATCGGTGTGGCCGCCGGCGAAACGCGACAGGCCCGCACGCGGTGCTCGGCGCGTGACCGGCGCCTGGCAGTTGCCGGGCACGGCGTCGTACTCGGAGTAGGCGAGCACGGTTGGGCCGCCACCGTTCGACCAGGTGGCCGAGAACGCCGTGGGCATCCCGGCAGAGCCCGTCTCGACAGCGAAGCCCTCGCGGCGAAGCAACTCGACGTACCACTCGGCGGAGCGGTACTCGCGCCAGGCGGTCTCTCCGAAGTCGAAGATCGTCGACGCCCACGCCGACCAGTCGGACCGGTGGTCGGCAACCCAGGCCATCGCCGCCCGCCGGGACGACGTCGGGGCGGTGTCGTGCATGGCCGCAGTCCAGTCGGTGGCGAACCTCCGGTCAAGCGTGGCCGGGTGCCGCAGCGGCGAACCGGATTGCCCGCTGACATCGTCGGGCCGGCGGGTTACCCACTGCTCCGGTGCGGTGTCTTGACGAAGAGTTGAGAAAGCGTATGGTTGCTGTTCGAAACAGTTCTCATCAGGGAGAGGGAGATTCCATGCACCACGACACCACGAAGCGCCGACGCATCAGGGGGATCGGTGCGCTGACCGCCGCCGTGCTCGTGACAGCGACATTGATGGTCGGAGGCGCCGACGCCTATCCGTCAACCGACGGCTACAGCGTGTTGTCCGACGAGCAGGGGATCGATGACGTTCCCGGCCAGAAGGACCTCACCCAGCAGGGCTGGCAACTCGACGGCGACCATGTCGACGTGTTCTTCAACTTCGACGAGGTGGTCACCCGTGGCGGCAACACGCTGACCGGATGCACCCTGTTCGACAGCGACGGCGACGGACTCACCAACTTCGCGCTCTGTGCCGTCACCGGTGCCCGCGACTCGTCGACGCCGCAGTCGAGCACGCTCTATTCCTGCCGTGACGTCAGGGTCGACCGTTGCGCCAACGCCACGGTGGTAGTGGCGCCCGACCGGTCGGCCGAGACGACCTGTGGCTACCTGAACAAGGCTCAGGCCGCCGCGTTCATGTCTGACGCCGACGCCGACACCCGCGTCTACTGCACGGTGATGCTTGCCGATGTCGGTGCCGAGTCGGCCGAGCTGTTGAACACGTGCGCCTACTCGTCTGCCGAGCCGAACTCGGATCCGGCCGACTGCGTGCGCGCTCCCGACAAGGCTGATCCCTCGGCGACCGGCGCCACGTGGGTGTACCCCAACGCCACGATCAGCGTGACTGGATGGGCAGAGGGCGGCATCAGCACCGGCGACTACGACAAGGTGCAGTTCGCCCTGTACGACAGCGCTGACTGCTCGACGACCGCGCTGTACACCCAGACAGTGGCCGCCGGAACCTCCGTCACCACGACGAACACGTCGGTGAAGGTGGAGACTGACGGCACCTACTACTGGCATGTCGTCTACACCGGCAACAACCTGAACAACCCGTTCACGCTGTCATGCGGGACACTGCAGACCACGGTGGATCTCTGATCACGCCCGCACTGCACTAACGACGTCGATGGGCCCGCGGGGAACCGCGGGCCCATCCGCGTCATGCGTGCATCGCAGCCACTGCGGCATTACCTGCGGAACGGGAGGGATTCGAACCCCCGGGCCGTGAGGCCTCACGCTTTCAAGGCGCGCGCATTTGTCCGCTCTGCCACCGTTCCGCCGGCGAATCTACCGGCGACAGCGGACCGCGGGCACTGCGCTCATGCCGTGAGACCTCTGGCGAACTCGTCGACGAGGCCGGCAACGACATCGGCATGCTCGGCCTCGTGCATTGAGTGGCCGCCGCCCTCGACGGCGACGAACGACGCTCGAGGCATCTTCCTGGCGAGGTATTCGCCCGACGTGGTGTACTCGGGTCGGTCGGCGGTGCCAGCGAGAGCAAGCAGCGGAACATCGATCGCAGTGAGTCGCTCCATCACGATCGAGTCCTCCTGCAGGTTGAGGTCGGCAACCTGCTCCGGCACGCCGAAGCGGTGGGCGTTGCGCCGGGACCGCTCGTTCCATGCCTCGCGCTTGTCGGCATCGCGGTACCCGGGTCCGGTGTTGAGCACGACAATGCCGTCGATGCCGCCCGGTCTGGTCGCCGCGTAGGCAAGGGAGAGATAGCCACCGAGTGAGTGGCCAACGAGTACCACCGGTCGGCGGACGTCGACGCCCCCATCGGCGAGTAGGTCGTCGATGTCGTCGAGGGTGCGGTCTCGTCGGTACTCGGCATGATCCTCCGGTACCGGTGACAACCCGTGGCCGATGAGGTCGGGTGCCGCAACCCGGTAGCGGTCGGCGAGGCGTTGCATGCACTCGAGCCAGCTGGCAGCCGAGGTGCCCATGCCATGCAGGAAGACGAGCGACACGGCGCCAGCGCCGCCAGCGACGACATGCAGGCGGCGGGCGCCGACGATGAAGTTGGCGAGCGGGGTGCTCATGAGGTGCGGAACTGTTCGAAGGCGACGATCTCGCCGTCGATCACGGTCATGAGGAACGCAAAGGGTTGGTAGGTGTAGCCATCGGGGGCGACGGGGGACTGCACCCCGGTACTGGCGATCCTGAGCTCGTCGAAGGTGATGCGGTAGTTCGAGGTGCTGCGTGCGTCGGCGACGGTGATGAGGGCGTCGTCCGAGATGAGCACATCGTCGATGTCGCGGGTTGGCGTGGGTGTCACGAACAGGTCGCCGAAGCACTCGTCGTTGAATGCAGCCGCTGCCTCCACGCATGCCTCGCCGAAGTAGGCGATGTACAGGCTGACGAAGGGGGCGTCGGTCGAGTCGGTGCCGTTGTACGTCACCCAGTACTGGCCGTTCTCGAGCGGCCCGTCGGCCGCGAACTCGTCGGTTCGATCGCCCGTGAGCGACGGCCCAGGCACTGGCTCGTACAGGCCGGACGGCTGGGTGGTGGTCGGCGCTGCTGTGGTGGACGTGGTGGTGCTGGTTGACGTGGTGGTGCTGCTGCTCGACGTCGTCACTGCGGCAGGCGTCGTGACCGGCATCGACGCGAGCGAGCGGCGCTCGTCGGACGAGCACCCAGCCAGCACGATTGTGGTGATGGCGAACGCGGCGAACGCGCGACGCCTCATTGGCGGATCGACCTGCGGAGGCCCTCGACCCAGTCGTCGGCATCCTTCCAGCGCGTATCGGCATGTTCGCGGGCCGTGGCATGGTCGCCGGCTGCGGGATAGCTGCCGAGGAACTTCACGTGCCCCTGCTTGCTGTGCAGGGCGCGCATCGCATCGGCAACCAGCTCGTCGGCGATGTGGCCGTCGAGATAGATGATGAAGCAGTAGTCGCCGAGGCCTCCGTCCTTGGTCGGGCGCGACAGCAAGTTCGAGAGGTTGATACGCCGCGCGGCGAACTCCTGCAGGATGCTGATGAGGCTGCCGGGCTCGTCGGCCCGCTGGTAGATGACCAGCGCAGTGCGGTCGTGACCGGTGGGCGCAGGGATGCCGTCCTTGGCAACGAGCACGAAGCGTGTCTGATTGCCGGGATGGTCGGCAATGTCGGCGTCGAGGATCTCGAGTCCGTATACGACGGCACTGGTGCGCGGTGCAACGGCAGCAAGTGAGGTCGACGGATCGTCGGCGACGATGCGAGCGGCCTCTGCGGTGCTGTTGGCGGCCCGCAGGTCGGCCTGGCCCACGGTGGAGCGCAGGTATGCGTGGCACTGGGCGCTGGCCACAGGAATGCTGACCACCGTGGTGATGTCGGCAATCGACGTGCCCGGCTTGGCGAGCAGGCAGTGCTCGATGTTGAGGACCACCTCGCGCTGGATGAGCAGCTCGTGGTTGAAGGCCAGCTCGTCCTGCGAGAGGTTGACCGTTCCCTCGATCGAATTCTCGATGGCGACGAACCCGACATCGACCTCGCCCGACTCGACGGCGTCGAGGACGTCGGGCATGGTGCGGAACAGAACACGCTCGCACGCTGCGAGATCGGCCTGGGTCTCGAGTGCCTGCTGGGTGAACGTGCCGAGCGGCCCGAGAAAGCCGACTCGCCGGGGCGGCCGGGTACTGGTCATGGGTGGCAAGGCTATTGGCACCCGCCCGATTCGGCGGGGCTTCACCGGCCGCAGGGGACGGCAGACTGTCGGCCATGGACGCTGCGTCGCTTGCTGCCCTCATCGATGGAGTTCGCAACGGGTCGGTGACGCCTGACGATGCTGTGGCTGCGCTGCGCCGGCTGCCGTTCGCCGAGGTGGGCGACACGCTGGTCGACCACCATCGCGCCCTCCGCCAGGGCATGCCCGAGGTGGTGTACGGGCCGGGGAAGTCGCCAGCTCAGTGCGTGGCGGCAGTGGGTGAGCTGCTTGCCCATGGCGTCGGCCCCGTACTCATCACCCGGATACACGACGAGGTGGCCGAAGTTGTCGGGGCGGCGCATCCCGGGGCGGAGTCGGCGGCACGCTGCCTGCTGTGGCGTCGACCGCAGCCGATGCGCTCATCGAAGGTGCTCGTCGTCAGCGCCGGCACGAGTGACGTGCCGGTGGTCGACGAGTGCGTGCTCACGCTGAGGGCGCTCGGCTTCGAGCCCGACCGGCTCACCGACGTCGGCGTGGCGGGCCTGCATCGCTTCCTCGCCCACCTCGATCGGGTGACATCGGCTGATGCCGTCGTGGTCGTGGCGGGAATGGAGGGCGCGCTCGCCAGTGTCGTGGGCGGTGTCACCGATGTGCCCGTCGTGGCGGTTCCCACGAGTGTCGGCTACGGCGCCTCGCTCGACGGCGTCACAGCCCTGCTGGCGATGCACGCGTCGTGTGCGAGTGGCGTGACAGTCGTTGGCATCGACAACGGGTTTGGCGCTGCGTGTGCGATCGGCAGGATGTGCCAGTGAGCACCGCGTGGTTCCACTGCTTTGCCGGTACGGCTGGCGACATGACGCTCGGATCGCTCGTGCATGCCGGTGCCGATCCACTCGCGGTCGTCGACATCGTGGCTGGCCTCGGCATCGACGGCTATGCGCTGACCTTTGAGCGGGTGCAGCGCTGCGGCATAGCGGCCACACTCGCCGACGTCGTCGTGCACGACCACGGTGACGGGCATCCGCATCGTCCGTTCGGTGAGGTGCAGTCGATCATCGCTGCAGCCGACCTTCCCGAGCGAGTCCGCGCCCGATCGAACCGGGTGTTTGCCGCTCTCGCAGAGGCCGAGGGGATCGTGCATGGCATTGCCCCTGACGATGTCGAGTTCCACGAGGTGGGCTCTGTTGATGCCATCGTCGACGTCGTCGGTACCTGCGCTGCGCTCGAGGTGCTCGGTGTCGACCACGTTGCCTGCAGTGCGATCACCGTCGGCACTGGCACGGTGCGTTCCGCACACGGCATGCTGCCGAACCCCTCGCCGGCCTCGGCGCGGCTGATGGCAACCTATGGCGTGCCCGCCCGCGGTGTCGACGACGGACTCGAACTGGCAACGCCGACTGGCGTCGCGCTCATGGCCGCACTCGCCGACTCGTTCGGGCCGATGCCGTCGATGGAGGTGCGCGCCGTGGGCTACGGCGCAGGCCGCACTGACGTTCCCGGCCGGCCGAACGTCGTGCAGGTGGTGCTCGGCTCGTCACCGGCGCCACATGGCCTCGTGCCCGGCCCTGGCCAGCCGGTGCAGGTCTTCGAGGCCAACATCGACGATGCCACCGGCGAGATGCTGGCGCATGCCGTGGCGGTGATCTTGGCTGCTGGCGCACACGATGCGTGGGTCACCCCGATCGTGATGAAGAAGGGACGTCCGGCGCACACGGTGCACGCCCTGTGCGATCCAGCGCGCGCCACTGAGGTTGCGGCGGCACTCGTGCACGAGACGGGCACGCTCGGCCTGCGCGGCCATGTGGCGATGCGCTGGCCGCAGCAGCGCGACGAACTCATCGTCGAGGTGTCAGGACACCCTGTGCGGATGAAGGTGTCGAACGGGCGGTTCAAGCCCGAGCACGATGATGTCGCTGCGATCGCCGCGTCGACCGGTCGGTCGCTGCGCGAGGTGATGCACGACGCGGAGCGTGCAGCCCGCGAGTTGTCGCAGCGACCCAACGACTGACGCTGGGAACCGGCGAGGTCAGGAAGCGAGGGCCTCGTCGACGATGGCCTGCAGTTCGGCGACTTCGAGCTCGCCGCTCTTGCGCACCTTCACGAGTCCGTCCTCGCCGATGATGACGAAGTACGGCCATCCACTGGCGCCGAATGCCGTGGCGGCCGTGCCGGCAACACCGGCAAGGGTGTACTCGTCGACGATCACCGGCCAGCTCCAGCCCTTGGTCGAGAACCATGCGGCGGGCGGGAAGTTGTCGGCCTCTGCAGCGACGGCGGTGGCAACGCCGACGATGTTGAGTTCGGCGGGTACGAGCCCGGCGTTCTTCCAGTCGAGCAGCCGGGGCACCTCGGCATTGCAGTGCGGGCACCAGTGGGCAAGGAACACGATCATGTAGGGGCCATTGGCGGCCGGATCGATGACGACCTCGTTCCCCTGGAAGTCCTTGCCAGACAGTAAGGGTGCCGGTGTGCCGACGGCATCGTCGAATGCCGCCTGCGAGTCGTACGCAGGAAGCGACTCGCCCTCGATGGTGACGGGCTGCGAGTACGGGAAGCCGTCGCCGTCGATGAGGCCCACACCGGTGGTCTCGGTGGTGCCGTTCGTGCCACCGACGCTGCTCGACGAGGCAGTCTCCCCGCCGCCGCCACCGCTGACGACGACCACGGCCACGACGACGGCCACCACCACGATGGCGGCCGCCACGATCCACATCACCGGCTTTGCGCCGGACTCGGCACGTGCTGCCTTCGCTGCTGCCTTGCGCCGGGCTTCGGCTCGCTGTCGGTTTGCCATGGTGTTCCTCCGTGCTGGATCTTCGTCGAGCGATGTATGTCGACGACGTGGGTATCGGTCGAGTGGGACGTGGACTGGATCAGGTTGCGGGGGCCGGGTGCATCTCGGCGTCGTCGCCGACGAGCGGCTCGGGTGCGAGCAGCAGGGCGATGATGGCGGCAAACGCCGAGAGTGCCATGACGGCAAGTGTGATGGGAAAGCCAGACGAGATGAATTGGCCGTCGGCATTGAACTCGAGTCGGCCGAATGAGACGTAGTTGGGCGTGGCGCAGCTGGTGAGCGACGAGCACGTGGTGGACTCTTCGATCACCCGGTGCTCGAGCAGGATGTGCCAGATGCTGAGGAGGCTGCCTATGCCCGCCAGCGGCACGACGTACCAGCGGGCGCCGCGGTCGCGTCGGAATGCAGCGACGATGAGGACCACGGCGGCCGAGTACATGAAGATGCGCTGGAACCAGCAGAACCGGCACGGTGACCAGCCAGCCGACGACTCGCTGAACCACAGGCTCCCGAGTGTCGCGGTGGCGGCGACGAGGGCGGCCAGCGCCAACTGGTAGCGGTGCAGCACGTCGAGGAAGTGGAATGAGGGGCCGACTGGCACCAGTCGGGCTGCCACCATCAGCACGACCCCGGCCATGCACACGATGGCCAGGGCGGCACCGGCGTCGTGCATCTGCGGGGCGCTGAGGGCGAGCACCCGCACAGTCTGCCGCTTGTCGCGGCGATTTGTGATGGCAGGATGCGATGGTGGACGAGGTGAAAGGGACCGATGGCGCACGACTCCGTACCGGCGCGGCGGGGCCCGACCGGTCGACAGTCGGCCCGGTGACGGCGGCAGGCGAACTCGACGGGCTTCCAGGGCCGTTGGTGTTCGCCGACGTCCGGTGGTATCTCGACGGCACCGACGGGCGGGCGGCGTTCGAGGAGTGTCACCTGCCGGGTGCGGTCTGGGTCGATCTCGACAGCGCCCTCGCCGCCCACGGACTCCCTCCCGTTGCCGGCCGCCATCCCCTGCCGTCCCCGGCCGACTTCGCTGCGTCGCTGGGGGCGCTTGGCATCGGCGACGACACCGTGGTGGTCGCCTATGACGACACCGGAGGCCTGAGCGCCAGCCGACTCGTGGTGATGCTGCGGTCGATCGGGAGGCGAGCCACCCTGCTCGACGGAGGCCTCGCTGCGTGGCGTGCCGACGGCCGTCCGACGCAGACCGGACCGGCACCGACGCTGCCTCCGGCAGCGTTCACCCCTGTGCCGTGGCCTGAGTCGTCGTTCGCCGGCATCGACGAGGTCGCCGCCCGCGCCGCCCGACCGGATGCAGGCCGGCCGCTCATCGATGCCCGCGCCGCCGAGCGATTCACCGGAGAGGTGGCGGTCATCGATCCGCGACCCGGTCACATTCCCGGCGCTCGCAACTCGCCATGGAACTCAGTGCTCGGTGCCGACCGCCGACTTCGACCCGTTGACGAACTTCGCTCCCACTACGCAGCGCTCGGCATCGATGCCGTGACCGCATCGAGCACGATCGCCTACTGCGGCTCGGGTGTGAGTGCCTGCATGAACGTGCTCGCCATGGAGCACGCCGGACTCACGCCGCCGCGCCTGTTCACGGCGAGCTGGTCGGGATGGGCATCCGATCCCGATCGCCCTGCTGCGCTGGGTCCGGCGTGACGACGTCGCATTCGGCATCACCTGCTGACAGAGACCGTGGCGGCGCTGCTGCGACTGCGACTGCTGTCGAGGTGCTCGGCGAACTGCGCATGCGCCGACGGGAACGCCGGCTCGGTCGACTCGAGTGGTTCGACATCGCCTACAAGGCGTACCTGGTCGTGCTCTTCGGCGGTGGTGCAGTCCTGTGGCTGACGGGCCTGATCGGTGACGAGCCGGTCACAACAGATCTCGCCGACGTCGCTGCCGACGGACAGGCACTCGTGTCGCTGGTGGCTGCAGTAGCGGTCTTCATCGGGCTGCGATCGGGCGCCCGTGGCGGCCCACTCGCTATCGAGGGGGCCGATGTTGCCCATGTGCTGCTGGCACCGGTGCCGCGGCGCTCCGTGCTGCGACTGCCGCTCGTCCAGCGTCTGCGCACGGCGGTGCTTGCCGGACTCTCGCTCGGCGCCATCTCTGGCCGCTTGGCGGCACAGCGCCTGCCAGGCTCGGCGTGGTCATGGGCGGCATC
>JBEGVK010000033.1:0-12043 GCA_041178405.1 Actinomycetota bacterium | reverse complement strand
TGATGCACTTCACCCGCCAGCTGGCGGTGTTCGTGAAGGCCGGCATCTCCCTCACCGAAGCACTCGAGACCATCGGTGATGAGACCGCCGATGTCGCCCTGCAGCGAACCATCAGCGACATGGTCGAGGACCTTCGCAACGGTGGCACCCTGTCGTCGGCGGCTGCCAAGCATCCCGAAGCCTTCCCGCCGTACTACGTCGGCATCCTCGGCTCCGCCGAGCTCACCGGCAAGCTCGACGACACGCTGGAGAGCCTGTCCGACTACCTGCAGCGCGAGCTCGACACGCGTTCCAAGGTGGTGTCGGCGCTCTCGTACCCGGGCGTGGTCATGGTGCTCGCCGTCTTCACTGTCGCCGTCCTGGCCGGCTACGTGCTGCCGCAGTTCAAGCCGCTCTTCGAGGAGATGGACGCCGACCTGCCGTTCGTCACCCGGATGCTGCTCTTCGTAGCCGACCTGTTCACCATCTACTGGTACGGACCAGCCTCGTTCTTCATTGCCGTCGTGGCGTGGTTCGTGTGGATGTCGAAGACCGACAAGGGCCGACGCAGCCGCGACCGGCTGGTGCTGAAACTGCCCGCCATCAAGGGCATCATCGAGTACTCGATCCTCGAGCGCTTCTGCCGGATCCTTGCAACGATGATCAAGGCCGGGGTGCCGCTTCCAGATGCGATGCGCACCACCACTGATGCCACGGTCAACACCGTCTTCCGCGAGCGACTCGAGATTGCCCAGGTCGAGATCATGGAGGGCGGCGGCTTCTACCAGCCACTCGCCAAGACCGAGCTGTTCCCGGGTGCGGCCCGGCAGATGTTCAAGGTCGGCGAGGAGACCGGCACCCTCGACAGGCAGCTCGAGGTGGCCAGTATCTACTTCGACCGCGAACTCGAGTCGCGCATCAAGAAGTTCACCACTGCCTTCGAGCCGATCATGATCGTCGGCGTGGGCGCAATGGTGGGATTCGTCGCCGTGGCCCTGGTGCAGGCCATGTACGGCATCCTCGACAACATGAAGCAGACCTGACCGGCCTGTGGCCCGGGGCAATCTGCCCAGCGCCGTACCGCCACAGCAGCGTCAGCGGCCGAGCAGCACGTCGACGTAGTCCTGGCCCCAGAAGACGGCCACCACCGTGCCGACTGCGAGGAACGGACCGAACGGAAGCGCCGTCTTTCGCCCGACTCGACGGGCGACGAGCAGGGCGAGGCTGACCACTGCGCCCAGCAGGAAGCCGAAGAACAGCCCGATCAGGGCAAGACCGGGATTGAGCCAGCCGAGGAACAGTCCGAGCAGTGGGGCGAGGCGCACGTCGCCGTCGCCCATCCCCCCTCGGCTGGCGAGGTACACGACGAGCATCGTCGCAGTGGCGATCACTGCCCCGACTGCCATCGTCCAGATCCGGCGAGGCTCGCCATCGGTCACGGCGGCAAGTGCCAGCAACGGCGCCCCGATGGCGGCCGTCGTGTACGAGACCTCGCGTGGCAGTCGATGCGTGCGCAGGTCGATCCAGGTGAGCGCCACAAGACCGGCCATCAGGACGCAGAACGCCACCGTCGTGATCGACCCGCCAAACCGCAACGCTGTGATGCCGAAGAGTGCCGCCGTCACCACCTCAAGGACCAGCGGCTCGATGCCGATACGTACACCGCATGTGCGGCATCGCCCCCGCAGTGCGAGCCAACTCAGCACAGGTACGAGGTCGAGCACGCCGAGTCGGCGTCCGCACGACCCACAGGCCGAGCCGGGCTCGACGATGGAGGCGCCACGCGGCACCCGATCGACCACTACGGTGAGGAACGAACCAATTGCCAGGCCGAACACCACCGCCAGAGGCACCGACATCATGTCAATGACCGACACTCACCACCCCCGACTCACGGCATCTTTCGGAGGCTAGTCCGCGATGTTCAATCCCGACCCGATGTTGGTGACCCTGCTGCAGGCCACCGTCGATGCAGGCGCCAGCGACCTCCACCTCAGTGTCGGCCGGCCTGCCACCGTGCGGCGCGACGGCGATCTCGTTCCATTCGAGGGTGTGCCCGTGCTCGAGGCGTCCGATGTCGAGCGCGTCGTCTTCTCGCTCATCAACGACCGCCAGCGCGCCGAACTCGCCGAGATGTCGCAGGTCGACTTCTCGTTCGGCCTCGACGGCATCGGCCGCTTCCGCGCCAATGCGTTCAAGCAGAAGAACACCTACGCCCTGGCACTCCGCGTCATTCCCTATCGAGTCCGCCAGCTCGAGGAGCTCGGCACGCCACAAGCCTGCATCGACCTGCTCAATCGGCCGTACGGCCTCGTTCTCGTCGTCGGACCTACCGGCTCGGGCAAGAGTACGACGCTGGCAGCGATGATCGACCGGATCAACGCCACGCGCCCGGTGCACATCCTCACTATCGAAGACCCCATCGAGTTCCAGCACACGCACAAGACGGCGATGGTGAACCAGCGCGAAGTGGGCACCGACGTGAACACCTTCAACGACGGCCTGAAGAGCGCCCTCCGTGAGGACCCCGATGTCATCCTCCTCGGCGAGATGCGCGACCTCGAGTCGATCAGCATCACGCTGACGCTCGCAGAGACCGGCCACCTCGTATTCGGAACCCTCCATACGAACGATGCCGCGCAGGCACTCGACCGCCTCGTCGACGTCTTCCCAGGCGAGATGCGCGATCAGATTCAGATCCAGCTGGCAGGCACGCTGCAGGGTGTCATCAGCCAGCGACTGTTGCGCGCATCCGGGGGAGGACGAGTGGCCGCCTACGAGGTGCTCGTTGCCAACGATGCTGTGCGCAACCTCGTGCGCGAGGGCAAGAGCCGGCAGTTGCGCAACGTGATGATCGCCGGCCAGAGCGAGGGCATGCAGACCATCGAGATGGACCTCGCCCGACTCGTCGCAGCCGGCCTGATCACGATGGAGACCGCCATGGAGGAAAGCGCCTTCCCGAAGGAGATCATGGCGCAGGCCGCCACGATGCGGAACCAGATGCAGGCACAGGCGACCATCGCCGCCGGCCAGTCGGCCTCGACCGGCGCCGGCCAGTCGGTGACGTGACGCCCGACGCGCTCGTCTGCGCTCCGACGACCGGCTCATAGGCTCTACGACGACATGGCTGCTCCGAAGGCCCCGTACAAGATGCTGGGCGGCATCGTGCCCTGCCCAGGAGGATGGCTCATCGCGCCTGCCCGGCTGGCTGGCGTCACCGTGGTGGCAGAGGATCCAGAGGTCGTGCGCACACTCGTCGACGTCCTCGAGTACAAGCCGAAGTTCGACGCTGCCGCGATCTACGTACCCATCGGCTTCTTCGACGAGCCCGTCTCCCCGTTCCGCCCCTGCGACGCCGAGGTGCACGAGCTGCTCGGATGGCCGCGACGGCTCGCTATCCGGCCCACCCCGTCGCGGGCTGCGCTGCATGCCCGCACCTTGGCCGAGGCCGTCGAGATCGAGCCGTGGCTGACGCGCGACGACCTTCGCCGCTTCCGATGGATCCGAGAGGCCGAGCGAGAGTTCCAGCCGTTCCACCAGCGCAGCTATTTCGCTGCCCATCCCGATCTCACGTTCTCTCAGCTGAACGACGACGTGCCGCTGAAGACCTCGCCCTACCAGCAGGATGGCATCGTCGAGCGGATGGCACTGCTCCGCGAGAAACTGCCTGGCGTCGAGGAGATCGTCGTGCGAACGCCGCCTGCCGGGGCAGCACAGCTGCACATGCTGCAGGCTGTGGGGCTGCTGTGGACCGCTCGTCGCGCTGCCGGCCGGGCTATGCAGCGATTTCCAGCCGATCCCGAATGGGATTCGACGGGCCTGCGGATGGAACTGGTCCGCTAGGACATCGACCGGCGGCTGCGGGTGCCGCCCGATGCGGCGCTGCCGGTCACTGCACGTCGGCTACGAGCACTGCGCCTGCTCGACCACCCGCCACGAGTTCACAGCGAGGTCGCCCGTATCCGGTCGGAACTGCACGACCGCTCGTGCACGAGTGGTGCACCCGTTGAGCGTCGCTGATGACACGAGCAGGAGCCGCGTCGTCACGGGATTCGACTCGACGCCGATGTGGAAGGCCGTTGCGTTGGCGGCCTGCGTGTCGAGGAGCGCCACGACGATTCCCCCCAGCAACTGGCCGTTGGCGGCCAGCACCACGTTGCCGAGCGACGCACCGGCGCGTGGCGCCCACACGAGGCCATGCATGGCGACATCGTTGGTGCTGCCCGACAGCGTCTCGAGCACGAAGTCGTCGTAGGTGAGATCGCTGGCGATGTACCCGCTGCCGCTTGTCGGCAGCGCATAGACGCTGAGGTAGGTCTCGCCGACGAGTCGCCTGAAGACCTCGATGCTGGCGTTGTTGCGGATATCGAAGTTGCTGTCGCCGCCGAGATAGAAGGTGGCACCTGCCTCGCTCGGATACTTGGCGGCTCGATCGGCTGACTGTGCCGCAGCACAGGCGGTGTTGCCCACCTTCTCGGCATCACCGGAATCACCGGGAAATCCCCCGGTGAGGTTCTTGCCCTGCAGCTCGATGTCGACGTTCTCGAAGTAGTACGCCCCGCTCTGGAAGTAGTTGTTGGTGCCGAGCGAGATCGACGTGTACTTGCCGGGGCTGAACACCCGGCACGTGCCGTCGGTGGAGTACGAGGGATTGACCGGCGAGGTAGGCGGCTCGGGCACGGTCGGTGCATCGAAGATCGACGTCCATGGATCGGGAACGCACTGCGGCCCGCGGAAGAAACTCGGGTCGAACGACAGGTCGCCGCTGTCAACCTCGGCAATCGCCACCTCGACGCTGCAGTCATTCGACGAGTACCAGAGATCGCCGTCCTTGATCGTCAGCAATGCCGACAGCGACAGCCTGTTGGGATCGGCCACGTACACGGGGCCACTGAACGTCTTCACGAAGTTGTCGCTCTGGCCGGTGCCACGGGTGAAGAAGATCGGTGAGGTCCCCGGCACTCCCTCGCCGGTGACCACCACGCCCCAGCCCTGGATGTCGGAGATCGGCGCGCCCACCGCCTGGCATGTCACGGTCGTCGTGGCGCCATTGATGAGCGGAGGGAACACCGTCGTCACCCCACGACGCCCGTAGGCGGTGGTGCACAGCGTCTGGAAGTTACGCAGCTTCTCGATGCCGAAGCGCAGTCCGCCATCGGCGGCGGCGAGGCGGTCGGCTCGAGTCTCGACCACATTCGAGTAGCGGAGGTCGCTCGCCACGTACGATGCAACGCCGAGCGTCACCACCGACACCAGCACGGTGCCGGCGAACACCATCGGGAGGATGAGGCCGGCATCCCGCGTCGAGCGGCCATCTGGCGCGCGTCGCAGTTCCGCGGCAGCGCGGAGCCGTGTGGCGAGGGAGAGGGTGCGAATCCGTGACATCGGTGGCTCCTACCTGATCTGCACCTGCAGCGTGGCGAACGGCCCGCCGAGCGGCGTGTAGAGGGCGATGATGCGCAGGCCGTCAGCCCACAGTTCGGACGAACCCTGGCTGTAGCTGGGGAACGTCACCGTGTACGTGATGCCGTCAGAGGTGGTGAAGTTGCGGAACAGTTCACCGTTCGGCGCACCCGTCGACGGCCGAGCCTCGAGGCCGATGCAGCGACCGTTCGTGGTGACCGTGATCGTGAGTGCGGTCTGCAGCACCCCGACATTCACCGAGGAGCGCCCATTGCCGTTCGGGTCGGTGTTGAACACCTGTGACGGCAGGGCGCTGGTGAGGATGGCGCATGGCGGGGCCGTCGTGGTCGACACCTGCACGGTGGTGGTGGTCGAGCCGCCCGTCGTGGTGGTGGGCGCCTGCGTCGTGGTGGCACCCGGGATGGTGGTGCTGCCGATCACCGTCGTCAGCGGGGGCAGGGTGTGCGACGGATTCTTGGGGGCGGAATCGACCCGCAGCAGCACGCCATCGAGTGTCTGCACCTGGAACACCACCAGCTCGACATCGTCCGTCTCGTCTCGCGTGATCTCGACACTGACCGGCATGTCGCCCGGCTGCCAGTTGGCCGGAAGGGGTGGCAGCGGCGCCGAGGCGCGGGCCACCACCGTGTTGCCGAGCGGCTTTGCGCCCGATCCGCGGCATGTGGTGCGAGTGATGTACGACTCGCCAGCGGCGGTGGTGACATGTCGGTAGTTGGCGATGAAGGTCGTGGTGACGCTGAAGATCTTTTCGGTCCACTGGAGGAGCAGCAGGTTCGTGCCGTCGCTGCTGGTACAGCCGCTCGGCGACGTCCTCGTGGTGGTGAACCCGGTCGGCGGTGTCGAGTCGACGTCCTGCGGCAGCCACGTGACAAGACCCTGCAGGGTGCGCGCCACGTCGGTGCGCTCCTCAGAGATCGGATTCGTGCGGATGGTGACGACGATCGTGGACGCAACCACCGTGGCGATGACGCCGATCAGCGTGATCGACACCAGCAGCTCGACGAGGGTGAAGCCGCGGTCGCCTGGGCGCCTGCAGCGATGACGCACGCCACTGCTGCGGTCTCGAAGTACTCGGAGAGCACTCATCCCTTCACCACCTCGACGGTCTCGACGATCTCGCCATCGTTGTTGCGGACCCGGAGCGTGATCAGCTGCAGGCTGATGCCGAGGTCGTCGTAGCACGTCGACTGATACGTCGACGACCCATCCCAGAATCGAACTGGGGCGACGACCTCGATGTTCTCGACCGGCCAGCCCGCTGGATTCGTCGTGGTGCGAACGACCTGCTGGTAGTAGGCGCGCACCTCAGCCTCGCGGCTGGCAGTGGCGGTACCGCAGTCCTGCCGCTCGGCGCCGTACAGCACGTCGGTGGCCGACTGGAGCCAGGCGTGCGCATTCGAGTGATCGCGGTTCGTGACGGAAGCCCGCACCGAGGTGCGCAGTGTGACCAGCCCGGCTGTCGCGGTGAGGCCGACAAGGAGAATGGAGATGACGACCTCGACGAGCGTGAAGCCGCGATCACTCGGGCAAGTTCGACGGGGACGCGCGCGAAGGGATCGGGAGCGCACGGCACGATCTTGCCATCGTGCCGGCTCTGCAGCCGTTCTCATTCTCACGCCACGTCATCGGCACCGGATGCCGAGGGCTTGAGACTTTGCTGATCGAATCTCTGATTCCCGGCCGTTCGATCTCCGCCATGACGCGGCGGAGCCGGGCCCGAAGGCCCGGCTCCTGTGTGGTTCTGCTGCGAGCCTGACGGATCAGGGAAGCGTGCAGTCGTTGGTGCCTGCCGGGTCGAGGGCAACTGCGCCACCCGTCCCGACGTTGTAGTTCGTCGACTCGCTGGTGATGAAGCCACCGGTCACGAGGTCGGCGTCCGATGCCGGGTACGAGCCGTTCTGGGCGTAGTACGCCTGGATGGCCGTCTCGTACGTCTTGTAGTCGGCGTCGCACGTGGCTTCCTTGCCGCGTGTGGTGATTCCCTGCACCGCGAACACCGTGACGGTGGCGAGGATGCCAAGGATCACGATGACGATGAGGAGTTCGACGAGGGTGAATCCCTTGTCGCTCTTGGAGTTGGTCTGGGCGTTCATGCGTTCCTCCCGCTGAGTTGAGCCCGATAGTGATGAACGCCGATGCCCCCAATCCGGTTGCCTCGGTCGCAGCGAAATCTTCGTCGTCTGTCAGGGCCGCCTTGAGTCTTTTTTCATCAGGATTCGATCTGCCCCGCCACGATCGGTGGCCGTTCTGCCGGTCCACGGCCACCGAATGGGCGCCCGCCCCGTCTCGCTAGTGTCGGGACGATGCACGTCGCCGGCACGCTCCGCCTGCTCCCCGGGCGGGAGCGATCGCTGCTGCGCCGGCATCCGTGGGTGTTCAGCGGGGCCGTGGCCTCGGTCGACGGCTCGCCCGAGCCAGGTGACACCGTCCTCGTTCGATCTTCCGATGGCACGGCACTCGGCACCGCCGCCTTCAGCCCGCTCTCGCAGATCCGGGCCCGGATGTGGTCGTTCGACGCCGACGAGGTCGTCGACAGCGCCTTCGTCGCCCAGCGCGTGACGGCCGCCGCACGCCGGCGGACGGCCCTGATGGCGGACGCCGAGACCGATGCGGCCCGCCTCGTCTTCAGCGAGGCCGACGGACTTCCCGGCGCGGTGGCCGACCGGTACGCCGACACGGTGGTGTGCCAAGTGACGTCGGTGGGCGCCGAACGGTGGCGCGAGGTGATCTTCGACTCGCTGTCGGCGCTTCCCGGCATCCGCTCGGTACACGAGCGCAGCGATGCCGACAGCCGCGAGCGCGAGGGCTTACCGATGCGCGTCGGCACGGTACGCGGCGATCCAGTCGGCGCAGTGATCGAGGCACACGAGGCCGGCTTCCGGTTTGCTGTTGATCCTCAGACCGGCCACAAGACCGGCTTCTACCTCGACCAGCGCCTCGGCCGTCGGGCCGTCGAGCGCTGGGCACCGGCACGGCGAGTGCTCAACGTGTTCTGCTACACCGGCGCCTTCAGCGTCATCGCGGCCGCCCGCGGTGCCGACAGCGTGCTGTCGATCGACTCGTCGGGTCCGGCGCTCGAGACAGCGCGACGCAGCGGCGCCCTCAACTCGGTCGACGTCGGCGACCTGATGGAGGCCGACGCCTTCCAAGCCCTGCGCGGGCTCAGAGACCGGGCGAGGCAGTTCGACCTCATCCTGCTCGACCCGCCCAAACTCGCCGCCAACGACCGCCAGGTCGACCGCGCCAGCCGCGCCTACAAGGACCTGAACCTGCTGGCGCTCAAGCTGCTTGCGCCAGGCGGCGTGCTGATGACCTGGTCGTGCAGCGGTGCCGTGACCGCCGAGCTGTTCCAGAAGATCGTCGCCGGGGCCGCCGTCGACGCAGGGCGCACTGCCCGGATCATCGACCGCCTCCACCAGCCGGCCGACCACCCCGTGCCGCTGAATTTCCCCGAAGCCGAGTACCTGAAGGGCCTCATCATCGAGGTCGAGTGACGCCGTAGCGGCGGCTGGGCCGGCGATCAGTGCCCGGTGCCAGGATTCTCCTGCACCAACTCGATGAGCGTGCCGAAACTGCCCTTCGGATGGATGAACGCCACCGTGGTGCCGCGGCTGCCAGGTCGCGGTGCGGTGTCGATGGGCGTGGCTCCGGCGGCAACCATTGCGTCGAGCGCCGCCTTGCAGTCGGCCACCCGGTAGCCGACATGGTGCAGGCCCTCGCCACGCTTCTCGATCGACTTGGCGATCGGGCTGTCGGGCCGCGTGGCGGCTGTCAGCTGGATGTAGCTGTCGGCCACCTTCACCAGCGCCTCCTCGACGCCGTCGCTCTCGACGATCTCACGATGGTGCACCTCGGCGCCGAAGGCCTCTCGGTAGTAGGCGATGGCAGCCTCAAGGTCGCGAACTGCAATGGCGATGTGGTCGATCTCAGTGAGCAGCATCGCGTCAGTGAACCAGATGCAGGAGGTCGTTGCGAACTCGACGCAGCGGCCGATGACTACGAGCGTCGGAACCGATGCAGCGCTGCACCGGCTCGTTCGCGCAGTTCGGGATCGGTGACGCCGAGGCCCTCGGTCGGCGCAAGCGCCAGTACGCCGATCTTCCCCTCGTGCATGTTGTGATGCACCTGATAGGCGGCTTCACCGGTCTGCTCGAGCGGGAACACCTGGCTCATCACGGGATGGATCATTCCCTTGCTGATCAGGCGGTTGGCCTCGTAGGCCTCCTTGTAGTTGGCGAAGTGCGAGCCGACCAGTCGCTTCAGGCGCATCCAGAAGTGGCGGTTGTCGAACTCCATCATGAAACCGCTGGTCGCTGCGCAGGTGACCACGGTGCCGCCGCGCTTGGCCACGTACATCGACGCCGCAAAGGTCGAGCGGCCCGGATGCTCGAACACGATGTCGGGGTCTTCGCCGCACAGGTCGCGGATGTCCTGGCCGAGCCGGCGCCACTCGGACTCGTCGTGCGTGTGCTCGTCCTTCCAGAACCGGTAGCCGGCCACCGATCGGTCGATGATGTGCTCGACGCCCATCCCACGCAGGATCTCGGCCTTCTCCGGCGAGCTGACCACGCACACCGGAATGCCGCCGCCGTTCAGCACGTACTGGGTTGCGTAGGCACCGATGCCGCCCGTGGCACCCCAGATCAGCACGACATCGCCCTGCTTCATCTGCGCGCCGTTGCGGCTCACGAGCATGCGGTAGCTGGTGCTGTTGCACAGCGCGTTGACGGCCGCCTCCTCCCAGGTCAGGTGGGCCGGCTTGGGCATCAACTGGTTCGCCTTCACCACCGCCAGATCGGCAAGACCGCCGAAGTTCGTCTCGTAGCCCCAGATCCGCTGGTTCGCCGCCAGCATCGAGTCGTCGTGCGCCGACTGGTCCTGGTCGTCGACGTGGTTGCAGTGAATGGTCACCCGGTCGCCGGGCCGCCAGTTGCGCACCGCTGCGCCGACGCGCAGGACCACGCCCGACGCGTCGCTGCCGACGACCTGATGGTCGAGGTCGTGTCGCTTCGCCCAGGCGCTCTCGCGCGCAAGGCGCGCCAGTGACCCGAACGTGCTGATCGGCTCGAAGATGCTCGACCACACCGTGTTGAAGTTGATGCTGCTGGCCATCACGGCGACGTAGGCCTCGTCGGGGGCCAGTTCGGGGGTCGGCACCTCGCCGACGTGCAGGCTGCGTCGCGGGTCCTTGTCGCGCGAGTCGACGCCGCGCCACATGTCCTGATCGCTGCGGCGAACATAGGCGGCCCTGTATGACGACGGCACGGGGATGCGGGCAATCTCATCGGCTGCAGCACCGGCCTCGATTGCGTCAAGGATCTCCTTCATCCGGCGGACGATACCGGTGGCGCATGCAGGCGGCTGCATCGTTCCGGCAACTGCCGTGTGCGAGAGTGAGCCGATGATTTCCGCCACCGACGCCGCCCACTTCAGCCCGTCTACCGCCCCAACAGCCCGCCCGCGAGGCCGCCGGGTGCTCACCGTCCTCGCGGTCGGCGCACTCGCTGCGCTCGCCGGTTGCGGTGATGCCGAGCAGTCGGTGATACCCGGAGGCTCGACGGGCGACACGGCAGCGCTCGCCCAGTTGCCCGAGGGATGCGCTGCCGCCGACGGCAGCAGCGCCACACAGCAGCAGTTCGACGCCTATCCGCCGATGTGCCTCGTCGGCGGCGCCGCCTACACCGCCGTCATCGAGACCAACCACGGCACCCTGCGCGTCACGCTCCGGCCCGAGATCGCGCCGCTCACCGTGAACAGCTTCGTCAACCTCGCCCGTTTTCACTACTTCGATGGCACCACCTGCCACCGCGCCATCCAGCAGTTCGTCGTGCAGTGCGGCGACCCCACTGCCACTGGCACCGGCGGACCCGGCTACGAGTTCGCCGACGAACTCGCTGGATTCGACGGGTACTCGATCGGCTCGGTGGCGATGGCCAATGCCGGGCCGAACACCAATGGGAGCCAGTTCTTCATCATCACCGGGCCCAACGGTGCGGCCCTGCCCCCCAACTACACGCTCTTCGGCCAGGTGCTTGCCGCCGACATGGCGCTCGTGGCAACCCTCGACTCGCTCTCGAATCCGGCTGACGGGCCGCCGCTCGAGCCGATCGACATCGTGTCGGTCACCATCGAGCAGGGCTGAGGCTCGCACCCCGCCCGACGACGCTCAGACCCTGGGGTCGTCTTCGGGCAGCACCATTGGGCCGCTGTCACGTGACTCGCTCCATGCCAGTGCGCCGAGGGCTGCCACCACCACGCCCATCGACAGCATCTGCACCAGCGAGACCCGCTGGCCGAGAATGCCCCACGCCGCAAAGCTGGCGATCACAGGCTCGGCCTGGATGAGCACCGACGACACGCTGGCATCGACACGGGGCTGCGCCCACGAGAACACCCCATGGCCGAGCAGTCCCGGCACGAGGGCCAGCAGCGAGATCCACATCCACCGCTGGCCGTTCATCTGACCGACATCGGCACCGATGACGAGTGCAATCAGCGACACCGTCACGCCGCCGACGACCGACGAGCAGGCGAGAAGCCGAACCGTCTCGACCTTTCGGCGCACTCGCTTGCTCGCGAGGAGATACGTCACCCATGCGAAGAGCGACACCACAGCCCACACGTAGCCGACTGTGGTGTC
>JBEGVK010000032.1:0-21041 GCA_041178405.1 Actinomycetota bacterium | reverse complement strand
TGGCACCTGCGGTGGCCGCCTCGGCCGATGACGCCGCCCGTCATCTGGCCCGCCTGATCCGGCCGGGGTTCGCGGCCACTGCCGGCATCGGTCGCCTGCCCGACCTGGTTCGCTACGTGACAGGCATCGACCAGCGCCTCGCCCGACTGCCCGAGAATCCCGCACGAGATACACGGGGCATGGCTGAGGTGGTGGCCGTCGAGCGGCAGTACCGGACGCTGCTCGACACGCTCGGCCACACCGTGCCGCCCGCAGTGGTCGACGTCGGCTGGCAGCTCGAGGAACTGCGTGTCAGCACGTTTGCCCAGTCGCTGGGCGCTGCCCGCGGCATCAGCGCCAAGCGGCTCACTGCAGAGATCCTCGCTCTAGGCAACCGCTGAGGCAATCGCGGCGAACATCGCCTGCTCGACCGCATCCGACCAGTCGTTCGACGCATCGGGGCGCGACGACACCTTCACGATGGTGACCGCACGGTCGCGGTCGAACCACAGCCACTGGCCGTGGATGCCGACGGCCACGGCCTGCGAGCCGCGAGCGTCGGTGAGGTACCACTGGCTTCGATAGCGACCGCCTGGGGGCAGCATCGACTCGTACTCGTTGCCGCGCCACGCCTCGGGATCCCCGCCGGTGAGTAGGTCGTCGATCCACGACGCGGGCACGACCTGGCGTCCGTCTGCCACGCCGCCGTTGCGCACCATCTCGGTGAACCGCCCCATGTCGCGCAGCGTCGCCGCCAGGCCGCCGGCCGTACGCGGCGCTCCGAGTCGATCGACTGCGATGTCGGCGCTGCACCATGCGCCCATCGGTGCCCATATCCACTCGGAGAGCATCTCGGCGTACGGCCGGCCCGCCGCCCGCTCGCACACCCAGCCGAGCATGTCGCTGATTGGCGACAGATACCGGAAGGCCCCGCCATGGCGCCCGTCTCGCCGACCCATCGATGCCAGGTATCCGTGCAGGTCGGGTGGGTTGGCGGGATCGGTCGGCGGCAGCCAGCCGATGGCCTCGCGATATCGCGCCATCATCCCCGTCGAATCGTCGTAGATCTCGTCGTAATCGATCGATACGCGCATGTCGAGCAGGTCGCGCACCGTTGCATCGCCGAAGCCACTCGACGCAACCTCCGGGACAATCTCGCCGACACGGGCATCGACCGACAACCCGCATCGGTCGACCACCAGGCCAGCGAGGACGCCGGTGACCGACTTGGTGACGGAGAAGAGCAGGTGGGTTGCGACCGGTGTCAGCGTGCTGGCGTATTCCTCGTGCACGATCACGCCGTCGTGCAGCACCAGCAGGCCGTCGCCGTCACTCTCGGCCATCCAGCCGCGCACTGAGCGTCGACGGCCGTCGACGGCGAACTCGAGATCGGCGAGCCCGTCATGCACGTCGACGCGCAGCGGCGACACGCGGTCCGGATCGCGGGCCACGTTGGCCGAGGGCACGACCTCGCGCATGTGCGCGAGACCCCAGCGGTTGTGCGGGGCGACACGCCAGTTCGCCAGAGTGACAGCGGCCCCTTCGACGGATCGAAGGGGCCGGGTGGTATCTGCCATACGGGTGGAGGTGAGGGGAATTGAACCCCTGGCCTCAACAGTGCGATTGTTGCGCTCTGCCAACTGAGCTACACCCCCGTTGGGAGCGCCGAGTGTAGCGGTCGATCAGGCTGCGTGGTACCAGCCGGGGCTGGTGTCCGAGCGGCTCGCCTCGATGTTGCGCAGCTGGGCGAGCTTGTAGCAGTAGCCGCAGAGTGCGAAGAACGCGATGCCGAACGTCCAGGTCATGGCGCCGGCCTTGGTGGTAGCGGCGAGGAACCCGCTGACGGCCGTAGTGAGCACCAGCACGAACAACACGTTGGCGCGGCGGCGGCGCTGCATCTCTCGGGCGCTCACCCGGTGCAGGTGTGCCTGACGGTGCGACTGCTGCGGACGACGCTGCGGTGCCGGCCGGCGCGGCGCCTGCGCAAGCGGTCGGGCCATGCCCCGCACCGACACGGTGCGAGTGGGAACCGACCGCTCGAGCGTGGAGAGCTGGCGGCGGAAGTCGGAGACCGACGAGTTGGGCCGGTTGTCGACCCGGTTGCGCATCAGCGGCGGCACGAGCACCGCAGCCCAGACGCCAAGGACGGTAATGAGCACGACGTTCTGCACGTCAGGCCTCTGTCCGGGTCGTGTCGTGGGTGCTGCGCATGGGTGAACTCGTCGTGAACGGCCGGTGTGCCGGACCCGTCTGGGGACCGCCACACCGTATCTGCTTCATTACGGTTCTACTACATTCGTGACGGAATCGGCAACAACCCCGGCCTCCCGGCGGTACGTGCCCGACCGGCCCCCGGTCTTCTCCCACAGGGCGATATCGCCGATCACCATGCCCTTGTCGGCCGATTTGCACATGTCGTAGACCGTCAGGCAGGCCACGGCGCATGCATGAAGTGCCTCCATCTCCACCCCGGTGCGCTCGACGGTCTCGACCTGCACCTCGACCTCGAGATAGTCCTCGCCGAGGTCGAAGTTCACCGAGACGGCGCCCACCAGCAGTGGATGGCAGAGCGGGATCATGTCGGACGTGCGCTTGGCCGCCTGGATGGCGGCCACCCGGGCCACGGCCAGCACGTCGCCCTTCTTCACCTCGCGGTTGGCGATCGCCGTCGTGGTGGCCGCCTGCATGTGCACCCGCCCCCGCGCCACGGCCCGGCGGTGCGTCGGCTCCTTGGGCGTGACATCGACCATCCGGGCCCTGCCGAGCGGGTCGAGGTGAGTGAACGTGAGATCGCTCATGACCCTGCATAGCCTAACTGGGTGACTGCGCTCGGGCCGCCGGCGCGACGCCTCAGCTACCACTGGATCGTGGCTGGCGCCGCCTTCATCGTGCTGATGGGAGCCGCCGGCACCCGCAGCGCCGCCGGCGTGCTGATCGACCCACTGCGCGAGGAGTTCGGCTGGAGCCGCGCCACGGTCGGACTCGCCGTGAGCATCAACGTGTTGCTCTACGGATTCATCGGCCCGTTCGCCGCCGCCCTCCAGCAGCGGTTCGGACTGCGGCGCGTCACCTCGATCGCCCTCGTCGTCATCGCCGTCGGCAGCACGCTGACGACACAGATGAGCCAGCCGTGGCACCTGTACCTGCTGTGGGGCCTCGTCGTCGGCGTCGGGTCGGGGTGCATGGCAACGGTGTTCGCCAGCACCGTCGCATCGAGGTGGTTCGTCACCCGACGCGGCATCGTCACGGGCGTGCTCACCGCTGGCGGCGCCAGCGGCCAGTTGGTGTTCCTGCCCGTGCTGGCCGGACTCGCCGACGACCGCGGCTGGCAATGGGTGGGCGTGGTCGTCGGCGTCAGCGCCCTCTCGATGGTGCCGCTCGTGCTGCTCGTCATGCGCGACAGACCCGAGGACATCGGGCTGCGGCCATATGGAGCACTCGACGACCTGCCGCCGCCAGCACGCGGCGGCAATCCCATCCGCGCCGCATTCAGCGCATTTGCCGATGCCCGACGATCCGGGACGTTCTGGCTGCTGTGGGGCAGCTTCGCAGTGTGCGGACTCAGCACATCGGGCCTGATCCAGACGCACTTCATCTCGGCCGCCCACGGACACGGCATGTCGAGTACCACCGCTGGCACGTACCTGGCGATGATCGGAATCTTCGACATCATCGGCACCATTGCCAGCGGGGCCTTCACCGACCGCTTCGATGCGCGACGCCTGCTCTGCGCCTACTACCTGCTTCGGGGCCTCAGCCTGTTCGTGCTCGACCCGGCCCTGGCCAATGGTGGCGGCGGACTGTTCGGATTCATGGTGTTCTACGGACTCGACTGGGTTGCCACCGTGCCGCCGACTGTTGCCCTGTGCGTGCAGCACTTCGGCCGGGACCGCGGCCCTCTCGTCTACGGCTGGGTGTTCGCTGGCCACCAGGTGGGTGGCGCCATCGCCGCATGGGGTGCGGGATGGCTGCACGACGCCACCGGCAGTTACCGCATCTCGTTCGTCATGGCGGGAGTGGCGTGCCTGGTTGCATCGCTCGGCGTGCTGCGCATTGCATCGCCGCCCGACCCCGCCGCTGCAGAAGCGCCAGTGCTGCAAGACTCGAGCGCATGACACCTCGGCCCACCATCCTCGACGGCGGCATGGGCCGCGAACTGCTGCGCATCGGCGCGCCGTTCCGCCAGCCGGAGTGGTCGGCACTGGCGCTCACCGAAGGACCCGACCGAGTCGTCGAGGCGCACCGCAACTTCATCGACGCCGGCGCCAACGTGATCACCTCGAACAGTTACGCCGTCGTGCCGTTCCACATCGGCGCCGAGCGATTCGCCTCCGAGGGACGTTCGCTCGCCGACACCGCCGGCCGCCTCGCTCGCGAGGCGGCAACGGGCGCGCACCACGAGGTGCGCGTCGCCGGCTCGCTGCCGCCGCTGTTCGGGTCATACGAGCCCGACCTCTTCGACGCTGCCGCTGCACCCGACATCATCGACCCCCTCATCGACGGACTCCATCATCATGTCGACCTGTGGCTTGCGGAGACACTCGGATCCATCACCGAGGCCTACGAGGTCCGGCGGGGCCTCGACCGTGCTGGCGATACCAAACGCCTCTGGATCAGCTACACGCTTCACCGCAGCGACGAGGGGCGGATCATGTCGGGCGAATCGGTTGCCGACGCCACGGCCGCTGCGCTCGACCTCGGCGCCACGGCCGTGCTCTTCAACTGCAGCCCTGCCGAGATGATCACCGCCGCGATTCGCATCGCCGTGGCACAGGCCGGCACCGCAGCGGCCGTCGGCGGATACGCCAACCGCTTCGTCGCCCACCACAACGAAGAGGTCAGTGCCGCCAATGACGGGCTGTCGCGGTTCCGCGACGACCTCGACCCTGCTGCGTACTGCGAGATGGCCGACCAGTGGATCGACGACGGCGCCTCGATCGTCGGCGGCTGCTGCGGCATCGAGCCGGCCCACATCGCCGCCCTTGCGGCGAGCGTCAGCCGCCGATCTGGCTCATCGTCCGGCGGGGCTTGACGAACGCAACCTGGCCGATCTGGTGGCCTGCCCACTTGGTGCCCACCGCCCGCTCGATCTCGGCGGCCAGTTCGTCATCGGTGGCGCCGCTGCGCAGCAGGCCGCGCAGGTCGAACTCGCGGGTCTCGAACAGACACGTGCGGAACTGGCCATCGGCCGTCATCCGCACGCGGTCGCAGTCGCCGCAGAACGGCTTGGTGACGGTGGGAACCACGCCCACGAGTCCGGCACCGTCGAGGTAGCGCCAACGGTCGGCCGGCGCGGCACCCCGCGCGGGAACCTGCTCGAGCGGGAATACGGCGGCGATCCGCTCGACGATCTCGTCCTGGCCGACCACCTTGCCATCCACCCAATGCCCGCTCGCGTCGAGCGGCATGAACTCGATAAATCGCACTTCCACGCCGGTGTCGCGCCCGAAGCGGGCAAGATCGACGATCTCGTCGTCGTTGACGCCACGCTCGACGACCGCATTCACCTTCACCGGAGCGAAGCCGGCCTCCTTGGCGGCCTCGATACCGTCGAGGACACGCTCGAGCTCGTCACGTCGCGTCATCTGCAGGAACTTCTCGCGCTGCAGGGTGTCGAGGCTGATGTTCACCCGATCGAGCCCGGCTTCACGCAGTTCGTCGGCATGGTGCCGGAAGGTCGCACCGTTGGTGGTGAGAGCGAGGTCGGGCTTGCGGCCATTCGGAAGCCGCAGCGATGAGAGCTTGCCCACGAGCACTGACAGATGGGCGCGTATGGTCGGCTCGCCACCCGTGAGACGGATCCCATCGACCTCGAACCGCTCGACGCACAGGCGGGCGATCCGCTCGATCTCCTCGAACGACAGGATCTCGCCACGCGGCAGCCACTCCATGCCCTCTTCGGGCATGCAGTAGGTGCAGCGGAAGTTGCAGCGATCGGTGACCGAGATGCGCAGGTCGCGGATCGTGCGACCGAAGGGGTCGATCAGATCCATGCAGATCAGGCTAGCGAGAGCAGCGTGGCACGCACCGTGCCGCCTGCCGGTATGCCGTCGCCGTCAGGCACGGCGACGAGGGCGTTGGCGAGTGAGGTGGCGGCCAGCTGATGGCTCCCCTGCGCCGCAACCGGCACTACGTGCACCCGTCCGTCCTCGGCGATGCGGGCCACGACGCGCATGAAGTGCACCTTGCCGTCCGAGCGTCGCCGCAGCGGCTCGTCGGTGAGGGCATCGACCTCGACGCGGCCCGAGCCCGAATGGCCAGCCATCCGCCGCAGGGCCGGGCGCGCCAGCAGTTCGAAGCTGACGAACGAACTGACCGGATTGCCCGGAAGGCCGAACACCGGTACCGCAGTTCCCCCTGACTCGAGCATTCCGAAGGCGAAGGGCTTTGCAGGCTTGATGGCAATCTGCATCCAGCGCATCGTGGCGAGGCGGCTCAGGACCGCCTTGACGACGTCGTAGTCGCCCATGCTGACCCCGCCACTCGACACGATCGCATCACAGGTGCGGGCGGCATCCTGCAGCACCGCCTCGAGCGCCGACTCATCGTCGCGCACGGTGCCGAAATCGACCGCCTCGCACCCCGTCTCGGCAACGAGCCCGAGCAGCATCGTGCGATTGCTCTCGCGGATCTGACCGGGCGCGAGTGGCACTCCGTCGCCGACGAGTTCGTCGCCCGTGCTCAGCACCGCCACTCGGGGACGGCGGATGACGCTGACATCAGCGACATTGGTGCTGGCCAGCACAGCCGACATGGCCGGCGCGATACAGGTTCCGGCATCGAACAGATGCGTCCCGGCGCGGACGTCGCTGCCGATACCCCGGAGCGCATCGCCGGGCGACACCGACGCTGAGATGCGGACACGTTCGACCCCCCCGGCATCGGTACCGAGTCGCTGTGTGTCCTCCACCATCACGATCGAGTCCGCACCTGCCGGCACGGGCGCCCCGGTCATGATGCGGATGGCCTCGCCGTTGCCCAGTGCCGTGTCGCTGTGCGCTCCGGCTGCGACCTCGCCGACAACGACGAGGTCGACTGGCGACGACGGCGTTGCGCCGGACACCGAGGCGGCTCGCACTGCGTAGCCGTCAACCGCGCTGTTCTCGAACGGGGGCACGTCCTCGGCGGCCGACACCGGCTCGGCGAGCACCAGTCCGATCGCGGCGCGGGCCGGCACCACGACAGGCGGCAGCGGGGCGACCTGCTCGAGCACATAGGCGCGCGCCTCGTCGATCGGCAGCAGGCTCATGACGGGCAACGGTACCGTGTGCACGGTGAGCCGCTACACCGCACCGACGGCCGCACACGATCCGTCGGGCCATGTGATCCGGTGGCGCACATGGGATGACGCCCATCTCGAGACGACCGCGATCAGATTCGAGAACGAGGGCTACACCGTCACCAGCAGCGTGGGCAGTGAGCGAGTCGACTACGTACTGCGCCTGTCGCCCACATGGCACGTCCGGCAGTTCATCCTCTTCCGCGACCTCGACGAGCCAGACCTGTGGCTGGCTACCGACGGTCACGGGCGATGGGGAGAGATGAACGGTGCACACCGCACCGAGCTCGACGGCTGCTACGACCTCGACCTGCGGTGCAGTCCGTTCCCGCACACGCTGGCCGTGCGGCGACTTCCGCTGCTCGACGGCCACACGGCCGAGGTGCCTGTCGTCACCATCGACACCGAGACGCTGGAAGTGGTGGCCGCCACCTACCGATACACCCGGCACGACCGTGCCCACTGGACGATTGACCGGCCCGATGGCGCCGTCGACATCGAGGTCGACGAGCACGGCCTCGTCGTCGACGAGGCGGGCGGATTCCGCCGCGCGTGAGGCCGCTCAGCGCCGGCTGTCGAGCCAGGCCCTGAACGGCGCCCCGATCGAGGGGTCGTCGAGTGCGCGGTCGACGACGGCGGTCAGCCAGCCGAGCGGCGTGCCCGTGTCGAAGCGCCGTGTCGTGCCGAGCACCCCGTGGAACGCACCCGACTCTGCCTGCATGCGCAGCGCATCGGTGAGCTGGATCTCGCCGCCGGCCCCTGGCGTCACCCGCTCGAGATGGTCGAAGACGTCGTTGGTGAGGGCGTAGCGGCCGATGATGATGAGGTCACTCGGCGCATCGGCGACCGCCGGCTTCTCCACCATCGTGCGCACTCCCACGACGCCGTCTGCGCCGATGGGGCCCGTCGGATCAACGACGCCGTACCGGCCCACATCGGCGCGCGGCACCCGCATCAGCCCCACCGCGCTGGCGGCGGTCTGGTCGCACACGCCGATGAGCTGCGAGAGCAGACCGCTGTCGCCCATCAGCTCGTCGGGCAGCAGCACGGCGAACGGCTCGCCGCCCACCGCCTCGCGGGCGCACGACACGGCGTGGCCGAGGCCGTGCGGGAAGTCCTGCAGGACGAAGCTCACCCGCACGCTGGAGCCGATGCGGTCGAGGGCGTCGGCCATCGCGTCACGGCCCGTCGACCGGAGCCGTTCGACCACCTCGGGCGCCGGCGCGAAGTAGGCCTCGATCGACGGCTTCGACGGGCTGGTGACGATGACCACGTGCTCGATTCCGGCACCGGTGCACTCGTCGAGCACCACCTGGATGGCCGGCGTGTCGATGATCGGCAGCAGTTCCTTCGGCACGGCCTTCGTGGCCGGCAAGAACCTGGTGCCCATTCCCGCCGCCGGGATGACTGCCGTGCGAATCCTCACCGCTGCAGCCTACGAGGCCGCTGCACTCGTGCTGCGGGGCGGGTGACGGAGTAGCCTTGGCACTCTCAAACCCTGAGTGCTAACCGCCACCCGCTCCAGCCTGTACGAGGACATGCGATGCCCACCTACGTCTACAAGTTCGTCGAGACCGGTGAGACCATCGAGGTGCACCAGGCCTTCAGCGACGCAGCGCTCACCGAGGCCGTGCACCCCGAGACCGGCGCCACCATGGCGGTGAAGAAGGTCTTCCAGCCCGTCGGTGTCACGTTCAAGGGCGGCGGCTTCTACAAGACCGATGCCCGCAAGCCCGGCAGCTCATCGAGCAGCAGCTCGACCAGCGACTCGTCGAGCAGCTCAGGCACCTCGACCTCGACGACCACTCCCAGCACGTCGAGCACCTCCAGCACGTCGAGCACCTCCAGCACGTCGAGCACCGCGGCCTCGTAGGCAGTCGATAGGGTCGCCAGCACCTTCCCCTCGCACTGCGCCGGAGGGGAACATGCACCTAGTCGCCCGTGTCCGCTGGACACTCGCCCGCCATCCATCGCTCTACTGGCTCGCCATCGCCGTGTGCGCGCTGACCGCCGCAGTGTCCGTGCACCGTGCTGGCCGCGATGCCGCCGAGACCCGCCTCCGGTGGGGCACCGTCGTCGACGCTGTGGTCGCAGATGCCCCCATCGAACGCGGCCAGTCACTCACCGTCTCGCTGCGGCCGGTGCCCGTTGCCATGCTCCCCGACGGCGCACTCAGCGAGATGCCCGACACGGACACGGTCGCCGCCCGCCCCATCGCCGCCAACGCCATCGTCACCGACGTCGACCTCGCGTCGTCCGCCATCCCCGGCGAGTGGGTGACCATCTCGATCGCCGCTGTCTCGCCGCCCTTGGTCGCCGGCGATCAGGTCGCCGTGATCGCCGGCGGCGCGCTGCTCTGCGACGGGATCGCCGCCGGAGCAGTTGTCGACGACCGAGTCGACATTGCAGTGCCAGCCTCGTGCGCGCTGCGCGCCAGCGAGGCTGCAATCACCGGTGACCTCATGCTCGGCAGGCGAGGGTGAGCGCTGCATCGAGGTCGGCCCACACGTCGTCGACGTCCTCGATGCCGCAGCTCATGCGAATGAGGCCGGGCGGCACATGTGCATCGCCCGCGTACTTCTGGCGTCGCTCCATCGAGGTCTCGACCCCGCCGAGGCTCGTGGCCGGCACGACGAGCTGCACCGATGCACAGGCCCTGTCTGCCGCAGGGGCACCGCCCCGCATCACGAACGACACCATCGCACCCGAGCCCGGATAGCGCACCGACTCGACCGCTTCATGGGCCGACAGTCGGGTCGCGAGCACCGCGGCGTTCGCCTGGGCGCGCTCCATTCGAAGTGGCAGGGTGCGCAGCCCGCGCAGGGCGAGGAACGCCTCGAGGGCACCGGGCGTGCCGCCATTCATCCAGCGCGCATCGACGAGCCGCTGCAGCCGCGCGTCGTCGTCGGCGGCCACAGCAACGACACCCATCATCAGGTCGCTGTGCCCGCCGATGAACTTGGTCGCACTGTGCATCACGATGTGTGCACCGTCAGCGAGCGGCCGCTGCACCATTGGCGTGGCGAAGGTCCCGTCGACGACCACCGTTGCATGGCCGCGCACTGCGGCGGCCACGGCAGGGATGTCGGCCACATCGAGCGTGGGATTCGTGGGCGACTCGAGCCACACCAGGTCGGCACCGTCCGATGCGGCGACCACTGCGGCAGTGTCGGTGATGTCGACCCATCGCACCTCGAGCCGGCCCCGCGACTCGAGCTCGCCCACCAGCGAGCGAACACCCGCGTACGAGTACACCGGCATCACGATCACCCGCGGATCGACGGCGAACATCACCGCCGATGCGGCAGCCATGCCCGTTGCGAACGAGACAGCGCGGCCACCCTCGAGCGCGCCGTAGGCCTCCTCGAACGCCTGCCACGTCGGGGTACCGTCGACCCGTCCGTACAGCTCGCTGGCACGGAAGTTGCTGGCGAGCACGATGGGCTGGCTCAGCGGCTGCCCTGCACCGCCCGGCCGCCCGGCGACGACGGCAGTCGTCGCATCGCCGAGTCGCCCGCTGCCTCGATCTGACGTCACGGCGCCACCGCCGCCGGCACGTCGAGGCGGCCGTCGGCGTGCCGAGCGAACCGCACCCCGCCGCCGGCCGCGTCGAGTGCCTCGCCGTGCACCGGGTCGGGTCGATCCCACGGCCAGCCACCGAAGCCTGTTGACCGATAGTCGGCGAATGCCTGCTCGATCTCGCTGCGGGTGTTCATCACGAACGGCCCGTACTGCACGACCGGCTCGCCGATCGGACGACCCTGCAACACCAGCACCTCGGCACCCTGTGCGCCTGCCGTCAGTGTCAGCGCATCGGCATCGGCTGCCACTGCGCCAGTGGGTGCCGCGATCTCCGCGCCGTCGCCGGCGATCGACCCGCCGAAGACGTAGAGCACCCGCACCGTGTCGGCACCCTGCGCGGCGGGCAGCGCCGTGACGGCGTCGGGTTCCATCACCACATGCCAGATCGCGAGGTCGGCCTCGGGCCGCGATGCCCACGATGCGGGCGGCGGCACTGGCGGCACGAGGTCGCCGAGACGTCCGGCGATCACGGTGACGGTGCTCGTGCGCCCTGCATCGTCGGCGGACTGCCGGACGGGAATGGTGTCGGCCCACAGCATGGTGAAGTGCGGCTCGACCATCTTGTCGGCCGCCGGCAGATTGAGCCAGATCTGGAACAGCTCGCACGTGTTCGTGCCGACAGTGTCGATGAGCGGGAACATCTCGCTGTGCACCACGCCACGTCCAGCCGTCATCCACTGCACGTCGCCGCGGCCGAATCGGGCAGCGGCGCCCATCGAGTCGGAGTGGTCGATGAACCCCTGGCGGGCGAAGGTGATGGTCTCGAAGCCGCGGTGCGGATGCTCGGGAAAGCCCGGCACCGTGCTGCCGTGGTACATCCGCCAGCCGTCGCGCGGCTCGAAGTCGCTGCCGATGGCGCGGCCCTCGAGCGACGCCGCCGGCCCGAACCGGCCGTTGCCAGCCGGATAGTGGTCGACGTGGTGGACACAGAACAGGAACGGGTCGACGGTGGGCCACTGAAAGCCCAGCGGCACCGTCTGCGCGAAGCGGGAGGTCACCCGGTCAGCGTAGGCCCGAGGCCACGACTGCCAACACGGCGACGCCGAGCACGATGCGATAGACGACGAAGATCCCGAAGGTACGCGTGCGCACGAGGCGCAGCAGGCCCCACACCGCCAGCCAGCCCGACACTGCCGACGTGGCGATGCCGACCGCCATCGGCACCAGGAGTCCGTCGGGCACGCCGTCGGCGATGAGTCCGCCCACCTTGAACACCACGGCACCGGCCGTGATGGGCACGGCCATCAGGAAGCTCGCCCGAGCGGCCGCATCGCGGTCGAATCCCAGCAGCCGGGCCGCCGTCATCGTGATGCCGCTGCGCGACGTGCCTGGATTGAGAGCGAGCGCCTGCGCCGCGCCGACGACGAGGGCGTCGCGCAGTCGGTAATCGGCGATCCGCCGCGTGCCCCCGCGACGATCGCTCCACCACAGCAGCACGCCGAACACGATGAGTGACGCGGCGATGATCGCCGGCGTGCCGAGCTGCTCGTCGATGAAGCCCTCGAAGACGGCCCCGACTGCGGCACCCGGCAGCGCCGACAGCACGAGCAGCCACGCCAGACGGCCCTCGGGCGATGCAGGACGCCGACGGCTCACCACCATCGAAGCACCCTCACGCGCATAGACGACGAGATCGCGTCGGAAGTAGGCGACCAGCGCCACCAGCGTGCCCAGGTGCAGCGCCACGTCGAATGACTTCTTCACCGACGGGCCGAGGCCTGCCCCGGCGAAGTCGTCCCAGCCGGCCAGCCACGGCACCAGCAGGAGGTGACCGCTCGACGAGATCGGGAGGAACTCGGAGAGTCCCTGCACCAGCCCGAGCACGACCGCATGGAGGATCGGCATCAGCTGATCATCGTACGATCCGCGGCGACCACGGCCGCGGCTCGTCCCAGTGGTGCCCGACGACCTCCGCCTGCCGCAGCTTGGCGACGAAGTCGGCCGGACCGTCGAAGTCGGGCATCTCGACGAACGCTGCACCGAGCGCGTCGGGGACGTGCGCGTCGCTGCCGGCGCCAGCGGCGAGATCGAACTCGGCAGCGAACTCGGCGGCACGCCGGTTGAGGCTGGACAGCGAGGTCTTCGAGTTCAGCACCTCGACGGCGTCGAGCAGGCCCGCTCGCGCCAGTTCGTAGAGCGCTGTCTCAGACATGTTGCGCCGCATCGGGTCGAATGGGTGCGGCACGTACACCACGCCCCCCTGCTCGCGGATCGCACGCGCCGCATCGGCAGGCCACAGCCCGGCGGGCACCCGATCGCGCAGGAAGAGCCCGATGATCTCGCCTGAATGCGTGCGCAGTTCCTCGCCGACGACCACTCGGCACGGCAGTCGGTCGACCATCTCGATCGCGCCATGTATCGCCTGATGGTCGGTGATGCACAGCACGTCGATGCCCGACTCGACGACCGCCTGCTCGATCTCATCAGGGGTGGTGGAACTGTCGCCGCTCCACTTCGTGTGGCTGTGCATGTCGACCCGAACCCAGCCGGCGCGCTGCGGCGCCGCGAGGTGCGGGTGGCGCCCGATAGCCGGCGCCGTCGCTGCGGTCACGAGCCGCTCAGGGTGACGTCGCGGATGACCAGGCTCGCGCAGCACGCCCGGCTGGGAAGCCACTCGAAGTCGCCGCCCACCTCGGCGATGTCGAGGAGCATCCGCTGCAGCGTCGAGGCAATCGTGAACTCGCGCACGGGGGCCCCCACGGCGCCGCCAGTGATGAGCATCCCCGATGCGCCGACGGAGAAGTCGCCGCTGATCGCATTGACACCGCTGTGCAGGCCCTGCACCGACTGGATGAGCACTCCCTCGCCCACGTCGGCGATCAGCGAATGCTGGTCGCGGCTGCCCGGCTGCAACTGCAGGGCGAGACATCCGACGCCCGGTGTGCCTGCATAGCCACCCCGGATCGCATTGCCGCTGCTGCGCGCACCGAGGCGATTGGCGCTGTAGCTGTTGTGGGTGAACATCGACAGCACGCCGCCGTCGATCAGCACGTTGCGACGCGCCGCCAGGCCCTCGCCGTCGAGATCGGTGGCGGTGTAGGCCTTCGGGTTGGTGGGATCGTCGACGAGGGTGATGAGCGGGCTGGCGATCTGGTCGCCCATCCGATCCTTGAAGATGCTCCGGCCCTTCGCCACGGCCTCACCGTTCAGGGTGCCGCCGATGATCGACAGCAACGACGATGCGACGATCGGATCGAGGATCACCGTGGTGCGCCGACTTGCTGGCTTCGTGGCTCCCAGTAGGCGTGTCGCCCTATCGGCACCCTCTCGAGCCGCACGCTCGAGGTCGAACTCGTGCGGCGACTTGCCGACGCTGTAGCCGAATCCAGTCTGTGTCTCGCCGCCGTCATCGGCCAGCGTGCTCACTGTCACCGCACACGAGTTGCCGCGACCCGAGCGGCGCACCCCCGCCGAGTTGGCCACGGCGCTCTCGCCGGCCGAGTCCATGTAGTTGGCATCGTCGACGCGGATACGGCGGTCGGCGGCGAGCGCTCGGCGCTCGAGTTCCTTGGCGATGTCGATCTTGCGATCGGTGGGGAACGCTTCGAGGTCGGCATTCCACAGTTCCTGCTCGACCACGTCGACGCCGTCCGGCGACGCCATGCACGCCCATTCGTCGGGCGTTCCGAACTGGACGCTGTCGCGGGCATCGGCCAGCACCTCGGCGATGGCCGACTCGTCGAGCGTGCCCGCATAGGCAAAGCCGGTGCGGCCGTCACGGATGACCCGGATGCCGATGCCCTCCGACTGGGCGCTGACGAAGTGCTCGACCTCGCCCTCATAGACGCGGATCTCGGTGCTCGTGCCACGGCTCAGGTAGGCCTCGACGTGCTCGCCGGGCCGCGCCTGGGCGACGATCCGATCGGCCACGGCCAGCAGCTCGGCGCTGCGGTCGTCGCTCATGCCGCGGTGCCGCCGACGGTAAGGCTGGTCACCCGCAGCGTCGGCTGGCCGTCACCGACCGGCACACCCTGACCGTCCTTGCCGCACGTGCCCGGGTTGCCCATAGCGAAGTCGTTGCCGAGCATGTCGATATCGCGCAGCACCTGCGGGCCGTTGCCGATCAGGTTGCCCTCGCGCAGCGGCGTGGTGATCTCGCCGCCCTCGATCAGGTAGGCCTCCTGCATTCCGAAGACGAAGTCGCCCGTCGCCGTGTCGACACTGCCGCCCCCGAGCTTGGCGACGTAGACCCCGTAGTCGGTGGCGCGGACAATGTCATCCGGCTCGTCGGTGCCGTTCAACACGTATGTATTCGTCATGCGCACCATCGGCAGGCAGTCGTACGCCTGGCGACGGCCGTTGCCGCTCTGCCGGCGACCTTCCTTGCGGGCACGCAGGTAGTCCCACATGTAGTCGGTGAGGATGCCGTTCTCGATGAGCACGTTGTACTGGCTCGGATGACCCTCGTCGTCGTAGCCGAGTGCGCCCCACTCGCCCGGCATGGTGCCGTCGTCGACGAGCGTGACGAGCGGTGATGCCACCAGCTCGCCCTTCTTGCCGCGGTACACGCTGCTGCCCTTGGCCACGAGATCGGCCTCGAGCCCGTGCCCGCATGCCTCGTGGAACAGCACACCGCCGCTGCCCTGCTTGATCACCACAGGAAGTGCGCCGCTCGGCGCAGGGCGGGCGTTCAACTTGGTGAGCGCGATGCGCGCTGCGTCGCGCGCCAGGGCATCGACATCGACGCTGTCGAACATCTCGAAGCCGATCGTGTGCCCGGCACTCTGCGAGCCGGTCTGCATGCCGGTATCGCCATTGGCCACGGCGCTGATTCGCACGAGGGTGCGCACCCGCTCGTCGCCGACGAGCACCCCGTCGGTGTTGGCGACGAGGACGTGCTTGCGCAGGTCGGCGTAGCCGGCGACCACCTGCACGATGGCCGAACCCGACGAGCGCGCGGCGTCGTCCATCCGCACGAGCAGCGCGACCTTGTCAGCGGTCGGCACGTCGTCGGGATACCGCTCGACCGGACTGACCACTCGAGCCGCCGACGGCGTGAGGGCGACCGTGCGCGTGGTGCCGTCGCCGCGGCTCGCTGCAGCAGCAGCTGCCTCGGCCGCGGCGAGCAGGCCGCGCTCGCTGAGATCGGACGTATGAGCGAAGCCCGTCGTGTCGCCCTTCACGACGCGGATGCCCGCACCACGATCGCGGCCCCTTGCCACCTGGTCGACGCGGCCGTCGTCGAGGTTCACGCCTGTGCTGCGCTTGTCCTCCGCATACACCTCGGCGAACTCTGCACCAGTGCGAACTGCAGCAGAGAGCACCCGTTCGAGGACATCCTTCTCGATGATCGACAGACCTGACATGCGCTCAGGCTACCGATGCCTCCGATGCGCGTTCTCGGCGGTCAGGCAAGATTGCTGGTTCGCGGGTAGACGTCGCCGGGATCGGTGATGACGTTCACGAGGTACAGAACACCCGATGCAAAGGCACGATCGAGGGCGGGGCCGATCTCGCCAGGTTCGGCAACCGTCTCACCGGCTCCCCCGAGTGCCCGCACCACCTCGTCGTAGCGGCATCCGGGCTGCAGGTCGCAGGCCATGTCCCATCCGTACACGGCCTGCATCGGATGCTTCTCGAGCCCCCACATGCCGTTGTTGCCCACCACCATCACCACCGGCAGGCCGTGGCGAACCAGCGTGTCGGCGTCCATCAGGCTGAATCCGGCAGCCCCGTCGCCGAGCAGGAGCACCACCTGGCTCGAGGGCCGCACTGTCCGCGCGGCGATGGCGTAGCCGGGACCGTTGCCGAGGCACCCGTACGGGCCTGTGTCCAGCCAGCAGCCAGGCTGGTGCACCTCGACAAACTTGCCGGCGTAGCTGGCGAAGTCGCCGCCATCGCAGATCACCACCGCGTCGCGCTCGAGGCGTCGGCCAAGCTCGCCGTAGATGCGGGCTGGCTTCACCGGCGCCGAATCGTCATCGAGCATCGACCGGTCGGCAGACCGGCCGCGTTCTTCAGCAGCACGCAGCTCGCTGATCCAGTCCTCACGATCGGCTCGCGGCCCGGCGTAGTCGGCGAGGGCGCGCAGCACCAGATTGCTGTCGCCGGCCACAGTGGGCACATCGATGTGGCCTGCGCGCTGCTCGATGCTGTCGACGACATGCGCGACTGTCGCGCTGCCGAACCGACCGAAGCCGAGCCGGAAGTCGAGCGGGGTGCCGAGTACGACGACAAGGTCGGCGCGCTGCTTCAGCACGCCTCGCGTTCGCAGGAAGGCGAGTTCGTGGTCGGCCGGCAGGAGCCCGCGGCCGAGTCCATTGAAGAAGACCGGCACTCGGAGGTGCTCGACCGCGGCGCGCAATGCGTCCCACGCACCGTCCCAGTACACGTCGCTGCCGACGATGAATGCCGGCCGCTGTGCGGCCGCCACCATCGACGCAAGGCGCTGCACGTCGTCGGGGTCGGGCGCGATGCCGAGGCCGACGCACTCGTCGGGCACGGGCACCTCGCCCGTCGCCGGCCCGAACACATCGAGCGGGAAGTCGACGAACGTCGGACCGCGGTGCGGTGTCATCGACCGACGTGCGGCAGCGTGCACCACCGTGCCGGCCTGCGCGGGATCGAGCAGCGTGGTGGCCGACTTGGTGATCGACGCCAGCACCGGCACGTGGTCGAACTCCTGCAGCGATCCCGCTCCCCAGCGGCCCGCAGGCGCCCGTCCGCCCAGCACCACGAGCGGCGAGCCGTTGAAGTGCGCCGATGTCACCGCCGACACGCCGTTGGTGATACCGGGCCCGGCCGTCAGCGCCGCCAGCCCAGGTCGGCGAGTGAGCTTGGCGTAGGCCTCGGCTGCGAACGTCGCCGTCTGCTCGTGGCGCGTGTCGACGACGCGCATTCCCTGGTCGCGGGCAGCCTCGTAGAAGGGCCAGATGTGGCCGCCGTTCAGCGTGAACATCACGTCGGTCCCGAACGCCCGCATCGCTGCCACGGCCTGCTGTCCGGCATGTCCGTTCATGTGCGCTCCCTCCTGCCTGCGTGGGCGAACCGTAACCGTGCGGGGGTAGCGTTTCAGTCAATGGTCCTGCAGCAGATCCGCCAGCCGGCCGACCTCCGGGGTCTGTCGGCCGCACAGCTGGCCGAGCTCGCCGGCGAGATCCGCGACTTCATCGTGCAGGCCGTGGCCGAGAATGCCGGCCACCTCGGCAGCAACCTCGGCGTGGTCGAGCTCACGCTCGCCCTGCACCGCGTGTTCGACTCGCCCGCCGACTCGATCATCTGGGACACGGGCCACCAGGCATACGTCCACAAGATCGTCACTGGACGGCAGGCCGGATTCGAAGCACTCCGCCAGGCCGGAGGCCTGTCGGGCTACCCGAACCGCGAGGAGAGCGCCCACGACCTCGTCGAGAACAGCCATGCCTCGACGGCTCTGTCGTACGCGTACGGGCTCGCCGTCTCGCGCGATCTCGGCACGTCGCCGGTTCGCCACGTCGTCGCCGTCATGGGCGACGGCTCGATGACCGGCGGCATGGCCTACGAAGCGCTCAACAACATCGGCCACGCCGGCAGGCGCGTCATCATCGTGCTGAACGACAACGGGCGCAGCTACGCGCCCACGATCAGCAACCTCACCGCCGCCGGCTCGACGGTGTCGCAGCGCATCACCGAGAAACTGTCGCACGGCCTCACCAGCATCCGCCTCAACCCCACCTACGTGCGCCGCCAGCGCAAGATCGAGCAGTTCCTGCGCGACCTGCCCTACGTGGGCGAGCAGGCCGAGAAGGGTGTCGAGGCGATCAAGGCTGCCGTGCGCGAGTTCCTGCAGCCGCCGTCGTTCTTCGAGGCACTCGGCGTCCGCTACGTCGGCCCGATCGATGGTCACGACATCGACGAACTCGAGGGGGCCTTCCGCAGCGCGATCGAGCTGTCCGCCGAGGGTCCCATCGTCGTGCACGTCCTCACCCAGAAGGGTCGCGGCTACCCGCCCGCAGAGGACGACGATGAGAAGAACCTGCACGACGCACCCGTCTTCGATCCCGCAGTCGGGCCGCCCCCCGCACTCGTCACCGGGTACACGCAGGCATTCGCCGAGTCCATCATCAAGGAGGCCGAGCTCGACCCGCGCGTCGTCGCCATCACGGCGGCAATGCCCGGACCGACCGGGCTCCTGCCATTCCAGGCCCGCTTCCCCGACCGGTTCTTCGACGTCGGAATCGCCGAGCAGCACGCTGTCACCGGTGCGGCGGGCATGGCACTCGGCGGCCTTCGGCCAGTGGTCGCCCTCTACTCGACGTTCCTCAACCGCGCCTGGGACCAGGTGGTCTACGACGTCGCGCTCCATCGGCTGCCGGTGGTGTTCTGCATCGATCGCGCTGGCGTCACCGGTCCCGACGGCGCCAGCCACCACGGCATCTACGACCTGGCCCTGCTTAGCAAGGTGCCCGGCATGCGCGTCCTCGCCCCCTCGAGCGCAGAGGACCTGCAGGCGATGCTGCACGATGCGCTCCATCTCGCCGACGACGGCCCGGTGGCCATCCGCTGGCCTCGCGGCGCCGCCCACCACGTGAGCGAGCACGAGGTCGGGTCCGGCCTTGCTGCCCGGCGTGTCGTCGAGGGCGACGGATCGGTTGCCATCCTCGCAGTGGGCAAGATGCTGGTCGAGGCAGTGCGCGCCGCAGAGCGCCTTACCGAGGCCGGTACACCGGCAACAGTGTGGGACGTCAGGTCGTGCCGTCCGCTCGATCCGGCGATGATCGCCGACGCGGCACGCCACCAGCTCGTCGTCACCTGCGAGGACGGCATCCGCGACGGCGGCATCGGAATGTCGATCGCCGAGGCGGTGCACGAGGTTCGCCACGACGTGCCCGTCAGGGTGCTCGGACTCCCCGACCGGTTCATCCAGCAGGGCGCCGCCGACCGGCTGCTCGCCACGCTCGGCCTCGATGCCGACGGCATCGTCGCAGCTGCCCGACGCGCATAGCCTCGGCGCGTGGCCGTGCCCGACCTCGCCCGCGAACTCGACTTCGCCCTGCAGCTCGCCGACCTCGCCGACTCCATCACCACGCCGCACTACGTCGACCGGTCATTCACCCTCGACTGGAAGGCGAACCGGTCGGAGGTCACCGAGGCCGACCGCGACGCCGAGCTCGCCGTGCAGCGCCGAGTGCTCGCCGAGCGACCGCAGCACGCTCTGTTCGGCGAGGAGCATGGGCTCGTCGGACGCACCGACTCGGCGTGGAAGTGGATCATCGACCCCATCGACGGCACGAGCAACTTCGTGCGCGGCATCCCCGTCTGGGCGTCGCTCATCGCGCTCACCCACCGCGAGCTCGGCGCCGTGGTAGGTGTCGTCTCGGCACCCGTCATGGGACGACGGTGGTGGGCGGCGGCCGGCCTCGGCGCCTTCGCCGATGGCCAGCGGTGCCGGGTCTCGACGGTGTCTCGGCTCGACGAGGCACAGGTGTGCGTGACCTACTCGCCCGGCTGGTCGGAGATCGGCGGTATGCAACACCTCGTCGGGCTGCAAGAGCGCGCCTACCGGGCGCGGGGCTTCGGCGACTTCTGGCAGCACATGCTCGTTGCGGAGGGGGCGGTCGACATCGCAGTCGATGCCATCGGCCTCGAGCCCTACGACCTCGCCGCCGTGATGGTGGTGGTCGAGGAGGCCGGTGGCCGCTTCACCGACCGTGCGGGTACGCGCACGTTCGAGCATGACTCGGCGATCTCCTCCAACGGACTCCTCCACGAACTGGCCCTCTTCCCATGACCCATGACCTCGTCGTACGCAATGCACTCGTCGTCGACGGCACCGGTGCTGCTGCTCGCCATGCCGACGTAGCAGTCGACGGCGACCGCATCGTCGACGTCGGCACGATCACCAGCCGCGGCCGGATGGTCGTCGACGCCGACGGCCTGCTGCTCACGCCCGGATTCGTCGACGTCCATACGCACTACGACGCCCAGGCCACATGGGATCCCTACATCACGCCGTCGGGATGGCACGGCGTGACCACGGTGGTGATGGGCAACTGCGGGGTCGGGTTCGCTCCCGCCGCCCCCGATCGACACGACTGGCTCATCCAGTTGATGGAGGGGGTCGAGGACATCCCCGGCAGCGCACTTGCCGAGGGGATCGCCTGGGGTTGGGAGACCTTTCCCGAGTACCTCGACGTCCTTGCCGCCATGCCGCGCGCCCTCGACATCGCTGCCCAGATCGGCCACGGTCCGGTGCGCGCCTACGTGATGGGCGACCGCGGTG
>JBEGVK010000031.1:0-6053 GCA_041178405.1 Actinomycetota bacterium | reverse complement strand
ACGCTCCCATGCCGCTGGCTGCGTACAGCACTCCCCATCCGTTGCAGTGGAACTGCGGCAGCGTGTGCAGGTACACGTCGCGGTCGCTGATGCCGAGCTGCCATCCGAAGACGGTGGCGTTGAGCCAGATGTTGCGGTGCGTGAGCTGGACGCCCTTCGGACGGGCAGTGGTGCCGCTGGTGTAGTTGATGGTTGCCGTGGCGTCTTCATCGGCTGTCCAGGCCTTCGGCGCCACGTCGAAGCGCATCAGCACTGCATCGCTCTCGGCCCCGATCACGAAACGGTGCTCGCAGTGCACGTCACGGAGGGCTTCGTCGAGTTCGGGGTCGACGAGCAGCACCCGGGCTCCGCAGTGCTCGACGATGTAGCGCACCTCCTCTGCCACGAGCCGGAAGTTCACCGGCACCAGGACCCTCCCCGACCCGCTGACGCCGAAGAGCATCGTGAGCAGCCGTGCCGAGTTCTGGCTGACGATGGCGACCCGCTCGCCGGTCCGGATGCCGAGCGCATCGAGGCCTGCGGCGTAGGCGCGTGCCCGGCGCGCCATCTCGGCGTAGTCGATGGTGCCCCACGACGCCGCGGGCTGTGCGGGCTCGTCGACCACTGCACGTCGATTGGGGTAGACGAGCTCGGCGCGGCTGAGGAAGTCGTTGACGGTGAGAGCGACCTTCATGCTCGGCATTGTTGCAGGGCGGCGGCACGGCCCCCGACGGCGTGTCGGCCGGTACCGGCGCATCGGGGGTACCCTCAGAGCCGACATGTCAGAGAACAACCGCCCGTCGGGCGGCAGGCGTCGCCGGTCGGGCGGCCCCCGCAAGCACGACTCACAGCACAGCGCCGTCGATGCGAAGGTCTCCCAGGCCACCTTCCACCTCACGATGGACGACTACGTCCCCACCGGCTTCGCCCAACTCGGAGTCCCTGCGCAGGTAGACCTCGGGCTGCAGGCGGCCGGCTTCGCCGAACCGTTCGCCATCCAGGTCAAGGCCATTCCCGTGGCGCTCACCGGCCGCGACGTGTGCGGCCGCGCCAAGACCGGCTCAGGCAAGACGCTCGCCTTCGGCGTGCCGATGCTCGCCCGGTTGCAGGGGGAGGGTGAGCCCTACCGGCCCCGCGGTCTCGTGCTCGTGCCCACCCGCGAGCTGGCCCTGCAGGTGTCGGAGGTGCTCGCGCCGGTGGCGCTTGCGAGCGGCCACTCGGTGCTCGCCGTGTACGGCGGTGCGTCGCGCCAGCAGCAGATCGACGCCCTCAAGATCGGCGTCGACGTCGTCGTGGCGACGCCGCTCCGACTCATCGACCTGCTCAAGGAGAACGAGCTGCAGCTCGACGCGGTCGAGATCGTGGTGCTCGACGAGGCCGACCGCATGGCCGACGACGGATTCACCCCGCAAGTCGAGTGGATCCTCCGCAAGGTCACCGGCGAGCACCAGACCATGCTGTTCTCGGCCACCCTCGACGGCGATGTGGCGCACCTCGTCGCCCGGTACATGCGCGAGCCCGAAGAGGTTGCCATCGATGCGGTCACCGACACCGTCGGCACGATGCACCACCTCTGGCTGGCGGTCCACCACATGGACAAGGACCGCGTCGTGGCGTCGATTGCCTCGTCATTCGCCAAGACGATCGTGTTCTGCCAGACAAAGCGCGTGTGCGACCGGGTCGAGCGGAACCTGCAGGACATCGGTGTGCGCGCCGCCGCAATTCACGGCGACCTCAGCCAGGCTTCGCGCGAGAAGGCGCTCCGACGCTTCACTGAGGGCGATCTCAACGTGCTGGTGGCCACAGACGTCGCTGCTCGAGGCATCGACATCGACGACATCGGCGCTGTCATCCACTACGAGCCGGCCGGCGACGTGAAGGACTACCTGCACCGCAGCGGGCGTACGGCGCGTGCTGGCCGCGATGGCTGGGCGGTCACACTGGCCGAGTACAACCAGCACACGCAGGTGCGCATCCTGCAGAGGGCGCTGCGCCTCGAGCCGAATCCGCCTGTCGAGGTGTTCAGCAACAATCCGAAGCTGCGTCACCTCGCCGATTTCGAGCTCGACTGACCGCTCAGGCCGCTGCGGGACGGCCTGTCAGCGGCGAGTGAGCCACGACGGCCGCGTGGCCTCGTAGTCATCGATCGACGAGGCATGCGTGAGCGTGATGCCGATGTCGTCGAGGCCGTGCAGGAATCGGTGCTGCGTCTGCGGGTCCATCGGGAACGACGCCGTGATGCCGCGGGCTGGCACCTCGACGACGAGTCGCTCGACGTCGACGACGATCTCGACGGTGTGGTCGGCCTCGATCGCCTCCCAGATCTCGGCGACAACCGCATCTGCCACGACGACGGGCACCAGTCCGTTCTTGGTGCAGTTGTTGCGGAAGATGTCGCTGAAGCTGGGTGCGATGACGGCATCGAAGCCGCCCTGCTGGATGGCCCACACTGCGTGCTCGCGCGACGAGCCGACTCCGAATGACGGACCCGCAACGAGGATGCTGGCACCCGTGTATCGCTCGTCGTTCAGGACGAAGTTGCGGTCGTCGCGCCAGGTGCTGAAGAGCCCCTTCTCGAATCCCGTGCGCTCGACGCGCTTGAGCCACTCGGCAGGGATGATCTGATCGGTATCGACGTCGCTTCGCTTCAGCGGCACGCCGCGGCCCTGGATGACGCGGACTGACTTCATGACAGGTCCTCCGGAGTGGCGAAGGTTCCCCTGACGGCCGTGGCAGCGGCCACAGCGGGGGAGACGAGATGGGTCCTGCCACCACGGCCCTGGCGACCCTCGAAGTTGCGGTTGCTGGTGCTGGCGGCGCGCTCGCCGACAGCGAGCTTGTCGGGGTTCATGGCAAGGCACATGCTGCAGCCAGGCTCGCGCCAGTCGGCACCGGCAGCACGGAAGACCTCGTGCAGTCCCTCCGATTCCGCCTGGGCCTTCACGGCGTGGCTGCCGGGCACCACCATGACCCGGGGCACAGTGACCGTGCGGCCGCGCATCACCTCGGCAGCGGCACGGAGGTCCTCGATGCGGCTGTTGGTACACGAGCCGATGAACACGGTGTCGACGCGCACGTCGCGGATGCGCGTGCCGGCCTCGAGCCCCATGTATTCGAGCGCCCGGGTGACGGTCTCGCGCGTCGTCGGGTCGGCGAAGTCGTCGGGTGAGGGAATGACGCCGTCGATGCCGGTGACCTGGCCGGGGTTGGTGCCCCACGTGACCTGCGGCTGCAGCGTGGCGGCATCGATGCGGACCTCGGTGTCGAATGTCGCCCCGTCGTCGGTGGCGAGCGTTCGCCAGTCGGCGACAGCGGCATCCCACATCTCGCCGGCCGGTGCGTGCGTGCGGCCCTTCAGATAGGCGAACGTGACGTCGTCTGGTGCGACCAGTCCTGCCTTGGCGCCGGCCTCGATGCTCATGTTGCAGAGCGTCATCCGCCCTTCCATCGAGAGGGCGCGGATGGCCGAGCCGCGGTACTCGATGACATGGCCGATGCCGCCTCCGGTGCCGATGCGACCGATGATCGCAAGCACGATGTCCTTGGCGGTGACGCCGGCCGGGACGCTGCCGTCGACGGTGACGCTCATCCATTTCGGCCGCGCCTGGGGAAGGGTCTGCGTCGCGAGCACGTGCTCGACCTCGCTGGTGCCGATGCCGAATGCCAGTGCACCGAATGCACCGTGCGTGGCGGTATGGCTGTCGCCGCAGACGACGGTCATGCCCGGCAGCGTGCGTCCCTGCTCGGGCGCGATCACGTGCACGATTCCCTGGCCGGGGTCGCCCATCGGAAAGTTGACGATGCCGAACTCGGCGGTGTTCTGCCGCAGTACCTCGACCTGCCGGGCGCTGATCGGGTCGGCGATCGGCCGGTCGATGTCGGCGGTGGGGACGTTGTGGTCCTCAGTGGCCACGGTGAGGTCGGGGCGGCGAACAGCGCGTCCGCTCAGGCGCAGTCCGTCGAAGGCCTGCGGACTGGTGACCTCGTGCACGAGGTGCAGGTCGATGTAGAGCAGGTCGGGTTCGCCAGGCGCAGAGTGCACGACGTGCCGCTCCCACACCTTCTGGGCGAGTGTCCTCGGACTGGTCGACATGGGTTCCCTTCTTGTCGCCGTGCCGGCCTCGGACGGAGCCGGCCACTCGTGGAGTCGCAGTGTACGGGCGCAGCAGGTCGAGCGCCCAAGGGCGCAGCGCTGCTCATCGACGACGGCGGTTGTGCCCAGCGGGGCATGAACCTCACTGCCGCTCGTCCCGACCGCCCATCCTCATCTCTGGCGCTGCAGCTCGCCTGCTGGTTCGAACGCCGGCTCCACGACTCGATGGCGGCCCACTCGTCGCTGCTCCGCCTCCATGCGATCGACATCATCGATCCTGATGCGCTCGACGACTGCGCCCCCGCTGCAGCGCGCGCCTATTTCGTGGCTGAGGCCACGTCGTTCGACGTACTCGTCGGCCATCCAGGTGTTGCGGCGGCGCGTGGATCTGATGCGCTCGCGTTCGTCAGCACGCGGTGGATGGCAGCGGTCGGCTCGGGTGCTGCCCGCCCGGGTGATTTTCCGCGTCGTCGGCGGGCTCGGGTGGTGCGGGTGGTGGTCGATGACGGGTCTGCGATGGTGGCGCGCTTCGACGATGCGCCGGATGTGGTGGTGATCGCTCCGGCAGCGTGACGCGATGCCAGGGCGCTGCGTGTCAGTGACCGTTGCCGGCGAGCCACGAATGCTCGGCCTCAGCGAGCGGCGTGCTCGGTGGCCCTTGCACGAACGGCCACAGTTCCTCGGCGATCCGCCGGTAGTTGCCGGTCGCACGCAGTTCGCCGAGCAGGGCATAGAGCCCGAGATTGATCCGCTGGATGAAGACGAATGCCTTCGGTACCGTCGCGTACTGGGCGATCGGGCTCGTGCGGTCGAACGTGTGGCGAACGATGCGGCTGGCGTACTCGCTGCTCCACGTGATGACCCGGTCGTCGCGCACACTCTCGTAGAAGTGGCTGAAGTACTCGCCGACCTCGTCATCACCCGACGGGCAGTCGGTCCGGATCATGCCGGCATGTTCGAGGATGCGGCGGAACGCAATCGCATCGTGGTCGTAGGCGGCAGCCTTCACCATGCTGACAAAGGTGTCCATCTCGCCGCTGTCGAAGTGCTTCACCAGTCCGAAGTCGAGGAAGGTGACGCGGCCGCCGCCGTGGAAGAGGTAGTTGCCGGGATGCGGGTCGCCGTTGAAGGCGTGCATGCCGTACAGGCTGCGGAACACGAACCGGAACAGTGTCTCGCCGGCGAGATCGCGCTCCTCCTGAGGCCACTCGAGCAGCTCGCGCCAGGTGCTGCCGGTGACGAGTTCGCTGGTGATGACGGCCGATCCGCAGAGACTCGGCACGATCTCGGGAACGTGGATGAAGGGATGGCCTCGGTAGCGCTCGGCGAAGAGCTGCTGATTGCGTGCCTCGAGTCGGTAGTCGAGCTCCTCGGTGAGCCGCGCCTTGACCTCGGTGACGAGCTCGGTGGGGTCGAGGCCGCCGAATCCCTGCTGCAGGATGAGCCCGAGCAGGTCGGCGTTGCGGAGATCAGCGCCGACGGCGTCGGCGACTCCCGGGTACTGCACCTTCACCGCCACGGCGCGCTCGGCGCCCGAGACCGGATCGACGATGACGGCGCGGTGCACCTGGCCGATGCTCGCCGCAGCGATCGGATCGGGATCCCACTCGACGAAGAGCCGCTCGGGCGCTGCACCGAGATCTCGTTCGATGACCTCGGCGGCGAGATCGGCGCTCATCGGGGGCGCATTCGACTGCAGCTGGGCAAGTGCCTCGCGCAGTGGCGCCGGAAGGCCCTCGTCGACGTAGCTCGCCATCTGCCCGAGCTTCATCAGGGCACCCTTCATGCTGCCCAGTCGCTCGGCGACTGCCTCGGCGGTGCGCAGTTCGCGCTCGCGGTCGAGTTCGATGCGCCGCTCGGCGGACGCGAACACCTTGCGCGCAGCCGTGGTGGCGTAGGCGGCGCCGACCGACGTGCCGAGCCGGGCGAGGTCGGCGTTGCGGTGCAGTCGCCGGGTGCGGACATGGGCAGCCGTGGGTGC